>CBIGPF010000019.1:0-54700 GCA_966191535.1 uncultured Pseudomonas sp. | reverse complement strand
GCGACTCACTCTGGTAGGTCGCGCCCCAGGCGAACCAGTCATAGGGTTCCCACAGCACGCCCAGGTTGAAGCTGGGCGAGAGGGTCTGCTGCATGTCCAGCTTGAGGTTGGCCAGCGAATCATAAGGGCCGATACGGCCGCCGCAGACGTTGAACACCAGTTCGACGATTTCCTGGGCGCCCGGCACGCAGGTGGTGTCGTGGAGGGTCTGCAGCAGGCCGGTGAGCAGGCCGGGATTGCGGAAGTCGGTGTCCAGCGCCATCGCCTGGTGGGAGAAACCGACACTCAACCCCACGGAAAGATCATCGTTGACCTGGTAGCCCAGCGAGGGCGAGAAGTAGGTGATGCGCTGCAACGAGACGCGACGGCCTTCGTAGCGCGCCGGGTCGCTGTCCGAGTCGCGCGAATAGCCCAGCGCCTGGGGCGCATAGACGTTGGTGGCGAAGGTGAACTTGGAACCCGGCGGGTTGATCGACAGGCCCGCCAGCGGCGCCACCAGCAGCGGCATGTCGGTCATGCCACCGAGGCCCGGCAGGTACATGGTCGGAGTCAGGGTGCGGCTGTTCTCGCCGGCCACCGGGTCGTCGTCCAGGCCGAAGGCCGAAGAGCCGTAGTCCGACGGCGCCTTGAAGCCGGCGCGGATATCCATCACCCCGGTGATCAGCTTGATCTGGGTCTGGCGCCCCTTGAGCTTGGTCAGGGCGGCAGGGTTGTAGTGCACCGCGTCGATACCGGTCGAGTCGGCCGTGACCGCGTTGGCCATGGCCATGGCCTTGGGGTTGCCGATGGTCAGGTCGTTCGCCAACTGGGCGTTGGCGAGCGTCGCCCAGCCAAACCCTACCCCTGCCATCGCCACCGCGAGGGGCGAAATGCGCATAGTCATGTAGTGGTCGCTCGTCGGTTACTGGGCTTTGAGGCCTTGGATATCCAGGGGAAGGGAAACCCCCAGCAGTACATCCGGCGAGTCTTCGGTCAGACCGAAACCGGCGTTCACGTTGACGATGTAGTCGGGCGATGTTCGCAGGCCGAGCGAGAAGTTCATGATCGCGCTGGTCTGCTCCGGCGCCTCTACCGTCCGGTCATTGAAGTAGTACTTGTTCTTGAACGAGTAGGCCATCTGGTAGGAGGTGGCCAGGGAAACGTCGTAGGACAGCGCATAGGCCATGCCCATGGCGAAGTTGAGGGTGTCCCCCGGGACGACCTTCTGCAGCTCTTCCCCGTACTGGTTCTGGTGGATGTCGTCGACCTTCATGTTGTAGGTGTAACCCAGCGAGCCATAGAGCACGACCGGGTCGATCACGTAGGACATGTTGGCGCCGGCGCCCAGGCTGTAGAAGCCGTTGCCGGTGGAGACATCGTCCTGCACGTTGCCCTTGTAGGGGCTGTCACCCGTGGGCAGGCCGAGGGTCGCATAGAGCGTGGTGACCGGAGCGCCGCGACGTGCGGCCCAGGGCTGCCAGCGCAGGGTGGCGGAGACATCGCCCAGGCTGTAGGCATGAATGTCGCGTTCGGTGTCGTACTTCGCCACGAACGGCAGGCGCATGCTGAAGGTCAGGTTGTCCCAGATGCCGTAATCGAAGGTGAAGGAGTTGGTGAAGGTGTGCTGCGCCTCGCTCTGGGCCAGCACGCTGTAGACATTCTCACCACTGCGCACAGCCTGCAGGCGCGTATCGCGCATCAGGGTGTAGTCGAAGCCGTAGGTCAGTTGGCGCTCGCCCTTCTTGAGCAGCGTGTAGCTCTTCTCGGCGGCCTGGAATACCTGTTCCAGCGCCTTGGCGCTGTCGGCGTCGGAATCCTTCTTGGCCAATGCATCACGCGCATCTTCGGTTGTCGCTTCTTCGGCCATGGCACTGGTGCTCACCAGCAAGGCCAGAGCGGCAACGCACGCAAACCCCTTGAAATCCATGTTGCTATCCCCTGGTCTTGTTCTTATTCGTATGGGCCGATCGGGCAGTCACTTGCGCCGGATGTACTGGACGTCTCCATTCGTGGCGGCTTCGCCAATCTGGTTCTGGGTGATCTTGCTCATCTCCGGGAATTCGCGGAACGCCAGCAGGCTGACAGTCCGGTCGTCCACCAGGCGCAGGTCGGCCTCGCGCAGCTCCAGGGCGTTCTTGGGCTCCTGACCGCTGGGGTAGATGACGAAGAGCACGTTCTGGTCCCAGATTTCCTCGAAACGGGCGCGGGTGAAACTGATGTTGCCCAAGGCAGGATCGGCAACGAAAACGTGGTCGTTGTAGACGTCGCGGACCACGACGAAATGCTTGAAACCGGCATAGTGGATCGGCACCAGCGCCGGGTGTTCGAGCGAGTCCAGGTCGGAGAACTCGGCACGGAAGCCGCCACTCTTGTAGCCGAGTGCAGCGGCATATCGCTTCATGTCCAGAAGCGAGAATCCACGGCGCTGGACGATCTTGTCGGCCTCGCCGTACTTGATCAGGCCTTCCATGACCTGACGCTCTTCCAGATTGCGGCCCAGGTAATAGTCCAGCAGCGTGGTCAGCGCTGCCGAGCCGCAGCTGTAGTCGTAGGCCTGGCGGATGACGTTGCGGAACTGCACCTGGCTCATCGGCTCGAGCTGAATCGACTCGCGGAAGGGACCGTTGGGCGTGAGCGACTGCGAGATGTTCACTGTGCCCTGCTGTTGCGGCTTGGTATCCACGGCCTGGGTAAAACCGAACAGGCCCAGCAGGCTTCCCAGCAGAATCTCGAACATCCCACCCCTCGCTTCAAATACTGGAAGTCAATTCTGGAAGACCCTTGCCGGCAGGCGCCGGCAAGGGGTACTGCGCTTCAACCTTGGGGATCAGTGACCCCAGACCTTCACGGTCGAACCCGCCAGGTTCAGGTTGGAAACGGTCAGCGAGCCAATGCTGGCGCCAGTGGTGCCGACCTTGACGGCGTCGATGGTAACGTCGCCGGTCACGGTGGGCAGGCCGATGGCCAGTTGCTCGGTGGCTACGGCAGTACCGCCGCCAACCGGAGTGATGTTGGTTTTCACCACGTCGACGGTCATCGGCGCGTTGTCGGCGATGGTCACGCTCGGCAGGTGGATACCCTGCAGGACCAGGGAACCGCCGTTGGTGTCGGCGTCCTTGTAGGTGACAGAGCCAATGGAGGCGTTGAAGGTACCGGAAATGCTGATGCCATCCTGGCCGGTGATACCGGACAGTGCAGCGTCATCCATGGATTTCATGTCGGCATGTGCCAGGAACGGAGCGGCCAGAACTGCGCTTGCAAGAACCAGTTGCTTGATTTTCATTGTTATAACTCTCCAGTGTTCAGGTGGGGTTGCCCCAGGCACTGCAAGGGGCGTCCTACCCCGCTGCAGGTTGACCGGCTGATGCCGATCTTCCAGACCCCCGACTTCTTCCTTAGGCGCCGCGGGTATGGATTCGTGAAGCACGAAGCTTCGCGTCCTGATCTCCAAGCTACTGACCCGCCGTGAACCTGCCAGCCCATCCAAGGGATGGCGCAAAACCAACCTTCCGACTCAAGCTTCGCTGAGCAGCCCCAGACTCTTCCCCTTGAGTACCGCCTGGGTCCGACTGCGCACGCCGAGCTTGGCGAACAGGTTGTGCAGATGCCACTTGATGGTGGCCTCCGACAGATGCACCGCCTGGGCGATGTCCCGGTTCGACAAGCCTGCCGCCACGAGCCGCAGGATCTCTCGCTCTCGATGGCTAACATCTTGATTTTCATCGAAACTTTCCGGATCCACGGAAAGCCTCCGGCACTGCTCGCGGAGCATTTCCGCCACCCCTTGCCAGGCCGACGCGCGCTTGGGCTCGGCCCCCTTCCAGGCCTCCCAGAGCGGCAGCAGCCACAGGGCGTCGTCCTGGAACAGGCGTCGATAGCCCAGGTTCCAGGCTTCCTCGAGGGTGGGGGCGAACAAGGCGAAGGCTTTTTCGCTGTTACCTTTCTGCCAATACGCCACAGAAAGTAACAGCGAAAGACGCAGCCGCCGGTCGCGCTGATAGGGCGTGGTAAAGCCCGCCAGGCACGATTCCAGACGCTGCTGCGCACGCTCGGCATGGCGCTCGGAAAGCGCCAGACGCGCCTCCGCCATCACCAGCGCCGCATGGGCGTCGGCATAGCGTTCGGCGTTGAGCCCGGAGAGGTGTCGCGCCAGCTGCAGGCATACCCGTTCGGCCTCGTTGGGACGGCGCATCCACAGCAGCAGCTGCACCTTGCAGCTCATGGCCAGCGCATGCACGCGCTCGTAGCCCGGCGACTGCAGGCCAACCAGCCATTCGTCGAGCTGGGCCAACCCTTGTTCGGCCTCACCGGCGAAGAATCGTGCCTTGGCCATCACCAACTGGCCGCGACTGATCAGTTCCACCGGCGTGGCAACGTCGCGCCAGGTGGTCGCCAGCGGCAGTTCGGCGAGGATCGCCGCGTGGCGATCCTGCTCGTAGAGCAGATCGGCATAGGCCAGCGACAACGGCCCGCCGACCCGGCTGCGCCGGCCGAAGACCCGTTCCACACGGCTGCGCGCGCTTTCGGCGATGGTCCGGCCGCGCTCCAGCTCGCCGCGCTCCTTGCAGATCAACGCCTCGATCATGCTGACGACGACCTGAAGGTATTCACTGTCGGCCATGCGCAGGCAATCGCGGGCAACGCCGATCGCATTGGCCGCCTCGGCGTAGTCACCCAGCAGCGCATAGGCCGCCGCCTGGATGCACGACAGGCTGGCGCGGAACACCGGCTGGTTGCCCGGCACCAGCGCCAGCCACTGGCGCGCCACTTTCAGGCAGGCCTCCAGCTTGTCCTGGTAGAGCAGCACCAGCGCCTTCAGCACCTGGGCCACGGCGAGCAGTTCCGCCATGCCGAAGTGACGCACCTTGCCCTGCCCCTGCAGCAGCCGGACGCTGAGCTCTTCGATCAGCGCCTCGGCCTCGGCGAACTTCTGCTCGAAGGCCAGCTGCCAGGCGTAGAAAATCTGGAACACCGGGTGCTCGCGGATCACCTCGGCGGGGATGCTGCTGAGCATGCCGAGGATGCCGTAGACGCGGTTGCCGGCGATCAGCTTCGCGCCCTGGCGCTCCAGCAGGTCGGCAGCAAAGGCGTAGTCGCGGGCGCGCAGCGCGTACTTGATCGCACGGTCGGCCATGTCGCGGCTTTCGCACCAGCGCGCGGCGGCGTGCAACAACGGTGTCGGATCGGAGTTGCGCGCCAGGCGCCCCTGGAGGAACTCGGCGAACAGGTGGTGATAACGGAACCACTCGCGCTGATCATCCAGCGGGATGATGAACAACTGCTCGTTCTGCAGCCGCATCAGCATGTCCAGCCCATCGCGGCGCCCGGTCAGGGCGTTGCACAGCTCCGCGCAGAACTCATCGAGCACCGAGGTCTGGTCGAGGAATTGCTGCAGCGGTTCGGGCAGGCTGCGCAGCACGTCCTCGGCGAGGTAATCGGCAAGGTCGCGCTCGGTGCCGGAAAGCCCCTTGAGCAACGCCGCACGATCCGGGTTGCGCGCCAGCGCCAGCGCCGCGAGATGCAGCGCGGTGATCCAGCCCTCGGTGCGCTTGTGCAGCAGCTTGAGCTCACTGTCGCTCAGGGCCAGACCCTTGAGTTCGGTGAGGAAGGTGACGGTTTCCTCGCGGGTCAGGCGCAGGTCGTCGCCGCTCAGGCAGAAGGCCCAGGGTGCCAGCCCCGGCTCGTCGACCAGGAAGCGCGGACGGTAGCGGGTGCTGGTGACCAGGCGGATGTTGTCCGGCAGGTGCTCGATCAGGTAGCGCGCACCGTGGGCCAGCGCCGGGTGGCGAATCTGGTGAAAGTCGTCGAGCAACAGGTAGATCGGCCCGTCGAGGCGGCGCAGGTCGGAAAGGAAGGCGTCGATGATGCCTTCCAGCGGCAGGGTCATGTCCGACTGCAGCAGGTTCGAGGTGTTGGTGCCGAAGTCCGCCTCGACGCTGCGGATGCTCGCCACCAGGTACTGCACCAGGCGCTGCGGTTCGCTGTCGCCCTCGTCGCAGGACATCCAGGCGACCCGCGCACCGCTCTCCAGCAAGCGCTGGCGAAACAGGCTAAGGATGGTGCTCTTGCCGAAGCCGGCCGGCGCGCTGAGGATCAGCACGCGCTGCTGGCGATTGGCGTACAGGCGGTCGATCAGGGCGCGACGCGGCAGCAGCGAATCGCTGTCGGTGCGTGGCGGAAACAGCTTGGTGCGCAGCAGCGGCATGGGCTGCTGCGGCAATGTGGTCAGGGTCGTCATGTCAGAGCAGACTCAGCTCGCGGGCACGGCGTATCGCTTGAGTCCGATTGCGCACCTTGAGCTTCTCGTAGATGTTGTGCAGGTGCCATTTGACGGTGCCCAGGGCCAGCGACAGCTGCTGGCCGATCTCCTCGTTGGAGAGTCCCTGGGCCGCCAGGCATACCACCTCGCGCTCGCGGTCGGTCAGACCTTCTTCGAGCACCTCGGGCAACCTGCGTGCTTCCTGCCCCGGCCAGACGGTCAACATTCCGCGAATGAAGACCTGCAATGCCGGTTGTCGCTCGGTGGATTCCAGCTGCTGCAGCAACTGGCGAATCCCCTCGCCTTCCTCGATGAAAATGCTCCGTACCCCTTCCCGCTCGGCGCCGACCAGACATTGGCCGAGCAGGCTGTGGGAACGTTCCTGGTAGCCCAGGCGCTGGTAGCTCAGGGCTGCCAGCAGGTCCAGGCGCAGCCGTTGCAGGCCGTGCCAACCCGGCTGCAGCATGCCGCGCAGCTGGGTGATTTCGTGCAACGCCTCGCTGAAGTGCCCTCGCGCCTGCAGCAGACGCACGCGGCTGATGCCCTGCACCCAGAGCACCGGATTGAACGGCATCTGCTTGTAGTGGCTGGCGAGCTTGGCCCAGTCGATCGCCTTGAGACGCTGTTCGGCGCGCTTGCAGCGGTCGGTGGCGGTCTCCTGGAGGATCAGGTTGATCTCTTCCCCCACCGCCATGGCGAAGAAGCGCCAGGACTGGTTGCGCGAAGCCAGGGTCTGCATCAGCCCAAGCGTCGCCAACGCCTCCTTGCCGCGCCCCTGAAGGCGCTGAATACGCGCCAGGCACTGCATGCCCTGGGCGTAGAGATCGATGGGATTGACCACATCGACCCGACCCAGCGCCCAGCGCAGGCGCTCTTCCAGGCCGTCCAGCTCGGTGCGGTAGTAGGCCGTCAGCGCCTCGGCGATGGCCGGCAGCGCCAGGGCCTGGGAGCGCTTGTCGAACAGCGGCATGGCCTGCTCGCGCACACGCTCGATGAGCATCTGCGCCTGCTTGACGTGGCCCTGCTCCAGCGCCAGCACCACTTCGATGGTGCACTGCTGCATGTGCAGGTAGCGACCGTCGAGGAAATGATTGCGCTGTTGCGCCAGCCCCATCAGGCGACGCGCCTGATCCGCCTGGCCACGGACAACCTGGGCGAAGGCAGCGATCAGCAGGATGGCACCTTCGAGGAACGCCGAATTCTGTCCCAGTTGGCTCTCCACCTTGCGCGCCAGCGTGATGCACTGCTCGAGGTCGTCCTTCTGCAGCGCCAGCACGGCTTTCACCGCCAGCGCCGAGAGATATTGATTGCCCATCGGGCCGTTGCTGCGGGAGTCGCCCCAGCGCGCCAGCAGCTCGTCGATCATGCGGTTGGCTTCGGGCAGGCTGAGCTCCGTGGCGCGGGTCCAGACATCGCTGAGCACCAGGATCGGATAACGCTCGGCGATCTCGTCCGGCACGTGCCGGCGCCAGCGCGAAATCAGGTAGAGCTGGCCACGGTTGATCAGCTCCAGGCCGCAGCCGTCCACCAGCGCGGCGAGCATCTCCGGGTCCTCGGCGAGGCAGGCGTGCTCGATGGCCAGAGTCGGCATATGGTGGTTGGTGAACCACAGGCTGGCGTTGAAATGCAGTTGCTTGAAGCGCTCCGGATCACGCTCGCGCAGGCGTGCACGGAGGAAATCGGCGAACAGCTGGTGGAAGCGGTACCACTGGCGATCACGGTCCAGCGGCAGGAGGAACAGCTGCATGCTGTCCAGATGCTCCAGCAGCGCCTGGCCGTCCTGGCGACCGGTCAGGGTGTTGGCCAGGTCGCCATTCAGGCGGTTGGCGATCCCCAGGGACAGCAGTGCGTCCTGCACGTCGACAGGCAGGCGTTCGAACACCGCGCGCAACAGGTAATCACCCACCGCCGCCTTGTCGCTGCTGAGCAGCTTGAGATCTTCCGGAGCACCCGGTTGCTGGCGCAACCACAGGCTGACCAGGTGAACCCCCGCCATCCAACCTTCGGTCTGGTTGTGCAGCGACTGCAGGCAGCTATCTTCGAGTTGCAGGCCATCGCGGGCCAGGTACTCGCGGGTTTCGTCGCGGGACAGGCGCAACTCGTCCTGGCCGATTTCCAGCAGCAGGCCCTTGGCGCGCCAGGTGGCGAGGTTCAGCGGCGGCTGGGAACGGCTGCCGATGGCCAGGGTGAGGCCGGGCGGCGCGTACTGCACCAGGCGGTTGAGACCGGCGAAAACGTCGGAATGGGTGATCTCATGCAGGTCGTCGAGTACCAGCAGGACCTTGCGCTCGTCGCGGGAGAGGTCCATCAGCAGGCTTTCCATGACCGCGACCACGGGCACGCGCATGGTGTTGCGTACGTAGCCCAGCGCATCCTCGCCGGTACCCGGCACGGCAGTGGCCAGGGCCTGGATGAGCTTCAGGCAGAAACGGCCGGGATCGTCGTCGTCGCCCTCCAGGGAAAGCCAGGCGACCGTGTGACCATCGCTTGCACGCTTGCCGGCCAGCGCGGCCAGTGCAGTGGTCTTGCCGAAACCGGCGGGCGCCGAGAACGACAGTATCGAGGCATACGGATGACGGTCCAGGGCATTCTGGACCTCGGGACGAATCAAATAATCAGCAGGCACCCGGGGGGGTGTTAATCTGGAGCGCAGAAGGCTGCCGGCTGCGGGTTCGAGCACTACATCCACGGCCTGTATCCCTGTGTCATTATCGTTGTTGGTACGGAGCACTGTCCGCGTGGGATTCGTCACTTCTTATCAGAATGCTTTTCCGACGTAAACTGAAGAAATAGCTCTAGGATCGACACTTCAGCCGACCTGTTCACCTCATTTGCCTGCACGCTGTTACCCATGCCTGACTGTTTTTTGTACCCGCTTCCTTACCGGGAAGACCCGGGCGACCGCTTCGCCCTGATCCATCGGGCACCCGGCGCCGTACTCCTGGACGCCGGCCGACCCATTGCCACACGTGGACGCTATGACCTTCTGAGCGCCTGGCCATTGGCAGAGTTGGCACCAACCGCCGACGAATCGGCCAAGAGCTTTTTCGCCCGCGCAAGAGCCGCCTTGCAGAGCCTGGGCGAGGCGAAGGTCCCGGACAATCGCACTTTGCCATTCGTCGGCGGAATGATCGGGTATCTCGGTTATGACTTTGGCCGTCGCATCGAGCGACTGCCCGAACCGAACCTCAATGACCTCGCCCTGCCCGATGCGCGCCTTGGCTTGTATGCGTGGGCGCTGATTACCGACCACGAGGAACTCAGCAGTCAGCTGGTGTTCCACCCCTCGCTGGCGGTGAAGGAGCGGGAGCGCCTGATCGCCCTGTTCGACAGCGCTCACGACGAACGCGCCGTGCCGCCCTTCCGGCTCTCCGCACCGTTCCGCCCGGACCTGAGCCGCGAGCAGTACCACGCAGCGCTGGAGCGCGTGCACAGCTACATCCTGGCTGGCGACTGCTACCAGGTGAACTACACCCAGCGCTTCCGCGCGCCCTGCAGCGGCTCGCCCTGGCTGGCCTATCGCGCCCTGCGCGAAGCCTGTCCTACGCCTTTTGCCGGCTACCTGGCGTTGCCTGAAGGCGCAGTCCTCAGCCTGTCGCCGGAGCGCTTCATCCAGCTCCACGGCAATCAGGTGGAAACCCGTCCGATCAAGGGCACCCGCCCACGCGGCGACACGCCCGAGGCCGACCGGGCCAATGCCGATGCCCTGCTCGCCAGCGAGAAGGATCGCGCCGAGAACCTGATGATCGTCGATCTGCTGCGCAACGACCTGGGCCGCAGTTGCCGCCCCGGCAGCGTAAGCGTGCCCGAGCTGTTCGCCGTGGAGACCTACCCCAACGTCCATCACCTGGTCAGTAGCGTGCGTGGCGAACTGGCCAGCGACAAGGATGCGCTGGACCTGCTCGAAGGCAGCTTCCCTGGTGGCTCGATCACCGGCGCGCCGAAGGTCCGCGCCATGCAGATCATCGACGAACTGGAACCGACCCAGCGCAGCATCTACTGCGGCAGCCTGCTCTACCTCGATGTGCGCGGAGAAATGGACAGCTCCATCGCCATCCGCACCGTGCTGGTGAAGGACGGCCAGGCAAGCTGCTGGGCCGGCGGCGGCATCGTGGCCGACTCCAACTGGGAGGACGAGTACGAGGAGTCGCTGACCAAGGTCGGCGTGCTGCTGCGGACCTTGGAAAATCTGTAGGAATGCACCGTGCGCGCGATCACAGGCATCGCCCTCCCCGACAAAAAGCGCGCAAAAAAAAGCCCCGCATCAGCGGGGCTTTTTCGTCACAGCCAGTCTTACAGGCTGAGCTGGCGGTTGGACGCCTTGAGGAATTCCTTCTTCAGGTCCTCATAGGTGTGCACGGCCGGGAACTGCGGGAACTCGCGAATCACGTTGTCCGGCGCGTGGAACAGGATGCCGGCGTGGGCTTCGGAGAGCATGGTGGTGTCGTTGTAGGAATCGCCAGCGGCGATCACACGGTAGTACAGGCTCTTGAAGGCGATGACCGACTGACGCTTCGGATCCTTCTGGCGCAGCTGGTAGCTGACGACGCGATCGGTCTCGTCGGTGATCAGCTTGTGGCACAGCAGGGTCGGGAAACCGAGCTGGCGCATCAGCGGCTGGGAGAATTCGTAGAAGGTGTCGGAGAGGATCACCACCTGGAAGCGCTCGCGCAGCCAGTCGACGAACTCCACCGCGCCTTCCAGCGGCTTCAGGGTGGCGATCACTTCCTGGATGTCGGACAGCTTCAGGCCGTGTTCGTCGAGGATGCGCAGACGCTGCTTCATCAGCACGTCGTAATCCGGAATATCGCGAGTCGTCGCCTTGAGCGCTTCGATACCGGTTTTTTCAGCGAAGGCGATCCAGATTTCCGGAACCAGAACCCCTTCCAGGTCGAGACAGGCGATTTCCACGAACGATTTCCCCGCAGGTTTGACTTGAGAGGCGGCACTCTATCCGCTCGCCACAAGCGGCGCAACGCGGCACTTATACCCAAACACCACAGTCGACCTTCCTGATGGTTATTTAGGGGCATATTCACCTCTTTGCTACCATCGCGCCCACAGAGCGCCTTGCGCCATTAAAACTAGGAATACCGCCTGATGAGCCTCCCGTTCGATATCGCGGAAATCGCCGCGAGCTATGCCAGCAAATCCCCGCAGGACATCCTGAAGCTTGCCTTCGAGCACTTCGGCGACGACCTGTGGATTTCCTTCAGTGGTGCCGAGGACGTGGTGCTGGTGGACATGGCCTGGAAGCTCAACAAGAACGTCAAGGTTTTCAGCCTCGACACCGGTCGCCTGCACCCGGAGACCTACCGCTTCATCGAGCAGGTCCGCGAGCACTACGGCATCGCCATCGAAGTGATGACCCCGGACCCGCGCCTGCTGGAACCGTTCGTCAAGGAAAAGGGCTTGTTCAGCTTCTTCAAGGACGGCCACGGCGAATGCTGCGGCATCCGCAAGATCGAACCACTCAAGCGCAAGCTGTCCACCGTGACCGCCTGGGCCACCGGCCAGCGCAAGGACCAGAGCCCCGGTACCCGCAGCCAGGTCGCGGTGGTCGAACTGGATGGCGCCTTCTCCACCCCGGAGAAACCGCTGGTCAAGTTCAACCCGCTGGCCAGCATGAGCAGCGAAGAAGTCTGGGCTTACATCCGCATGCTGGAAGTCCCCTACAACAGCCTGCACGAGCGCGGTTTCATCAGCATCGGTTGCGAACCCTGCACCCGCCCCGTGCTGCCGAACCAGCACGAGCGCGAAGGTCGCTGGTGGTGGGAGGAAGCCACGCAGAAGGAGTGCGGCCTGCACGCCGGCAATTTGATCAGCAAGGCCTGAGGCCTTACCCTCGGCTGATGGAATTTTCCTTGTCAGCCCGCAGCCCAGGATCGGACGCCTGCCAGCCTGCGGCGGAGCCGATCCCATGCGCATCACCCTGGTGAAGAAGGTCCTGGCCGATGGCCAGGACTGCCGCAAGTGTCGCGAAGTCCACGAACGTCTGGTCAAGGGCGGTTACCTGGATCGCATCGACCGCACCCTCGTCGCCGACGAACGCAACCCCGCCAGCACCGGCTGGCTGGTTGCCGCGCAATATGGCGTCGACACGGCGCCCTTCTTCGTCGTCCGCCACGATGATGGCCGCGAAGTCGTCTACACGGTGTTCATGAGCTTCCTCCACGAAGTGCTCGAAGGCCGTGGCGAGCTACCGCTGGACTCACGCGAGGCCCTCGCCGAACTGGCCCGGCGCGACGATCTCGACAATCTGTGACGCATCCATTTCTCCGCGCGCCGCAGTGCCCGCTGTCCGCGCCTTAACGGGTCCTTCACACTCCCGCGAATAGGCTCGCTGACTTCATCCCCGGCCACCTGTCAGTCCTCTCCCGATGCCAAGCGCGCTTCCGCCCGCCCCCAGCAATCTGCTGGAGGCCCTCAATCAATCCCTGTTCATCTCCATCAATGCCCGCCCGGACACTCCCGCCGGACTGATTCATCTGGCCCAACTGGTCGCCACGGTCCCGCTGTTCCTGCTCCCGCTGGCCCTGCTGTGGCTCTGGTGCCGGGGCGATTCCGTGACACGCAATGCGTTGCTGCGGGCCTTGCTCGTCATGGCAACAGGCCTGGCATTGGCCCAGGCCATCGGCCTGCTATGGCCCATGCCTCGCCCCTTCGTCATGGGACTTGGTCATGCCTGGCTGACCCACGCCGCTAATGCCTCGTTCCCTAGCGACCACATGACCCTGTTCGCCTGCGCCGCACTCAGCCTGCTGTGCGATGGGGTCATCCTGGCGGGTAGCCTCCTTGCGGTGATCGGCATTCTGGTCGGATTGGCGCGGGTCTATCTGGGTATCCATTTTCCGCTGGACCTGCTCGGCGGCTGCGCCGTAGCGGCCATCGGCAACACGCTGGTGTGGATGGGCTGGGAGCACTGCGGGGCACGCTGTACCCAGGCAGCGGAGAGTATCCACCGTCGCTGCCTGGCACCGCTGATTCGGCGAGGCTGGGTTCGCGCCTGAGGTGCAGACATGAAAACGCCCGGCATGGCCGGGCGTTTTTCTGCCGCAGTCGTACTCAGTAGACCGGCAGTTCGATACCGTCGAACAGTTCGTCCAGCTCGGTCTTGTTGTGACACTGCACGGCCTTGGCCAGCAAGTCGCGGGTCAGGTGCGGGGCGAACTTCTCGATGAAGTCGCACATGAAGCCGCGCAGGAAGGTGCCACGGCGGAAACCGATCTTGGTCACGCTGGACTCGAACAGGTGGCTGGCGTCGAGCATCACCAGGTCGCTGTCCAGCTTCGGATCGACCGCCATGTGCGCAACGATGCCCACACCCAGGCCCAGTCGCACGTAGGTCTTGATCACGTCGGCGTCGGCCGCGGTGAACACCACTTTCGGCACCAGGCCGCGCTGGTTGAAGGCCTCGTCGAGCTTGGAGCGGCCGGTGAAGCCGAACACGTAGGTGACGATGGGCTGCTCGGCGAGCAGTTCCAGGGTCAGCTTCGGCACCTTGGTCAGCGGGTGACCCTGGGGCACGATCACGCAACGGTTCCAGCGGTAGCACGGCATCATGATCAGGTCGCCGAACAGCTCCAGTGCCTCGGTGGCGATGGCGAAGTCGACCGTGCCATCAGCAGCCATCTCGGCGATCTGCATCGGCGTGCCCTGGTGCATGTGCAGGGACACATCCGGGTACTGCTTGATGAAGCCGCTGATCACGCCGGGCAGCGCATAGCGCGCCTGGGTATGGGTGGTGGCGATGGACAGCGTGCCCTTCTTTTCGTTGGAGAACTCCTGGGCGATCTGCTTGATGCTCTCGACCTTGCGCAGGATTTCGCCGGCAGTGGTGATGATGCGCTCGCCGGCCGGGGTCACGCGGGTCAGGTGCTTGCCGCTGCGGGCAAAGACCTCGACGCCCAGCTCGTCTTCCAGCAGGCGGATCTGCTTGCTGATGCCAGGCTGGGAGGTGTACAGGCTTTGGGCGGTGGCCGAGACGTTCAGATCGTGGTGCGCGACTTCCCAGATATAGCGCAGTTGCTGAAGCTTCATGGACTTTCCTCGAAATGAATGTCGCGACCCGCGATCAGGGGCTTGTCGTTTTATAACCATATTAATGGTTTAAGGAATAAAACTAGACGTTTTTTTTAGCCCTGCATGCCATTCGTCTAAAGCCCCACGGAAATTCCGGGCTTGTCCGACGTATCGTCATAAAGCGATCAGCGATGCTGCAGCATCGGAACCAGGTAGACCGGCACCTCGGCCAGTTGCACCAGACGCGCGGCGGTCCGCCCCAACGGTGCATTCAGCCCTTCCCCATGGCTGTGGCTGCCGGCGACGATGATGTCGACACCCAGGCGCTTGGCCTCGTCGAGAATCACCATTGGCGCATCCCCTTGCACCACGCGCACCGAGCGAATCAGCTCGGCGTCCTGGCGCGCTTCCCCCAGTTCATCCCGGAACCCCTCCATCACCCGCTGCTCGATGCTGCCCATGACGTTGGTCAGGCCATTGGTGCGCATCTCGTTCAGCGTGCCTTCGTCCAGGTAGGTCTGCAGGACGGACTCGGCGAAGAGCCCCAGCGGCTCTACCGCGTGCACGACATACACTTCGGCACCGTAGGCACGGGCCAGCGACAGTGCGTGCTGAAGGACGTAGGGGGCGTAGAGACCGAGGTCGGTGGCGTACAGAATTGTCCGGATCATGCGGCCTCCTCGACTGCCTGCGCGGCGGGGCCTATTCAGCAGCGTAGCAGGAGAATGCGAATCGCTCCGAGACGGCCGGATGTCGCGGCCGTGCGGCTATCCGGGGACCTTCTTTTCATTGCTCACGCCATGGGGAACATGGCCGGTCGCCACCACCTCCCTCGCGCGCTCGCAGTGCATCGGCTGGTCGTCGAAGAACACGTCGGCGGCGAAGGCTTCGAGGAAGGCAGCCTTGTCCAGGCCGCCCAGGAACAGCGACTCATCCAGGCGGATGTCCCACTCGCGCAGTGTGCGGATCACCCGCTCATGGGCCGGTGCCGAGCGCGCAGTGACCAGTGCCGTGCGGATCGGGCAGGACTCCTGTGGGAAGGCCTGCTGCACGCGGTTCAACGCCGCCAGGAAGGGCTTGAACGGCCCGCCGCCCAGCAGCTCGCGGGCGGATTCGCGCTCGTGGGTCTGGAAGGCTTCCAGGCCACCCTGCTGGTAGACGCGCTCGGAGTCATCGGAGAACAGCACCGCGTCGCCGTCGAAGGCGAAGCGCAGCTCGCCGCTGGCGTCCCGGCGGGTGCCGCCGGACAGGATGGTGGCCGCGGCAAAGCCCGCTTCCAGGGCGTTGCGCACGTCCTCGATGTGGGTCGAGAGAAACAGGTGGCAATTGAATGCCTTGAGGTAGGGGTATGGACTACGGCCGCCGACGAAGGCGGCGCGGGAAATGCCCAGGCCATAGTGCTGGATGGAGTTGAACACTCGCAGGCCGGTGTCGGCGCTGTTGCGCGAGACCAGGATGACCTCCACCGGCGCGCTGTCGGTCCCACCGTTGAGGGCGAGCAGCTTCTGTACAAGGGCGAAGGCATCGCCCGGCGGCAGGACTTCGTCCTCACGGGCTATCTGGTACTGGCGATAGGCTTCGACGCCTTCGCTTTCATAGACCTGATGGCTTTCCCGCAGGTCGAACAGCGCCCGCGAGGAGATCGCCACCACCAGCTTGTCACCCAGCCCTTTTGCCATGCGTCCCCCGGTGTTCCTCAGCGAGCCTGGTTGCGTGCGTCGATGAAACGCAGCGCGCGGTACAGCGCCTCGATCTTCGGCAGCTCCCGTCCGGCCTTGCGTGCAGCATCCAGAGGCGCGGCGTAGATCGCGCCCAGCTCCAGTGGCCGGCGCTGGACAAAATCATGGTACATGCTGGGCAGGTAGTCCGGCATGGCGTCGGTGGAGCTGAGCATCGCACCGACGATTCCCGGCGGCAGCGCATGGCCGCAGGCGGCGGCGCCGGCGATGACTTCCTCCATCAGCTCAGCCACCAGGGCACGGCTGTCGGGGTTGTCCATGATCGCCCGCGTGCCGCTGTCGAGCAGCACGGACAGACCGTTGTAGGGGATGTTCCAGACCAGTTTCTGCCAGCGCGCCTGCTCCAGGTTCGGCATGGCATTGGAATCCAGGCCGGCGCTGCGGAACAGCGCGGCGCCCTCCTCCACGATCGCCTGGCGAGCCTCCGCCTCATGAGCAGTGCCGGAGTGATAGCCGATGTTCACCCCGCCGAAGGCCTGGTGTTCGATGACGCCCGGCTCGGCACGGTGCACGCAGATGAAGCAGAGTCCGCCAAGCAAGTGGATGTGCGCGGGCAGCAGCGCGCGCAGTTCGTCTTCCACGGCAAGACCGTTCTGCAGCAGCAGGACCTTCGCCCCCTGCGCCGCAGCCTGGATGATCAGCGGCGCGAGGTCGGCGTTACTGGTGGTCTTCGCACCCACCAGCAGCCAGTCGCAAGGCGGCATCTTCGCCACATCGTCGTAGGCATTCACTGGCGACAGGCTCAGCGCGCCGTGCACCTGGCTGTTCAGGCGCAGGCCGTTCTGTGCGACGGCGGGATACTCGCTGCGCAGCAGGAAATGAACGTCGTGGCCGGCACGGGCCAGCATCAGGCCGTAGAAACCGCCAATGGCGCCGGTTCCGATGATGCCGATTCGCAGATTCATCAAGGCAACTCCTCAGCAGGGCGCGACAGGGCATCACGCAGGGCTTGGATCAGGGGTTCGGGGCGCAGTGGTGCATGGACGGGCCCCAGGAAATGGCCGTCGCGCACCAGAAACAGGGAAGGCAGATGGAAGACTTCATAGCGCTCGACGAGGCCGCCGCTGTGCCCGGCGTCGATCCAGCACAGGCGATCTACCGGCAGGCCGAACTCCGGCAGGACCTGCCGCGCCCAGCGACAGGTGGAGCAGCCTTCACCGGTGAAAATCAGCAGGGACACGCCCGGCAGCTCGAGCAGCCGGCGGTCGGCATCCAGGTCGGTCAGCTCCAGGGCCGGCACTATACTCAAGGTGCCACCACTATAAAGATTGCAGTCGGAGCGTTCCGTCATGCGTCAGTTCCTGCGTCACCCTTGCGATTTTCCGGTCGAACTGGTCATCCGCAAACAGACCTTCCTGCCGCGCCAGCGGTTGCACAATATCAGCCTCGGCGGCGTCGCGTGCAATTCACCGCGAGGCTTTCGCCGCGGCACCTCCATCGAACTGCGCATTCCCCTGCTGGGCGACTCCGCCCGCTACCCGGGCATCATCGCCTGGAGCCGCAAGCAGGCCAGTGACTACCGCGTGGGGATCGCCTTCATCGACGAAGACACGCTGTTCCGGGCACGCATGGTCGAGCAGGTCTGCCAGATCGAGCAGTACCGGCGCCAGCGGGAGCAGGCCAGCGGCAGCAGCCTGCCGTTCGAGGTTCTGGCGCTGGAGTGGATCGCGCAGAACGCCGCCGACTTCCCGATGTTTTGCGCAGTCTGATCGACGCACCGCAGAAAGTCGCGCAAATGCCCGTGTCGCGGGCATTTTCCTGCATCGAGCCATTGTCGAGGCGCTGCCGGAACGGTTAAGGTTCGGGTTCCCCTTAGCGACACCTATGCCTGCGCCCCATCGCACGGGGATTTCTGGCGGCCGGCACCCGTGACCTGATTGAGTACCACGATGGCTGATTTACAGATCGACGACCTTAACGTTGCCTCCAACGAGACACTGATCACGCCGGAGCAGCTCAAGCGCGAAATCCCCCTGACCGACGCCGCTCTGCGCACCGTCGCCAACGGCCGCCAGGTCGTCCGCGACATCCTCGACGGCAAGGACCACCGCCTGTTCGTGGTGATCGGCCCCTGCTCGATCCACGACATCAAGGCTGCCCACGAGTACGCCGAGCGCCTGAAAGTGCTGGCCGCGGAAGTCTCCGACACCCTGTTCCTGGTGATGCGCGTGTACTTCGAGAAACCGCGTACCACCGTTGGCTGGAAGGGCCTGATCAACGACCCGTACCTGGACGACTCCTTCAAGATCCAGGACGGTCTGCACATCGGCCGCCAGTTGCTGCGTGACCTTGCCGAGATGGGCCTGCCCACCGCCACCGAGGCACTCGACCCGATCTCCCCGCAGTATCTGCAGGACCTGATCAGCTGGTCGGCCATCGGCGCACGCACCACCGAATCCCAGACCCACCGCGAGATGGCTTCCGGCCTGTCCTCCGCGGTCGGTTTCAAGAACGGCACCGACGGCAGCCTGACCGTGGCGATCAACGCCCTGCAGTCGGTTTCCAGCCCGCACCGTTTCCTGGGTATCAACCAGGAAGGTGGCGTCTCCATCGTCACCACCAAGGGCAATGCGTACGGCCACGTAGTGCTGCGCGGTGGCAACGGCAAGCCGAACTATGACTCGGTCAGCGTCGCCCTGTGCGAACAGGAACTGACCAAGGCGAAGATCCCGCTGAACGTGATGGTCGACTGCAGCCACGCCAACTCCAACAAGGACCCGGCCCTGCAACCGCTGGTGATGGACAACGTCGCCAACCAGATCGCCGAAGGCAACAACTCCATCGTCGGCCTGATGGTGGAAAGCCACCTGGGCTGGGGCGCTCAGCCGATCCCGAAAGACCTGTGCCAGTTGCAGTACGGTGTGTCGATCACCGACGCCTGCATCGACTGGGACACCACCGAGAAGGCCGTGCGCAGCATGCACACCAAGCTCAAGGACGTCCTGCCCAAGCGTCAGCGCGGCTGACACGCCAGGCGGACACGAAAAAGCCGGGCAATTGCCCGGCTTTTTTTCGCCCTCGATACAGCGATCCCCGCGCCAGGGTTGCGCCAGGCACAAAAAAGCCCGGCAGTGCCGGGCTTTCTGTTTCTGCGCCTGAGGTCAGAGCGCAGTATCGGTGTGGCGCTGACGCCGCTCCAGGTAGCGCTCCACATAGGAGCACGACGGAATGACGCTGTAGCCCTTGCGCTCGGCGTACTGCAGCGCGTGCTCGGTGAGGGCGGCGGCGATACCGCGGCCGCGCAGGGTGTCCGGAACGAAAGTGCGGTAGATATCGAGCGTCTGCTTGCCCAGATCCATGTAGGCCAGATAGGCGCGATGACCATCAACAGTCGTTACGAACTGGTGGCTGGTTTCATCATGCTGGATGGACAACGACTCACTCACTTGCTCTCTCCTTTCGGGGCCCTCACAACATGACCCGCACCTGATTGATCTTGTTCAGGCGGAGGAACATTTCCGCCGAGCCCGTCCCAATCAGGACAGTGATATAGACTCGGCCGTTCTCCACCTTGTGCAGCACACCCTGATAATAGGCACCATCAAACGTGATGAACTGCAGGCGCTTGCCGGTGTACTGGGCAAGGCTTTCAACGCTAACGAACTCATATTGCTGCGTTTTGGCCTGCGACTCAACCGTTTCCGGGGCCGAAACCATTTGATATTGGCTTTCCGGCGTGAGTTTTTTCTTCAGCGGATCGACCCAGGCGAACCCGAGCGGTGCGACTGACTGCTGGTTCACTAAGACGACCGGATGCAGCATCTGAATCACATCCTTGGGCTCGAAAAATTGCAGGCCGCCCCAGGCCATGCCCTCGCTCGGTGTCAGCTCGATGCGCAGCGAGCGCGGATCTTCCAGGTAACGGCCATAAGCCTCGAGTACCGGCTTGTCGAGCGCGATGCGCTGCTGGCGCAGGGCCTGGTCGAATTTCTCCAGCGACAGCGCGGTGTAGGCCTTCTGGTCCACGCCCAGCTTGCCGCGGCAGAATTCGCTGACGCGGCGCTGGTACTGGTTGTCGTTCATCTCGACGACGACCTGGGACACTCGCGGCGGATTCACGCGCATGTCGCCCGGGCGCTCGGAAACGTTCATCAGCGACATGCTGGTGTGCATGTCGAGCATGTCGCGGGTATCGCTGCGCAGGTCGAAGGTAAGGGTCTGAGCGCCCGGCTGCATGCGGTAGGAGAACTCGATGTCGGACTCGAGGGTGCGGTAACCCATCTGCAACAGCTCATCGACACCGATATTGCGCACGTTTCCGCAGGCCACTTCGCTCATCGCGGTGAAGGCACTCTTCTCCGCCGGCTGGGCATACAGCGACTGCATGAACGGACCATGGATCTGCAGCTCGACACCTTTCAGGTCGACTGCCATCTGCTCCGGCAGCTTGCCCTCACCCAGGCGCTCCTTGAAGCTGAGCAGCTCGCGCAAGCCGTTGAACTTCAACTGGGCGTGGGCAACCTTCAGGCTGTCACCCGCCATGGGCACCTTGATCACCACGTTCTGCAGGCCGACCCGGCCATCGAAGGAGGAGGAAATACCGCCGTAGGTGATCTCCATGAACGGCGAGACACGGGCGATTGCGTCGTTCACCACGCTGCGCACGGAAAGCCAGAGTGACGCCTTGATGATGACGGCGATCGCAACGACAGCGAGAAGGGACCACTTGAGAATCTTCGACATGGCAGGCACATCCTGGATTGTGCGAGAGCGGGACGCATGGATACTGGCAGCTTAACAGTACGCCCAACGCCTCTCCATGAGCGCACTCGGAAAATGCGTGCACAGCGCACAGAAACTGCCGGATTTTCATGCCATGCGGCTGACTCACCAGTCAGTCAAAACGCTTTACGCCCCTGCCTTGCGTCAGTATGTTCTGGCCCACTTTCCATCCACGGATTCCAACCCAGGACCCTCTGCCATGAGTGAGCTGATCAGCTACCAATTCGAAGACGGCATCGCCACCCTGACCCTGAACAACGGCAAGGTGAACGCCATCTCCCCGGCGGTCATCGAAGCCTTCAACCAGGCCCTGGACCAGGCGGAGAAAGACCGTGCCATCGTCATCGTCACCGGCCAGCCAGGGATCCTCTCCGGCGGTTATGACCTCAAGGTGATGACGTCCGGCCCGGAAAACGCCGTGAACCTGGTAGCTGCCGGCTCCACCCTGGCGCGCCGCATGCTGTCCCACCCCTTCCCGGTCATCGTTGCCTGCACCGGCCATGCGGTGGCCAAGGGTGCCTTCATCCTGCTTTCGGCGGATTACCGCATTGGCGTCGATGGCCCGTTCCAGATCGGCCTGAATGAAGTGGCCATCGGCATGACCATGCACCACGTTGGCATCGAGCTGGCCCGTGACCGCCTGCGCCGCTCCGCCTTCACCCGCTCGGTGGTGAATGCCGAGATGTTCAACCCGCGCGATGCCGTGGACGCCGGTTTCCTCGACAAGGTCGTCCCGGCCGAGCAACTCCAGGCCGCCGCACTGGAAGCCGCGCAGCACCTGAAGAAACTGAACATGACGGCGCACCGCAACACCAAGCTGAAAGTACGCAAGCAGCTGCTGGAAACCCTGGACAAGTCCATCGAGCTGGACAAGAACCACCTGGCCTGATCGCCCGATAACGGAAAAGCCCGGCCTGGTGCCGGGCTTTTTCATGATCAGACTATTACCTAAAAAGCAACACTGATTCAGCCTGTTTGCTATTTTTCAAAAATTATTACGCATTAACCTATAGATGAACCCAAAGCAAACCAACCGGAGGTGTTCATCATGAAACTCAACATCATCGCCGCCAGCGTACTGGCCGCCGCTACCGCTTTTGCCGCCCAGGCCAGCTTCGCCGAAGAGTCGCCGCTGATGCAGGACCGTATGGTCCACATGACCCAGGCTGCTATCCAGCAACAGCAATCCGAGCAGTCCGCCAGCAAGGTGAACGTCGAAGCCGCTTCCAAGCAGGGCTGAAACCTTCACACCCCACCAGCCGCCTGCAGCAGGTGACGTCATGCAGTCGAGCCCGAAGCGAAAAGCCCGGCCTGAAGCCGGGCTTTTCAGGGACGATGACGCAACCTCAGTGCTTTTCGGCGGCCGCTTCGCCCCGGCGATAGGTCTCATAGACCAGCACCGGGATATTCAGGTCGCCCAGGTAGCGTTCCACCAATGGCTTGACCGCTTTCCAGTCCAGACCACCGACACCCGTCGCCAGGCATGGCAGCGCCACGCTGGTAACACGCTCGCTCTGCAGGTACTTCGCCAGTTCCTTCAGGCAATGGGTGACGTTCTCCAGCGTTGCTCCAGCCGGTTTGGCTGCACGCCCCTCACCCTGCTGCTCCTGAGTGAGCAGGTTGGCGATGCAGCGGGTGGATCCATCGGCATCGACGCCCGACCAGATCCAGATCGTGCCCGGTTTCGGCGCGTTCGAGTGAGCGGCATGGCGGTAATCACGCACCATCGACGGCCAGCGTTCGCGCAGGTCCATCGCCAGGCCGCTGTCGAAATGGTCCTGGGGCGAGATTCCGTGCGCGATGACCTGCGCGGTGCTCAACAGGATGTCGCCTTCAACGTCTCGAATCATGGGAAGTTCCTTGCGTCCGGGAAGTCCGTGGCAGCCTCGCGCCACCGCCTGATTTCCACGTTACGCCGGGCAGACTCCCCCTCCTTGACGAGGGTCAAGCAGCCATGAAACCCGCCAGAGTCCCGGAAGCCTCCGAAAACGTTCCGTTACCCGCCGCCTTGCGCCTGGTCGTTCCACCGCTACCTATCAATTTGCCTGATAGCGGGAACCAACCGGCATCGTTATTCAATCGAAATGACCAAAGCGACACTGGGACATCACTTCCCAGGACCCGAGTCGCCAGCATGAACTGCCAAGCCCACCGCTACGCCCGCAACGGCGCCCTCGCTGCCCTGGGGCTCTACACCATCGTGATCCTGGTGGTCACCGCCCTCAGCGCCGGCTTCGATGGTGCACGCCGGGCGCCGGTGGACAACATCGACCGCACCGGGCTCTTCGAACGCTTCAACCAGGCCGTTCCGGTCGCACTGCAAGGCCTCCAGGACGCCCTCACGCCCCACTCCTGACTCCGTTTCGCTGGCGCGTCGCGCCAGGCTGACCAACACTGAATCCCTGCAGAACGACTCCCGATCCACACCAGATCCAGCAGCAGGGTGGGTTTCAGCATGGGCCGAGTCATCGCTTCCGCCGTCTACAGCAAGGGCCGCAAGGTCTCCGACATCCCCCTGGAGGACGGCTATCGCTGGGCCTGCCAGCCCGACCATTTCGTCTGGACCGGCCTGCAGGAGCCGACACCGGAAGAGATGTTCAACCTGCAGCGGCAGTTCAACCTCCACGAACTGGCCGTTTCCGACGCCCTGGAAAAGCACAGCCGGCCGAAGCTGGAAACTTTCGGTGATGCGCTGTTCATCGTTATCTATTCACCGATCCGCGCCGATAGCCGGCTGATGTTCGTCGAAACCCACCTGTTCGCCGGCATCGGCTACATCATCAGCGCGCGCCATGGTTTCTCCCAGTCCTATGCCCAGGTTCGCCAGCGTTGCGAGGCGCGGCCGCTGCTGCTGGCCCACGGTACCGATTTCGTGCTCTATGCCCTGCTGGATTTTGTGATGAGTAATTACGAGCCGGTGGTGGAGGCGATCCGCGAGGAGATCGAGGAAGTGGAGCAGCAGGTACTGCGCAAGTCGCTGACCCAGGAGCAGATCGAGACGATCTACGGCCTGCGCCGCGAAGTGCTCAAGCTCAAGCACTATGCCGCGCCCATGGTGGAAATCTGCCAGGAGCTGCAACGCCTGGACTTCCCCTTCATCGACAAGCAGATGCGCCCCTACTTCCGCGACGTGGCGATCCACGTGAACCGCCTGCTGGAAGACCTCACCACGCTGCGCGACGTGGCCAGCCAGACCATCGAGGTCGGATTGGCGCTGGAGTCCTCACGGCAGAGCGTGGTGCAACGCAAGTTCGCCGCCTGGGCAGCCATCCTCGCCTTCCCCACCGCCGTGGCCGGCATCTACGGGATGAACTTCGAGTACATCCCGGAGTTGCACTGGCACTACGGCTACTTCCTGATCATGGGGCTGCTGGCGCTGGGCTGCGTTGGGCTGTACATCAGCTTCAAGCAGGCGGATTGGCTTTAGGCCAGGCCCGCGACAAGCGCCTGCAAGGCGCACCGCCACAAACGAAAACGCCGCTCGATTGAGCGGCGTTTTCAGTCAACACGGCGGGAATCAGGCCGCGCTCTTTTTCTCGGATTTCTTCTTCTGGTCGCTACCTTGCTGGACGAAGCGCATCATCCATTCGCCGACCGCCGTACCCTGGTGCGGGCGGGAGAGGCTGTCGATGCCGGACTGGAACACCGGCTCGCTGAAGATGTGCTTGCGCAGCTCGAGGATCGCCTGGGAGTAGTCGCTCTGGAACTCCGGGTGGCCCTGGAAGCACAGCACCTGGTCGCCGATGGCGTAGGCAGCGTTCGGGCAGAAATCGCTCGAAGCGATGCGACGCGCGCCGTGGGGCAGCTCGGTGACCTGGTCCTGGTGGCTGACCAGCAGGGTCAGGCCATCACCCGGCGCCGGGCTCATCCACTCCGGCTGCTCCTCGATGCGGTAATCGTGAATACCCACGCCCCAGCCCTGGCTGGCACGCTCGGTCTTGCCACCCAGCACCAGCGCCAGCAACTGGTGGCCGAAGCACACGCCCAGCAGCTTGTCACCGCGCTCATAGAGCTTGAGCACGTAGTCCTTGAGGGTCTGGATCCAGGGATCAGTGCCGAAGGAGTCCGCCTTGCTGCCGGTCACCAGGTACGCGTCGAACTTCTCATCGTCGGGCGGGTAATGCCCTTCCACCACGTTATAGACCGTGAACTCGGCCGGAACGGGTTGCTTGGCGAACAGTTGCTGGAACATCCAGCCGTAGCCCTTGTACTGATCGATGAGTTCGGGGCGGAGGATGTCGGTTTCCAGAATGCAGATGTGCAACGACATGCAGGGGTGATTCCTGGGGGGTTGGCGGCTGATAAGAATGGTTTTCCTGACACTGATGAAACGCGCGTGAAAATTACGCCCTATTTTTTCACCACACAAGATGCCGAGGCCGATTCTTGTGTAGGAATTTCAGGGGAAATACCGGAAAAAGCGACTTCCTTCAATTGCACGGACGCACAGGGGTGACGGCCGGTTGGCAAGGACTCAGCCGATGGACAGTGTTTGCAGCAGCGAGTTCGTGTCCAGCACCTGCGCGTACTCGCCTTGCAGGTTGGCCAGCGACATGGCGTGATCCTCGTCAGCACTGCGCTGCACGCCATTGAAATCACGCTTGTCGAAGGTGAAGCAGGCGTCCGCCACGACCCGCGTTTCGAAGCCCAGGTTGCCTGCCGAACGCGCCGTGGCCTCCACCGAATTGTTGGTGCTGACACCACAGATCACCACCGCTCCAATACCCCGCACACGCAACCAGCGCTCAAGGCTGCTGTTGATGAACGCGTCCGGCACGTTCTTCTCCACCACATGCTCGTGATCCAGCGGCGCCAACGCCTCCTGGAACTCTGCACCCACCTGCCCCGGCCAGAACGGTGAGCCCGGCGTACGCGAGATATGGCGGAGATGAACCACTGGCCAATCGTTCCGGCGCCAGGCCGCCAGCAGTTCGCCGATGCGCTGCTCCGCCTGCGGGTTGTTACGCGGCTCGGGGCTGCCCTGCATGCCTTTCTGCTGGTCGATGATCAACAAGGCGGGCGGTATCGGCGAAGTCATGGGAACGGTCCTTGTGGGCGAACGCATCATCCTACGACTTGCCCGGACAAGAAAAAAACCGGCCGCGAGGGCCGGTTTGCTGGATAACTTGTAGGAGCGAGCTTGCTCGCGAACAGCCCCGCGGCGAGGCCGGGTTCGCGAGCAAGCTCGCTCCTACAGGTACGGTCAGAACTGCTCGTTACGTGCGGCCTTCTCCAGCAGCAGCGCCGGCGGCAGGAAGCGCTCGCCATACTGCTCTGCCAGGTACTGGGCGCGGGCGACGAAGTCCTTCAGACCGTACTGGTTGATGAACTGCAGCGCGCCGCCGCTCCAGGCCGCGAAACCGATGCCGAAGATCGAGCCGATGTTGGCGTCGGCGGTAGAGGTCAGCACGCCCTCCTCCACACAACGCACCGTCTCGATGGCCTGCACGAAGAGGATGCGATCACGCACGTCCTCGGCGGATATCTGCGCGTCGGCCTTCTCGAAGCGCTGCTTCAACTCCGGCCACAGGTGTTTCTTGCCGTTGGCGGGGTAGTCGTAGAAGCCTGCGCCGGCGGCTTTGCCCGGGCGCTTGTACTCGTTGACCATCAGGTCCACCACGGCGAAGGCCGGGTGCCTGGGCAACTGCTTGCCCTCGGCTTCCAGGTCCTTGCGGGTCTGCTCGCGGATGTGGGTCATCAGGCTCATCGAGACTTCGTCGCTGATCGCCAGCGGGCCCACCGGCATGCCGGCCTGGCGCGCCTGGTTCTCGATCATCGCCGCCGACACACCCTCGCCGAGCATGGCCAGGCCTTCGTTGGTGAAGGTGCCGAACACACGGGAAGTGAAGAAGCCGCGGCTGTCGTGCACGACGATCGGGGTCTTCTTGATCTGCAGGACGTAGTCGAAGGCGCGGGCCAGGGTGACGTCGTCGGTCTTCTCGCCACGGATGATCTCCACCAGCGGCATCTTGTCCACCGGGCTGAAGAAGTGCAGGCCGATGAATTTCTGTGGCTGCGCCACGGCTTCGGCCAGGCCGGTGATCGGCAGGGTCGAGGTGTTGGACGCGATCACTGCATCGGGCAGCGCGGCGGATTCGGCGGCAGCGCTGACCTTGGCCTTCAGGCCACGGTCCTCGAACACCGCCTCGATGATCAGGTCGCAGCCTTCGAAGTCGGCATCGCTGGCGGTCGCCTTGATCCGCGCGAGGAAGGCGTCGCGCTTCTCGGCGCTCATCTGGCCGCGGCCGACCTTCTTGTCCAGCAGGCTGGCGGAATAGGCCTTGCCCTTCTCGGCCGACTCCAGGGAAACATCCTTGAGCACAACTTCGATGCCGGCGGCGGCCGAGACGTAGGCGATGCCTGCACCCATCATGCCGGCACCGACCACCCCGACCTTCTTCGTCTGCTGCGGCGGGATGCCCTGCGGGCGGGACTTGCCGGCGTTGATCTCGTTGAGCTGGAACCAGAAGGTGCCGATCATGTTCTTCGCCACCTGGCCGGTGGTCAGCTCGGTGAAGTAGCGCGCCTCGATCAGCTGCGCGGTGTCGAAGTCCACCTGGGCGCCTTCGACGGCAGCGCACATGATCTTCTCCGGCGCCGGGAAGCAGCCCTTGGTCTTGTCGCGCAGTACGGACGGGGCGATGGCCAGCATCTGCGCCACGGCCGGGCTCGACGGCGTGCCGCCGGGGATCTTGTAGCCGGCGCTGTCCCACGGCTGCTTGGCGGCCGGGTTGGCGGCGATCCACTCGCGGGCCTTGCTCAGCAGCTCATCGCGGCTGGAGGCCAGTTGATGGACAAGGCCGGCCTTGAGCGCCTGGTCCGGGCGCACCTTCTTGCCTTCGGCCAGGTACGGCAAGGCCTTCTCCAGGCCGAGCAGGCGCACCATGCGCACCACGCCGCCACCGCCGGGCAGCAGGCCCAGGGTGACTTCCGGCAGGCCGAGCTGGACGTGGCTTTCATCCAGGGCGATGCGGTGGTGGCAGGCCAGGCAGATTTCCCAGCCGCCGCCCAGGGCCGCGCCATTGATGGCGGCGACCACCGGCTTGCCGAGGGTTTCCAGGCGACGCAGCTGGCCCTTGAGCACCAGGATGCCTTCGTAGAAGGCCTGGGCGTCGGCCTTGGTCACCTTGATCAGTTCGTTCAGGTCGCCGCCGGCAAAGAAGGTCTTCTTCGCGGAAGTGATCACCACGCCGGCGATCGACTCCTTCTCGGCTTCCAGGCGCGCCACGGTGGCGGCCATGGCCTCGCGGTAGACACCGTTCATGGTGTTGGCGCTCTGGCCGGGCATGTCCATGGTCAGGACGACGATGTTGTCCTGGCCTTTGTCGTAACGGATGGCGTCAGTCATTTTTGTATTTTTCCCATGGTGGGGGATCGCTTCAGGGGCGTCACGAGCGAAGGGCAGGCAAGGCGGAAATTCTTCGGGAAGCGGAGTTGGCTGCAGCCAATGAGCATTCCCGGAGAATTTCCAACGCCGCATGGCCGAGCGCAGTAGCCCATGATCGATCCTTAAGCTCGTTCGATGATGGTGGCTATGCCCATGCCGCCGCCCACACAGAGGGTGGCCAGGCCGTAGCGCAGGTTGCGCCGCTCCAGCTCATCCAGCAGGGTGCCGAGGATCATGCAGCCGGTGGCGCCCAGCGGGTGGCCCATGGCGATGGAGCCGCCGTTGACGTTGACCTTGCTCTCCGGCACGCCCATGTCCTTCATGAACTTCATCACCACCGAGGCGAAGGCCTCGTTCACCTCAAAGAGGTCGATGTCCTCGGCCTTCAGCCCGGCCTTGGCCAGCGCCTTGCGGGTCGCCGGCGCGGGGCCGGTGAGCATGATGGTCGGGTCGGTGCTGGTCACCGCGGTGGCGACGATGCGCCCGCGGGCCTTCAGGCCCAGCTCGCGGCCCTTGGCCTCGGAGCCGATGAGCATGGCGGTGGCGCCGTCGACGATGCCTGAGCTGTTGCCCGGCGTGTGCACGTGCTCGATGCGTTCGACGAAGCTGTACTTGCGCAGTGCGCTGGCATCGAAGCCCATCTGCCCCATCATCTCGAAGCTGGGCTTGAGCGCGCCGAGGCCTTCGAGGGTGGATTCAGCGCGGATGAATTCGTCATGGTCGAGCAGGACGATGCCGTTCTGGTCGGTCACCGGCACCAGGGATTTGGCGAACAGCCCTTCGGCGCGGGCCTTGGCGGCCTTCTGCTGGGAGCGCAGGGCGAAGGCGTCGACGTCGGCGCGGCTGAAGCCTTCCAGGGTGGCGATCAGGTCGGCGCCGATGCCCTGGGGCACGAAGCTGGTATGCAGGTTGGTTTCCGGGTCCAGCGCCCAGGCGCCGCCGTCGGAGCCCATGGGCACGCGGGACATGGATTCCACACCGCCGACCACCACCAGGTCCTCGAAGCCCGAGCGCACCTTCATGGCGCCCAGGTTGACCGCTTCCAGGCCCGAGGCGCAGAAGCGGTTGATCTGCACGCCGGCGACCTGCTCGTCCCAGTCGGCGACCAGCGCGGCAGTCTTGGCGATGTCCGAGCCCTGGTCGCCCACCGGGGTCACGCAGCCCAGGACGATGTCGTCGACCTGCGCGGTATCGAGCTGGTTGCGCTGCTGCAGCGCGCGCAGGACACCGGCCATCAGGTTGACCGGCTTGACGCTGTGCAGCGCGCCGTCCTTCTTGCCCTTGCCGCGGGGAGTACGCACCGCGTCGTAAATGAATGCTTCGGTCATGGCGTTCTCTCTTAGAGTTGTCGTCACGCAGGCGTGGCGTGTCGGCCTACCTTAACGGCGTCGCGGCGGGGAGCAATGACCGCAGCGCTCAGCGCAATTGACCGCCACGCTCAGCCACCGACCGGCGGCGAAGGGGGAGAAGGCTCTGGAAAGGGGCTGTCGGAGCAGGCAGACGAACGGTCGAAAAGCTGAACAGAGCTGTCACGGCCCGGTCATATAGAGGGAATATGCCTGAAGCTGCAGGATTTGCTGCCAGATGGTCTAAGCCCGCGCGGCACTAGGCTTAGACTCAATCAGGCAGATGATGCGAAGAGTGCCGTTGCCGGGTTTTGCCGGCTCGGCTCGATACACCAGAAGCCAAGGCATGCGCCCACTACCAACAGGCCGTGAGTGAGCCATGCCAAGAACAAGAAAGGCGGAAGGACATCATGGACAAACAATCGAGAAAATGGCGTCAGGCAAGCCTGATCGTCTTCGCAACCACCGTTGTTTTGATCATCCCCAATCTGAGTCGTCTGGTCGGCTAGGGCCAACACCCGGCAACCCCGCTGCTGCGTACCGCGCGCCGCCATCCGCGAGCCACGGTCAACGCAGCGCGGGAGCCACCTACCTCCTGCAGTGCCCGCACCTCTGCTAATGTTCCGCGGCCCCTCTCCGCCACGGATGCGACCATGCGCCCACTGCTGCTGACGCTGCTCCTGCTCTGCCCCACCGCTTTCGCCGCCACGCTCACCCTGGAACTCCCCGACGGCAAGCACGACGTCAGCACGGAACAGCTGCTGGCCAATCCCAAGGTGCAGGACATCGAGATTCCCGCCGACGTCTCCTACAACCGCACCATGCATTACCGCGCAGTGCCGCTGGCAGCGCTGCTGCAGGGCGTGAAGGCGTCCGATCACCTGCAGGCTGTGGCGCTGGACGGCTTCGCCGCCGAACTATCGGCCGCGCCGTTGCTGGCGGAGAAAGGTTCGCGCGCCTGGCTGGCCGTCGAGGAAACCGACAAACCCTGGCCGCCGCTGGCCGAGGGCAAGCCGTCCGCCGGGCCCTTCTACCTGGTGTGGACCGACCCGAAAACCGCCGGCATCGGTCCGGAGCAATGGCCGTTCCAGGTCGCCAGCATTCGTTATCTCAAGCCGCTGGCCGAGCGCTTCCCCGCGCTGCTGCCGGCGAAGAATGCGCCCAAGCCGGTGCAGGACGGTTTCGCCCAGTTCCAGAAGAACTGCCTGGCCTGCCACCGCCTGAATGGCGCCGGCGACTCACAGTTCGGCCCGGACCTGAACCTGCCGCACAATCCCACCGAATACTTCGCGCCGGGCTACCTCAAGCAGTACATCCGCGACCCGCAGAGCCTGCGGCACTGGCCGGAAGCGCGGATGAAGGGCTTTGCGGCGGACGTTGTCAGCGATGCGGAACTGGATCAGATCGTCGCCTACCTGAAGCACATGGCGGGCAGGAAAGTGAAGGCCGGCGGATAGAGGCCTCCGGAATTCGCAGGGCGGATAACGCACCAGCGTTATCCGCCGTCGTGGCATCGGCGCGGCGGCTGTTCGCGAGCAAGCACACTCCTACGAAGAGCGTGCTCCACACGCCGGACGCAACCTGTAGGAGCGGGCCATGCCCGCGATCGCGCGCATCAGTTCGACTCAGTGCCAGTAATCCCCCGGCGGCGCCGGCAGCTCGCCCAGCAGTTGGCGTAGCCCCGCGCCCCACTGGTTGCGAATCCCCTCGAAATACGGATCGCCCTCCTGGATGCGGTATCCCGCCGGTACCTCCAGGCTGCCCTCGCGGTACACCAGCAGGTCCAGCGGCATGCCGACCGAAAGGTTGCTGCGGATGGTCGAGTCGAAGCTGATCAGCACGCAGCGCAGGGCCTGCTCCAGCGGAGTCGCGTAGCTCATGGCACGGTCGATGATCGGCTTGCCGTACTTGCTCTCGCCGATCTGGAAGTACGGCGTATCGCGGCACGACTCGATGAAGTTGCCCTGCGGGTAGACGTTGAACAGCCGCGGCACTTCCGTGCCGATCTGTCCGCCGACAAGGAAGGAGCTGCCCAGGTCGACGCCCTGGTTCTGCCCGATATTCTCGTCATGGTCGACCACCTCGCGCAGCGTCGAACCCACGAGACGCGCGGCCTCGAACAGGTTCTCCACCGTGCCCAGGCTGGGCCCGTCGCCGCCCATGCGCTGGCGCAGCGTGCTGATCACCGACTGCGAGGTGGCCAGGTTCCCGGCGCTCTGCACCACGATCAGGCGCTCCCCTGGCGTGCCGAAGATGTGCAGCTTGCGGAACACGGCGATGTTGTCGACGCCGGCGTTGGTGCGCGAATCGGAAACGAAGACCAGGCCCTGGGCGAGGTTCATGGCGACGCAGTAGGTCATGGCATTCTCATGGCGGCAGGAACTGGCACCGATCTTATGCCGGTGCCGTTGCTTGTGCCACGCATGCTCACTGCTGTGCCTGCTGCATCTGCTGCAGATGCCCCGGCGCCACGGTGACGCGGGCATGCATCTGCTCCCCGCCACCGCCCCGGCGCATGCCACGCACCGGGCAGGCGTCGAGGTAATCCAGGCCCACCGCGAGCTTCAGATGCCGCTCCGGGCGATCCAGCACGTTGGTCACATCGAAGCTGTACCAGGCGTCGTCCAGCCAGGCTTCGGCCCAGGCGTGGCTGGCCAGGTGATCCTCGACATCGGTGTAGAGGTAGCCGGAAACGTAGCGTGCCGGCACACCGAGGTAGCGCAGGCAGGCGAGGAAGGCGTGGGCGTGGTCCTGGCAGACACCCTGCCCGGCCGCGAAGGCTTCGGCGGCGGTGCTGTCGACCTGGGTCGAGCCGGGCACATAGGCGATGCGCTCGTTCAGCGCCTGCATCAGGCGGATCATCGCCTTGCGGTCGCGACGCTCCGCGCACTGCGCACGAGCGAACTCCTGCAACGCGCCGTCGGCCTGGGTCAGCCGAGTGCTGCGCAGGAACGGCAGCGGCGACAGGTGATCGTGCTCGCGCTCGTTCTCCACGTCGATCTCCACGTGGCCGTGGGCGGCGATGACGATGGCCTCGTGGGGCTCGTCCAGGGTCAGTACGTGGAGGATGTTGCCGTAGGCGTCGCGCTGCGGATGCGCCGGGCGCGGCAGGTGCAGCTGCCAGTCGAACACGTGCTGGCGCTCGCTCTCCTGCGGGGTCAGGCGCAGGTACTGGATGCTCGCGCGCACCTGGTCTTCGTAGCGGTAGGTGGTGTCATGGCGGATGGAGAGTTTCATGCGGCCTCCAGGTACGAGCTGTGAATGGCGTTGGCGAGCTGGCGAACCAGCCCGATGTGATCGGTGATCCAGGGGTGCAGGCCGTTGCCCAGCACCTCGTCGATGCCGGTGTAGCGAACCCGCGCCTCCAGTTCGGCAGCCAGGCGCTGGGCGGGTCGACCGTTGGCGCCGGGCAGGCTGGCGAGGATCTGGCGCAGCTCCTCGGCGCAGGCCAGCAGCGAGCGCGGCACGTCCTCGCGCAGCAGCAGGAGCTCGGCGATGTTTCGTGCATTGAGGGCGTCGCGGTACAGCTCGGTGTAGCCCTCGAACGCCGACAGCGCGCGCAGCAGCGCGGTCCACTGGTAGTAGCCGCGCGCGGTGCCTTCGGCCGGGCCGGCGCTGTGCTCGCCCAGCACCTGGTGGCGTGCGTCGAGCAGGCGCAGGGTGTTGTCGGCGCGCTCGATGTAGGTGCCCAGGCGGATGAAGTGGAAGGCATCGTTGCGCATGCTGGTGCCGAACGTGGCGCCACGGAACAGGTGCGAGCGGTCCTTCACCCATTCGCAGAAGTGGCTGATGCCATAGCGCAGCAGGCCCTGGTGGGCGATGTCGCGCATCTCCAGCCAGGTGGCGTTGATGTTCTCCCACATGTCGGTGGTGATCCGCCCGCGCACCGCATGAGCACCGGCACGGGCGGCGCCGAAGCAGGAATAGATGCTGGCCGGGTTCTGCGCATCGAGGGCGAAGAAGTTCAGCAGGCGCTCCGCGTGCAGTTCGCCGTGACGGGCGAGATAGGCGTCGAGGTTGCCGGTGATCAGCAGCGGCATGGCCAGCTCTTCCAGGCCATCGCCACGGCCGTCCTGAGGCATCAGCGACAGCGAGTAGGACACGTCGAGCATGCGCGCGAGGTTCTCGGCGCGCTCCAGGTAACGCGACATCCAGTACAGGTCGGAAGCGGTACGGCTCAGCATGGTCAGTCCTCCACCACCCAGGTGTCCTTGGTACCGCCACCTTGTGACGAGTTGACGACCAGCGAGCCTTCGCGCAGCGCCACGCGGGTCAGCCCGCCGGGCACCAGGCGCACGTTGTCCGGGGCAGAGAGCACGAAGGGGCGCAGGTCGATGTGCCGCGGGGCGATGCCGTTCTCGACGAAGGTCGGGCAGGTCGACAGGCTCAGGGTCGGCTGCGCGATGTAGGCCTCCGGGCGCGCCATCAGACGGGCGCGGAAGGCTTCGATCTCGGCGCTGCTGGCGGCCGGGCCGACCAGCATGCCGTAGCCGCCGGAGCCCTGTGCCTCCTTCACCACCAGCTCGGGCAGGTGCGCCAGCACGTGGGACAGGTCCTGCGGCCGGCGGCACTGCCAGGTCGGCACGTTGTGCAGGATCGGCTCCTGGTCGAGGTAGAAACGGATCATCTCCGGCACGTAGGGGTACACCGACTTGTCGTCGGCGACGCCGGTGCCGATGGCATTGGCCAGCACCACGTTGCCCGCACGATAAGCGGCCAGCAGGCCGGGTACGCCGAGCATCGAGTCAGGGTTGAAGGCCAGTGGGTCGAGGAAGTCGTCGTCGACTCGCCGGTAGATCACGTCTACCGGCATCGGGCCGGCGGTGGTGCGCATGTAGACACGCTCGTCACGAACGAACAGGTCGGCGCCTTCCACCAGCTCCACGCCCATCTCGCGTGCCAGGAAGGCGTGCTCGAAGTAGGCACTGTTGAAGCGGCCGGGCGTCAGCACCACCACGCAGGGCTGCTCCACTTCGCTGGCCTGGCGCAGGGTGTCGAGCAGCAGGTTCGGGTAGTGGTCGATGGGCGCGATGCGCTGGGCGCCGAACAGCTCGGGGAACAGGCGCATCATCATCTTGCGGTTCTCCAGCATGTAGGAGACGCCGCTGGGGGTGCGCAGGTTGTCTTCGAGCACGTAGTAGGCGCCGTTGCCGTCGCGCACCAGGTCGATGCCAGCGATATGCGCGTAGACGTTGCCGGGCACGTCCAGGCCCTGCATGGCCAGTTGGTACTGGTCGTTGGCCAGGACCTGTTCAGGCGGGATCAGGCCTTCCTTGAGGATGCGCTGGTCATGGTAGAGGTCGGCGAGGAACAGGTTGAGCGCCTGCACACGCTGGATGCAGCCGGCCTCGATGATCTTCCACTCGCTGGCGGGGATACTGCGCGGGATGGTGTCGAAGGGGATCAGGCGCTCGGTGCCCTGGTCGTCGCCATAAAGGGTGAAGGTGATGCCGGCGCGATAGAACAGCAGGTCGGCCTCGCGGCGGCGCTGCTGCAGCTGTTCGCCGGGCATGTCCGCCAGCCAGCGGGCGAACTCCGTGTAGTGCGGTCGGCAGGCGCCAGCGGCGTCATGCATTTCGTCATAGAACACCCGAGCCATCTTCCACTCCTTGTTGCCGCTCTCACTCGGCACGAGAGCTGTCGCAAGGCCCGTGCCAGAGGTCGATTTCCTGTCGATTCAACGACTTGCAAAGGCTGTTTGCGGGGCTCGCACTGCCATGGTGCGAAACCGCCGCAGGGCACGGGCGACACGCCCTCTTTGGAGCCACGGGCCGCGCCAGGGCTCGCTTGTCAGCCTCCGGGGCCAGAACTACGCTGCAAGAGCGTGGCCATTCCCCATGGACATGCAGCGGTCAACGGAGGTGCCATTTTTCTGCGCGCTGGTTCCGCAGTGGCTCCCACAACGAAGAACAACAGGAGTCCGTCCATGTCATCTGTGTCCTTAGTGAAAGTCGCGGCGCTGGCCTTCGCCGGCGTCAGCCTGCTTTCCAGCGCCTCGCTGCAGGCCGCCGAGGAGCTCAAGCAGCTCGGCAACCCCGAAGGCGCCCTCGACATCATTGCCTGGCCCGGCTACATCGAACGCGGCGAGAGCGACAAGAACTACGACTGGGTCAGCCAGTTCGAGAAGGACACCGGCTGCAAGGTCAACGTGAAGACTGCCGCTACTTCCGACGAGATGGTCAGCCTGATGGCCAAGGGCGGCTACGACCTGGTCACCGCCTCGGGCGATGCGTCCCTGCGGCTGGTCTACGGCAAGCGCGTGCAGCCAATCAACATCGCCCTGGTGCCCAACTGGAAGAACGTCGACAAGCGCCTGCAGGACGCGCCCTGGCACACCGTGGACGGCAAGCACTACGGCACGCCCTACCAGTGGGGGCCGAACGTGCTGATGTACAACACCAAGGTCTTCCCCAAGGCGCCGGACAGCTGGAGCTTGGTGTTCACCGAGCAGCAACTGCCCGATGGCAAGAGCAACAAGGGCCGCGTGCAGGCCTACGACGGCCCGATCTACATCGCCGACGCGGCGCTCTACCTGAAGACCGCCGAGCCCAAGCTGGGCATCCAGGACCCCTACGAGCTGAACGAGGAACAATATGCCGCCGCGCTCAAGCTGCTGCGCGGTCAGCAGAAGCTGATCCACCGCTACTGGCATGACGCGACGGTGCAGATGAGCGACTTCAAGAACGAGGGCGTGGCCGCTTCCGGCTCCTGGCCCTACCAGGTGAACGCGCTGCTGGGCGAGAAGCAGCCGATCGCCTCGACCATCCCCGGCGAGGGTGTCACCGGCTGGGCCGACACCACCATGATGCACGTGGACGCCAAGCACCCGGTGTGCGCCTACAAGTGGCTGAACTGGTCGCTGGAGCCCAAGGTGCAGGGCGACGTCGCCGCCTGGTTCGGCTCGGTACCCGCCTCGCCCGACGGTTGCACCGGCAGCCAGCTGCTGGGCGCCCAGGGTTGCGCCACCAATGGCTATGACCAGTTCGACCGCATCGCCTTCTGGAAGACCCCGCAGGCCAAGTGCGCCCAGGGGCAGTGCGTGCCTTATAGCCGGTGGACGCAGGACTACATCGCGATCATGGGTGGCAGGTGATGCTGTATCCCGCGTGAAGAGCCCCTCTCCCTAACCCTCTCCCTGAAGGGAGAGGGGACTGTCCGCAGCGCTCTGATAACTCTGAACTCGCCGGAAAACTTCAAGACCTCTCGACAACGAAGAACGACTCCCTCTCCCTTCAGGGAGAGGGCTGGGGAGAGGGAGCGCAGTATCAGCCACACCATGGATTCCGACTGACCAAGCACCCTCGCCCCCATGCGCTACCTTTTCTGATGCAGCCCCCGCCATTCAGGTAGCCAGCAGCATGACCACAGCCGTCCAGTTCACCGACGTGAGCCGTCATTACGGCGAGGTGCGCGCCGTCGATGCGGTGTCCATCGAGATCCGCGACGGCGAGTTCTTCTCCATGCTCGGCCCCTCCGGTTCGGGCAAGACCACCTGCCTGCGGCTGATCGCCGGCTTCGAGCAGCCCACCTCGGGCTCCATCCGCATCCATGGTGCGGAAGCGGCGGGCCTGCCGCCCTACGAGCGCGACGTGAACACGGTGTTCCAGGACTACGCGCTGTTCCCGCACATGAGCGTGCTGGACAACGTCGCCTACGGTCTGAAGGTGAAAGGCGTGGCCAGGACCGAGCGCTACCACCGCGCCGAAGAGGCGCTGGGCATGGTCGCCCTGGCCGGCTACGGCAAGCGCAAGCCTGCGCAGCTCTCCGGTGGCCAGCGCCAGCGCGTCGCACTCGCCAGGGCCCTGGTGAATCGCCCGCGGGTGCTGCTGTTGGACGAGCCTCTCGGCGCCCTCGACCTCAAGCTGCGCGAACAGATGCAGGTGGAGCTGAAGAAACTGCAGCGCCAGCTCGGCATCACGTTCATTTTCGTCACCCATGACCAGAGCGAAGCGCTGTCCATGTCCGACCGTGTCGCGGTGTTCAACAAGGGCCGCATCGAGCAGGTCGACACCCCCGGCAACCTCTACCGCCGCCCGGCCACGCGCTTCGTCGCCGAGTTCGTCGGCACCGCCAACGTGCTGCGCGGCGACCTCGCCCAACGCCTGCTCGGCGAGTCGCGCCCGCACTCGCTGCGCCCCGAGCACGTGCGCTTCGGTCGTGCCGGCGACGGCGAACTGGAAGTCAGCGGCACGCTGTTCGACGTGCAGTACATGGGTGCCAGCAGCCGCTACGAAATAGAGTTGGAAAACGGTGTACGCCTGGTCGCTGCCCTGCCCAACGGCGAGCGCGAGGAGCAACGGCCGAAACCGGGTGACGCGGTGACCGCCTGCTGGGCGCGCAGCGCGCTGGTGCCGCTGCTCGAGGAGCCGGCGCCGTGAGGGCGATCTCCAGCTTCCTCTACCGGCGCAGCACACTCTACCTGCTGATGCTGCTGATCCCGCCGCTGCTGTGGTTCGGGGTGATCTACATCGGTTCGCTGTTCGCCCTGCTCTGGCAGAGCTTCTACACCTTCGACGACTTCACCATGGCGGTAACGCCGGACCTGACCCTGGCCAACTACAAGGCCCTGTTCAACCCGGCCAACTACGACATCGTGCTGCGCACCTTCAGCATGGCGATTGCCGTGTCGGTGGCCAGCGCCATCCTCGCCTTCCCCATCGCCTACTACATGGCGCGCTATGCCGGGCCCAAGGAAAAGGCCTTCTTCTACATCGCGGTGATGCTGCCGATGTGGGCCAGCTACATCGTCAAGGCCTATGCCTGGACGGTCATCCTGGCCAAGGGCGGCATTCTCTACTGGGTGATCGAGCACCTGCACCTGCTCGGCCTGCTGGACCTGCTACTGAGCGTGCCAGGCATCGGCGGCAATACCCTGTCCACCTCGCACCTGGGGCGTTTCTGGGTGTTCACCTACGTCTGGCTGCCGTTCATGATCCTGCCGATCCAGGCTGCCCTGGAACGCCTGCCGCCGTCACTGCTGCAAGCCTCGGCGGACCTCGGCGCGCACCCGCGACAAACCTTCTTCCAGGTGGTCCTGCCGCTGGCCTTCCCCGGCGTGGTGGCCGGCTCGATCTTCACCTTCAGCCTGACCCTGGGCGACTTCATCATCCCGCAGCTGGTCGGCCCCAGCGGCCTGTTCATCGGCACCATGGTCTACGTGCAGCAGGGCGCGGTGGGCAACATGCCGCTGGCGGCAGCCTTCACCCTGGTGCCCATCGTGCTGATCGCCGTCTATCTCTCCATCGCCAAGCGGCTGGGGGCTTTCGATGCGCTCTGACGACAACCGCCCCTCCTGGTTCCTGCGCCTGGCCGCCTGGGGCGGGCTGGTGTTCCTGCATTTCCCCATCCTGGTAATCCTGCTCTACGCCTTCAACACCGAGGAGTCGGCCTACAGCTTCCCGCTGCAGGGCTTCACCCTGAAGTGGTTCAGCATCGCCTTCGGCCGCGGCGACGTGCTCGACTCCATCTGGCTGTCAGTGAAGATCGCCTGCGTGGCCACGCTGATCGCCATGGTCCTCGGCACCCTGGCGGCTGGCGCGCTGTACCGCCGCGACTTCTTCGGCAAAGAGAGCATCTCGCTGATGCTGATCCTGCCCATCGCCCTGCCCGGCATCATCACCGGTATCGCCCTGCTCTCGGCGTTCAAGACCCTAGGCATCGAGCCGGGCTTCCTGACCATCGTCATCGGCCACGCGACCTTCTGCGTGGTGATCGTCTACAACAACGTGATCGCCCGCTTCCGCCGCACGTCCTTCAGCCTGATCGAGGCCAGCATGGACCTGGGCGCCGACGGCTGGCAGACCTTCCGCTACATCATCCTGCCGAACATCGCCACGGCGCTGCTGGCCGGCGGCATGCTGGCGTTTGCCCTGTCGTTCGACGAGATCATCGTCACCACCTTCACCGCCGGCCACGAGCGCACCCTGCCGCTGTGGCTGCTCAACCAGCTGACCCGCCCGCGCGATGTGCCGATCACCAACGTCGTTGCCATGCTGGTGATGCTCGCCACCATGCTGCCAATCCTCGGCGCCTACTACCTGACGCGCGGGACCAGCGATGTGGCTGGGAGTGGGAAATGACTCTGTGCCTAACGCCCCCTCCCTAGCCCTCCCCCTGAAGGGAGAGGGGACCGGATCGGCGCCGGCTGAAACCGTGGTGTCAGCCGACACGGACAGCTCCCTCTCCCTTCAGGGAGAGGGTTGGGGAGAGGGAAACCCTCTGAAGAAAAGGAGCCTCCGATGCAAACCAAACTCCTGATCAACGGCCAGTTCGTCGTCGGCGAAGGTGCCCCGCTGGACATCCTCAACCCCGCCACCGGCAGCGTGATCGGCCAGGTCGCCGAGGCCAGCGAAGCCCAGGTGGACAGCGCCGTGCGCGCCGCCGACGCGGCCTTCGACGGCTGGTCGCAGACCGCACCGAAAGACCGCGCCATGCTCCTGCTGCGCCTGGCCGACCGCATCGAGGAGCACGCCGAGGAGCTGGCCAAGCTGGAATCCGACAACTGCGGCAAGCCCTACGCCGCCGCGCTGAACGACGAGATCCCGGCCATCGCCGACGTGTTCCGCTTCTTCGCCGGCGCTTGCCGCGTGCTGCCCGGCTCCGCCGCCGGCGAATACCTGCCCGGCTTCACCTCGATGATCCGCCGCGATCCGGTGGGCGTGATCGCCTCCATTGCACCGTGGAACTACCCGCTGATGATGGCCGCGTGGAAGCTCGGCCCGGCACTGGCCGCCGGCAACTGCGTGGTGCTCAAGCCGTCCGAGCAGACACCACTGACTGCCCTGCGGGTCGCCGAGTTCATCGCCGAGCTGTTCCCCGCCGGCGTGGTCAACCTGGTGTTCGGCCGCGGCCCGAGCGTGGGTGCGCCGCTGGTCAGCCACGACCTGGTGCGCATGGTCTCGCTGACTGGCTCGGTGGGTACCGGCAAGGCCATCATCAGGAGCGCCGCCGACAGTGTGAAACGCCTGCACATGGAACTGGGCGGCAAGGCCCCGGTGATCGTCTTCGACGACGCCGACCTGGAAGACGTGATCGCCGGCATCCGCACCTTCGGTTTCTACAATGCCGGGCAGGATTGCACCGCAGCGTGCCGCATCTATGCCGGCAAGAAGGTCTACGACAACTTCGTTGCCGACCTTGCCAGCGCGGTATCCAGCCTCAAGACCGGCCTGCAGAGCGACCCGAATACAGAGCTTGGCCCGCTGATCACCGCGGCCCAGCGCGACCGCGTGTCCGGCTTCGTCGAGCGCGCCAAGGCCAGCCCGCATATCCAGATTGCCACGGGCGGCAAGGTGGTCAGCGGCAACGGCTTCTTCTACGAACCGACGGTGGTGGCCAACGCGCAGCAGGACGACGAGATTGTCCGCCGCGAGGTGTTCGGCCCGGTGGTGTCGGTGACTCCGTTCGGCGACGCAGACGAGGCGGTGCGCTGGGCGAACGACTCGGACTACGGCCTCGCCTCGTCGGTGTGGACGAAGGACGTCGGCCGCGCCTCACGGGTGGCGGCGCGCCTGCAGTACGGCTGCACCTGGGTGAACACCCACTTCATGTTGTGCAGCGAGATGCCCCACGGCGGCTTCAAGCAGTCCGGCTACGGCAAGGACCTGTCCATGTACGGGCTGGAGGACTACACCGTGGCGCGGCATATCATGTTCAAGCACTGAAGACGGTCGGCAACTCCCAGCAGGAGCGCCCCATCGGCGAGATCGCGGGCATGGCCCGCTCCTGCAGCGAGGCGCGGAGTCAGGATCGCGCAGGGGCGATCAGCTCGCCCCTGCGAAAAGTCCTATCACGGCGCAGGAGCGGATTCCGCCCGTAATGTCCCATCGCCGCGCCGAAATCGCAGAATCAGACCAACCCGGCCAGCCTCAGCCAGTGCTGGTAGAAACCTTCCGCCACGCGGTTCATCGCCGCGACCTTCTGCGGCAGATCGGCCAGCATCACGTCCGCACTTTCCTGGCTCGGCTGGCTAGGGTCCTGGTACTCCGGGAAGCCATTGACCCAGCCGCTCACCAGTTCCTCGGTCATCTCCGGATGGCCCTGCAGGCCGAGGATGCGCTCGCCGAAGCTGAAGCCCTGGTTCTCGCACCACGGGCTGGACAGCAGGCGGGTGGCGCCGTCGGGAATGTCGAAGGTATCGCCGTGCCACTGGTAGATCGGGAACGCTTCGGGCAGGTGCGCCAGCCACGGGCTCTGCCCTTCCTGGCGGCGCATCGGCTGCCACCCCATCTCGGTGTAGGGCAGTCGGTGGATATCGGCGCCCAGCGCCTTGGCCAGCAGCTGGCCGCCCAGGCAGTGACCGATCATCGGCACGTCGCGCTCGATGAAGCGGCGGATCGCGGCGATCTCGTCGCGCAGCCACTGCAGGTCGTCGTTCACGCTCATGGGCCCACCCATGATGGCGACCGCTTTGGGCTTCTCCAGGTCGTAGCCTTCCAGCTCGCCCAGGTCGACGCGACGTACATCGAATGGCAGTTGCAGACGGTCGAGCAGCGCACCCAGGTGGCCGGGTGGGCAGAAATCGACATGGGTCAGGATCAGGATATCGGTCATGGTCACCTCCGCGCGGCAGTCTGCCGCATCGTTGGCGCTGAGGAAACCTGGCGTGTCCGCAAGTTCGTCCTTGCACGACTGCCGCCCGGGCAATATTCCCCAGGCGAAGAAAGGCGCGCCGTCACTGCTGGCGACGGCGCGCATTTTCATTCTTACGGGTAAAGAGCGCGGGTAGAAGATCAGCCGTCCTGCGACGGCTCAACGACGTATTGCGATCAACGCAGGGAAGTGACCTCCTGGGTCACGCCCCAACCATCGAGAATACCGCCCAGTGGTACCACGACCTCCTCAAGATCGTGTTCGAAATCACCGATGGCGGCGTGGGTGGCGAACATCACTTTGCTGATCTGCAGGCTCCAGCCGCCGTCATCGCGGGCTTCGACCTGGGTTCTCAGCGATTCGCCGCGAAACTGCCGGGCAGCTTTGCGGGCGTTCTGTTCATCGGAAAAGATGGCGAAAAAATCGATGGGATGAATGCGAGCAAAATCGAAGCCACCTTCCTTCATCCGGCGCAACACGTTGACGCTGATATCCTCCGAGAGGGGCTTTTCCATGGTACGCACCTCCTGTCGAGACGTTCAGAGTGTATTCCCCGCCAACGAACACGCCCTGCGCGGGCGTATTCCGGGCACTTCAGTGTGCCGCCGGGAAACGTCAAATGGCGCAACGTCCCCCGAAATGGTGGCCAACTCCGTCGAACGCGCCGAGCGGCGCAACGGAATTCACCGGCCACATTTCTCAGCGTAGCGTCTGCGCGAGCGCCCTGCCGCTCCTTTGACGCTTTGCGCCGCTCGGCGGCGACAGGCGGCAGATGGACGCAACCCCGCGCCGCTAGCCGCCCAGCGCGATGCACAGGCCGGTCATGGCCACGCCCAGCGCCATGAACCCCAGCGCCCCCGGCCAGGGCGAATCGCCGGACCAGCGACTGAGCAGCCAGCCCAGGCCGAACAGCATGGCCACGCCGATACCCTGGGCCAGACGCAGCGCCAGCAGGTCGTCGGGCACCAGCCACAACGGCAGGATCAGCGGCAGGGTGATGCCGGTGACCAGCAGTACGATCAGCAGCGCCGCCAACCAGATCTCCGCACCGCCATGACGCAGTTGTCCGGTGCCCAGCTCGGAGCGCATCAGGCGCTGGCGCAACCGCCAGACCTCGTCGGGCTCCAGCGCAGCCACCAGGCGCGGCGGCAGGAACTCATCGAGTTCGTCGCGAAAATCAACGTCGCTGGACGTCCTGCGCAGGGCGCGCAGGCGGCCATGTCGGTACACCCGCTCGACCCGCAGGCGCACCAGCAACATCATCGCGTCCACCAGGCCCCAGGCCAGGTTGCAGCCCAGCGCGGCGATGATCAGGTCCTGCCGGCTCGCCCCGCCACTGGCGGCGGAAATCACCGAGATGATGGTCAGGGTCATGATCACCCCGTAGGTCATCTCGCTGATGCGATCGAAGGGTGAGGTGATGTCCTGCAGCACGCGCTGCCAGGCCGATGGCTGGGGTTCCGGGGTTGGCTGCATGGGACGGCCTCCTCTGCCGCCCCTGCAGTCTACTCAGGCGCGGCTGAGCCAGGCCATCACCCAGCGATTGATCGCCGGCGGCGACAACTGGCCGGACCAGTACATGGCGCGGAACATTGCACCGATGGGTCGATGCACACCCCCGCTCTGGGCCTGACGCCACGCGGCCTGGGCGATGTCCTCCGCCACCAGCGTCACGCCCAGGCGGCGCAGCACCGGCGGCTCCACGGTCTGGCTGGCCACCATGGGCGTGCGTACGAAGGGCGGCATCAGGTCGGCGACGCGAATACCCAGCTCGCGCCATTCCAGCTCCAGCGCCTCGGTCAGCCCGCGCACAGCGAACTTCGACGCCGAATAGCTGGCCATCTGCGGCACGCCATAGAGCCCGGATGCCGACCCCATGTTCAGCACCTGGGCGCCCGCCGTGCGCTTGAGGAAGGGCAACGCCGCATAGCAGCAGTTGAGTACGCCCTGCACGTTGATTGCGATGATGCGGTTGTGTTCCGCCAGGCTGATGTCCTCGAAGCGGCCGAAACGCAGGATGCCCGCGCAGTTGAACAGCAGGCGCAGGTGACCGCCGTTGGCGTCGGTGAACTCGCGCACCGCCGCCGTCACCGCCTCGGCATCGGTGACATCCAGCGCTCGCTGCCAGGCGCCGCCCAGCTCGGACGCCAATGCCGCCAGCGGTTCGGGATTCAGGTCGATCAGGCCAACGCGCCAGCCGCGCTGGTGGAACAGTTTCGCGGTGGCGGCGCCGATACCCGAGGCCGCTCCGCTGATCAGGATGGTGTTCATCGTGGCATTCCTTGCTCAAGGACGGGGTCCACGGCGGCGGGCTGCAGATGCCCGGCCTGCAGATGACCGGCGAGAAAGTTGGCGACGTCCTGCAAGGCGCGGTCAGCCACGTCGAGCAGGCCGGCGTGGGCCTGGAACACATGCCAGCAGCCGGGGAAACGCTGCAACTGCACGGTGTTGCCGTAACGCCGGGCAGCATCGACGAAGCGCAGGCTGTCGTTGCGCAGTACCTCGTCCTCGCCGACCTGAATCAGCAGCGGCGGCAAGCCGCCGAGGTCGGCGTGCAGCGGCGACAGCTGGGCGTCCGCGCGGGGCACGCCGGGCGGGCAGAACATCGCCATGGCGCTGTCCATCCAGGCGCGGGTGATCAGCGGATCGCCCGCGGCCGGCGCGTGCAGGTGCTCGGCGGACAGATCGGTCACCGGCGAGAAAGCCACCAGCGCGCCCGGCGCCGGCAGACCTTGCGCCCTGGCTTCCAGCGCCAGTTGCAGGGTCAGGTGGCCGCCGGCGGAATCCCCGGCCACGGCAATGGCGTGCGCGGGGATGCCCTTGTCCAGCAGCGCCCGGTAGGCCGCCACGGCGTCTTCGCGCTGGGCGGGGAAGCGATGCTCGGGCGCCAGGCGGTAGTCGATCACCCAGACCTCGGCCTTGCAGCGCCGCGCCAGGTTGGCGGTGATCGCACGATGGGTGGCGGGCGAGCCGATCAGGTAGGCGCCGCCATGCAGGTAGAGGATCACCCTGCCCTCGCCAACGCCTTCCGGTCGCCAGACCTCGGCAGGCACACCCGCCAGTGTCGTCTGCTCACGGTGTACGCCGCGGGGCGTGAGCGTGGCAGCCGTCAGCCCACGCAGCAACGCGCGCTGCGCCTTCACCGGCAATTGCGGGCCCATCAGCCCACGGAACAGCAGGTTCAGCGCACCCCGCAAGGTTGCCGTCAGCAGCTTCTGGCGGATCGACAGCGGGACCTGGGGTTCAACGGATGCAGTCATAGTCGGCGAACTCCGGCTGACGGGTCTGTTGGCGGTAGCGGAAGGTGAAGCCCGGCCAGTTCACGGTGTTGCGCCCACTGGCGGTCTTGTACCAACTGCTGCAACCGCGCTCCCAGATGGTGTGTTGCAGGTCGTGCTGCAACTGGCGATTGAAGCCCTGCTGCACCTGCGGCTTGAGGTCCAGGTACTTCAGGCCTTCGCGCTGGATGCGCAGCAGGCAACCGAGCACATAGGGAAACTGGCTCTCCAGCATGTAGATGATGGAGTTGTGCCCCAGGTTGGTGTTCGGTCCGTAGAGGATGAAGAAGTTGGGGAAGCCGCTGACGCTGATGCCCTTGTACGCCTCGGCGCCATCGCTCCAGGCCTGGTTCAGTTCGCGCCCGGCCAGGCCGGTAATGCGCATCGGCGCGAGGAACTCGGTGGCGGCGAAGCCGGTGCCGTAGATGATGCTGTCCACCGGATGCCGCACACCGTCGCGAGTGACGATGGCGTCTTCGGTCACTTCGCGGATGCCGGTGTCCACCAGCTTCACGTTGCTGCGCGCCAGCGCCGGGTAGTAGTCGTTGCTGATCAGGATGCGCTTGCAGCCCATGGGGTAATCCGGCTCCAGCCGAGCGCGCAGCTGCGGATCGCTGATGCTCTTGCGCAGGTTCAGGTGGAAGCTCACCCGCATGATTTTCATCATTGGCGGGAACACCGTGAACGCCAGTGCGCGCGCCTCGTGCTGGATGTACTTCAGGCCTCGATCCAGGCGCTGCAGCCAGGGCAGGCGCGCCTTGATACGGCGTTCCCAGTCGGCGTAGGGCCGGTCCGGCTTGGGGATGACGTAGGCGGCGCTGCGCTGGAACAGCAGCAGCTCGGCGACCTTCGGGGCGATCTGCGGGACGAACTGGATGGCGCTGGCGCCAGTGCCGACCACCGCGACGCGCTTGCCGTCCAGCGGCGTGCCGTGGTCCCACTGCGCGGAGTGGAAGGCCTTGCCCTGGAAGCGTTCGATACCCGGCAGCCGGGGGATCAGCGGGCGACTCAGTTGGCCGAGGGCGCAGACCAGCGACTGGGCGCGCAATGCCTCGCCGTCGGCGCAGGTCACGAGCCATTCGCCGGCCTCTTCATCGAAGCGGGCCTCGCGCACTTCGCAGTTGAAGCGGATGCGCTCGCGCAGACGGTATTTGTCCGCACAGTGCCGGGCGTAGTCGAGGATTTCCGCCTGGGGGGCGAACTTGCGCGACCAGTCGGCCTTGGGCTCGAAGGAGAAGGAATACAGGTGCGAAGGCACGTCGCAGGCAGCGCCCGGATACACGTTCTCGCGCCAGCAACCGCCAACGTCGGCGGCCTTCTCGAGGATCAGGAAGTCCTGGATGCCGGCTTTCTGCAGACGAATCGCCAGGCCCAGGCCGGCGAAGCCGGCGCCGATGATCAGCACGCGCGGGGCGGCCGATCGACGGGATGATGTTGTCATTGTTGTGCTCCCGATTCTGAAGTCCGCACAGCGGCGGATGACACCATCCTAGTGCGACTTCCTACCGTAGGTTATGGCATAGTCGGACATAAAATTGTGACTTTCGGTCAGACGAGAGTCCGCCAGATCCGCGAGGACGCAATGCCCGTTACCCCACCCTGGTCGCCCCGGCGCAGCGCCGTCAGCGTGCAGCTCATGACCCAGTTCGGCCTCGACCACGGCATGACCCTGGAGCAGTGCCTGGACGGCACCGACCTGGACATCGGGATACTCGCGGACCCCGGCGCCGAAGTGGAGGCCGCGCAGGAACTGGAACTGGTGCGCAACATTCACCGGCACATCGGCCAGCGCCCCGGCATCGGGCTCAAGGCGGGCCTTCGCTATCACCTCAACACCTACGGCATCTGGGGTTTCGCCCTGCTCAGCAGCTCGACCTTCCTCAGCGCCGCGCACCTGGGCCTGCGCTACCTCGACCTGACCTACGCCTTCCACCGCATGACGCTGGAGGAGCACGACGGCGAGGCGCACCTGGTGCTCGACGATTCAGCCGTCCCCGAGGACGTGCGCGATTTTCTCATCGACCGCGACGGCGGCGGCGTGCTGCGTATCCAGCGCGATCTCACCAACCAGCCACCGCCGATCCGCCAGGCGCTGTTCCGCCGCGCTGCGCCAACCGACCTGCAGCCCTACATCGACGAACTGGGCGTGAAGCCGCTGTTTGGCCAGGCGGAGAACCGCATCGTCTTTGACAGCCGCATCCTCGAGTTGCCATTGCCGGGCGCCAACCCGGAAGTGGCGCGGCGTTGCGAGGAGCAGTGTCGCGCCCTGCTCGCCCGGCGCCAGGTGCGCACCGGGCTGTCCGGGCAGATCCGCGACCGCCTGTTGGGCACGCCAGGGCGCCTTCCGGACATGGAGCAACTGGCAGACGAGCTGCACATGACGTCGCGCACCCTGCGTCGCCGGCTGGAGACCGAGGGCAGCAGTTATCGCGCATTGCTGGACGAGGTTCGCCAGGCCCTGGCCGAGGAGTTGCTGGCCACCGGGGCGATTCGTCTGGAGGAGATTGCCGAGCGGCTCGGCTACGGCGAGGTGTCGAACTTCATCCACGCCTTCCGCCGTTGGAAGGGCGTGACGCCGGGGCGTTTCCGCCGCGGCTAGCAGACCTGTGATCTCGCGCTGGAGCAGCAGCAGGCTGATGGCGCGCTGGGGTCGACGCGCAGCAGATCGCCGAGAGGGCTTAGAAGACCAGCTTGTAACCGATCATGGCCAGCATCACGGCCAGGCAGGGTCGCAGGATACCGTCTGGAATACGCCCGGCCAGGTGGCTGCCGACGTAGATGCCCGGCAGCGAGCCGATCAGCAGGTAGCCCAGCAGGCCCCAGTCCATGTTGCCCATGCTGGCGTGGCCGAGGCCGGCGACCAGGGTCAGGGGCACGGCGTGGGCGATCTCGGTGCCGACAAGACGGCGGGTCGCGAGGAAGGGATAGAGGATGAACAGCGCCACGGTGCCCAGTGCGCCGGCGCCAATGGATGTCAGCGCTACCATCGCGCCAAGGATGGCGCCGGTGATCACGGTCAGCGTGTTCAGCTTCGAGCCGCTGAAGTGGAAGCTGTCTCCGGCATGGCGTTGGGCAAACGCCAGCACCTGCTTCTTGAACAGCACGGCCAGCGCGGTGAGCAGCAGCACGACGCCCAGGGCGTTCTTGATCACGGCGTTCATGGCCGCGGTATCGGTGTGCAGGCTGTGCAGGAACAGCAGCGTCAGCGCTGCCGCCGGAACGCTGCCCAGGGCCAGCCAGCCGGTGATGCGCCAGTCGATGTTGTCGTTCTTGCGGTGAACCAGGACGCCGCCGGACTTGGTGATGGCGGCATAGAGCAGGTCGGTGCCTACCGCGGCGGCAGGGTTGATACCGAACCAGAGGAGAATCGGCGTCATCAGCGAACCGCCGCCGACACCGGTCATTCCAACGATAAAGCCAACGACAAGACCCGCGATTACGAAACCGATATTGCCAACATCCATCTACGCGTCCTGACTGGCGAAACTGATCACCTCGTGGTGTGGGCGGCAGGATAACGGCTTTTCTTATAATCCATTAGATCGATGTGGTCTTACTTTATAACTTGTTTTTTCGGCTGTATCGGTCGCTCGTTCCGCGCCCGCCGCCTCTGGAACAGGGCTTTCACGAGCACGCGCCTGGGTGATCGCGAGCGCCGTGCAGACATGAAAAAGGGGCCCGAAGGCCCCTTTCACTTACCGCTCGATCACTTCACGTCAGGCTTGCCGTCGACCACACCGGTCTTGTTGTCCAGCAAGGCCTGGGTGGCGGTCTGGATGAAGGACTCCAGACGGGTCTTCATCTCCGACTGCTCGGGTGTGTTCTCGACGCGAGTCGCGCTGAAGTCCTTGCCCAGCTTGTAGTCATAGACGCGGATGTCGCCTTCCTTGGGCTTGATCAGGATGCGGCTGCCGTACACCAGCGCCACGTCCTGGCCACTGCCCGACGGCTTGATCATGCCGAAGCCCTTGTCGCCCTCGGGCAGGTTCAGCAAGTCGCGGCCCCAGCACTGGTGGCGAGCTTCGCCGCCCAGGCGGCCCATGATGGTCGGCACGATGTCGATCTGGGTGCCGACGGTGTCGCGGGTGGCGCCGTACTTCTCCTGGATGCCGGGAGCGATGACCAGCAGCGGCACGTTGAAGCGGAACAGGTCCATCTCGGTCAGTTGCTCGGGAGTACCGAAGCCGTGGTCGCCGACGACCACGAAGATGGTGTCCTTGTAGTACGGCGACTTCTTGGCCTTCTCGAAGAACTGACCCAGGGACCAGTCCGAGTAACGCATCGCGGTCAGGTGCTCATCCAGGCTGCCGTAGCCGGTCACCGGCTGTACCGGCAGATCCTTGGGCAGCGCGTAGGGCACGTGGTTGGACAGGGTCTGCAGCAGCGCATAGAACGGCTTGCCGGTGGCGTGCAGCTTGTCCAGCTCCTCGTTGCCACGGGCGAACATGTCCTGGTCGGACACGCCCCAGGTCGGGTCGGAGAACACCGGGTTGACGAAGTCATTGCGGCCGATGAACGTGGTCATGCCCTGGTTGGCGAAGAAGCCGGACTGGTTGTCCCAGGCGAAGTCGCCGTTGTAGACGTACACGTCCTCGAACTTGCGCGCCGACAGCAGCTGCGGCAGGCCGGAGAACTTGTGGCCACCCTCGGGCGTCTGCATCAGGTATTCGAAGCCCGGCAGGTTGGGGAAGCACGCCATGGTGGCGAACATGCCCTGGTGGGTGTGGGTGCCGTTGGAGAAGTACTGGGTGAACAGCAGACCTTCCTTCGACAGCTTGTCGAAGTACGGGGTGATGTTGCCCGGAGCGCCCAGCGCGCCGACGTAGTGACCGGCGAAGCTTTCCATCAGGATCACCACGACGTTCTTCACCGGCAGGGTGCCATCGGCCGGCGGCGTATAGTCGCGGCGGACCGGAGCGTCATCGGCGTCGACCAGCTTGTCGTCCGGCATCACCAGCATCTTGCGCACGGTGGCCAGCGCCTGGTCCTGCGGCAGGGTCGATTTCCAGATGTTGTCGCGCTCTTCGGAGAAGCGGCTCTCGGCAGCCTTGATCAGGCTCAGGGTGCCGTTCAGGCCGAGCTGGTTGGCGAACTGCGAGTCGGTGGTGAAGGCATCGCCCCAGCGCAGCGGCGGGCCCTGGCGCAGGGTGCCACGGGCAGCGACGACGCACAGCACGATCAGCACCAGCAGCACGGCGACGCGGATGTACCAGGCAGCGGCAGACGGACCGCTGGCAGCCGGGCGGGTGGCGCGGTCGATACCACGGAACAGCATGTACAGCAGCCAGGTGGCGATCGCCCAGGCCAGCAGGTAGCGGACCACCGGATAGCCGTACCAGATCATGCTCATGACCGTCTTCGGGTCTTCGGACATGTACTGGAACACCAGGCTGTTCAGGCGCTGGTGGAATTCGCGGTAGAAGTCCATCTCCAGCACGCCGAGGAACAGCGTGATGCTCGCGGCGATGGTCAGCCAGGCCTTCCACAGCCAGCGCCAGCCCATGGCACGCACGCTGACCACGGCGAACACCAGGGGAGCGACGATGTAGACCACCGCGCGGATGTCGAAACGCATGCCGGTGAGGAAGGCTTCGACGAAGGTGGAGGCCGGCGTGGCGCCGATCAGCTCGCGGTTGTAGATGAACAGCGCAAGGCGCAGCAGGGAGTACATCACCATCAGCGTGACGACGCTGAGCGCGGTGAACGCCAGGTGGCTGGACACGGTCGGCCGCGTGAGGCTCGCACCGGTCTGGCGGTTGGTCAGGACTTCTGATTGGCCCATTTCTAGGTTCCGTTGTGAACGTTCAGGGTTCGAAGGAGCGTCGCCATGGCCGGGCGAAAGGACTGCCCGTGCGAGCGCGAAAGGCTGCGGCATTACACCGCAAAAGCGGCGGCATCGCATTCTATTGTGCGCGCCGTAAGCGGACACACAGTCTGGCCGTGGATTCGTATCGAGATGATGCGAGCGTGAACCAGCCCGGATGAGACCGCCTGACGGCGGTTATGTTGCCGGACGGCATGTGAAGAAAATGTCCCGGCGCGCGGAAAACCACGGGCATTGCGCCCAGCCCGCCACGCGATCAGCGCGGCGGGCGGCCGTGGATCAGTCGTTGGCCGGCTTGCCGATGGCCTGCAGCACGTATTGCGGCAGGGCGAAGGCGCCCTGGTGGATCGCCGGGTTGTAGTAGCGGGTCTGGATGCCGCTGGCAGCGAAGCGCTGGGCCAGGGTGGCACTGTCGACCTGGCGCAGCGCCGGATCGGTCGAGCCCCAGGCGAAGGTCATCGAGCCGCCGATGTAGGTCGGCACGGCTGCCTGGTAGAAGTGCCAGTCGGCGAACAGGCCGTTCATGCGGCCAGCAGTGTTGCGCACGGTGTCCAGTTGCATGAACGGTGTGCCGTTCTGGGTCACCAGCACGCCACCCGCGTTCAGGCAGCGGTGGCAGGCCTGGTAGAAGTTCTCCGAGAACAGCACTTCACCCGGACCGATCGGGTCGGTGGAGTCGGAGATGATCACGTCGAACGTCTCGGAGGTGGTGGCGACGAAACGCATGCCGTCGTCGATCACCAGATTCAGCCGCGCATCGTCGAACGCGCCCTGGGAATGGTTGGGCAGGAACTCCTTGCACATGTCGACCACGGTGCCGTCGATCTCGACCATGGTGATGTGCTCGACGCTGGCATGCTTGGACACCTCGCGCAGCATGCCACCGTCGCCGCCGCCAATGATCAGCACGCGCTTGGCGTTGCCATGGGCGAGGATCGGCACGTGGGTGAGCATCTCGTGGTAGATGAACTCGTCGGCCTCGGTGGTCTGGATCACACCGTCCAGCGCCATCACCCGGCCCATGCGGGCATTCTCGAAGATCACCAGGTGCTGGTGCTCGGTGCGCACCTCGTGGAGCATCCTGTCGACGCTGAAACGCTGGCCATAGCCGTCGTAGAGGGTTTCCTGGTAATCGTGCATGCGATGGGCTCCCGTCGGGACAAGACAGTAGGAGGGGACGGCCGGGCCGCCCCGAAAGAGGCGCGCATTCTACGTGCCGGAAGATGACAGGTCGAACCCTGCCGTCGGTGGCCGTCCGGAAGGTCGGCTTGCCCGCCCCAGTTTGAAAGTCAGGCGCGGGAGGACAGCCCGCCACGCAACAGGTAAGGTCGCTGCATGAACAGCACAGCCCCTGCTCCCCGGATCGTCCGCCTGCCCTACCACGCTCCGTGGGATTGGCAGCAATTCCACGACCACTTCGCCCTGCGCAGCCTGGCCGGCGTCGAGTGTCTGTCGCCCCGGCGCTACGCCCGCAGCGTGCGGCTGGGCGCAGACAGTGGCTGGTTCAGCGTCACGCCGCTGGACGACACCGCCGAACTGCAGTTGGAACTGCACCTGCCGGCCCGTCACGCCGAGGTGCTGACGGCGCGGGTGCGCAAGATGTTCGACCTGGACAGCAACCCCGCGCAGATCGCGGAACACCTGGGCAGCGACGCCGTGCTCGGCCCGCTCCTGCTGCAAGCTCCCGGCCTGCGGCTGCCCACCGCGCTCGACCCGTTCGAACAGGCGGTACGCGCCATCGTCGGCCAGCAGGTCACGGTGAAAGCGGCCGTGACCATCGTCGGGCGACTGGTACAGCGCCTGGGCGAAGCCTTGCCGGAGGGTCGAGAGATCGAAGGCCAGCCGACGCGGCTGTTCCCGACGCCCCAAGCCCTGGCCGAAGCCGACCTCGCCGGTATCGGCATGCCCGGCAAACGCGTGGAAACCCTGCAGCGCTTTTCCGCCGCCTGCGCCAGCGGCGCGCTGGAGCTGCATGTGGACGACGGCGCCGAGGACCTGGTGAAGCGTCTCTGCGCCCTCCCCGGCATCGGTCCCTGGACCGCCGAGTACGTCGCCCTGCGTGCCTTCGGCGATCCCGACGCCTTTCCCGCCGCCGACCTGGGCCTGCTCAAGTCGCCGGTCTGGGGCGCCGAAGGCATTACCGCCCGCGAGCTGCAACGCCGCGCCGAGGCCTGGCGGCCGTGGCGCGCCTACGCCGCCGTCTATCTGTGGCACGCCTATTCCCAGGCGGGCCGCACCGGAGGATGACCATGCACTACCGCTACCACGACAGCCCCACCGGTCGCCTGCTGCTCGCCGGCGACGAGGGCGGCCTGCGAATGCTCTGCATGGACCTGGAAACCCGCCACTACCCCGAGCCGGACTGGCAACAGGGCAGTCCGTTGCTGGACGACGTGGCGCGACAACTGGACGAGTACTTCGCCGGCAAGCGCCAGCGCTTCGATGTGCGCCTCAACACCGGCGGCACCGAGTTCCAGCGCCAGGTCTGGCAGGCGCTGCTGGAGATCCCCTACGGCTATACCACCGTCTATGCCGAACTCGCGCGGCGTATCGGCCGGCCCAAGGCGATCCGTGCGGTAGGCGCAGCCAACGGCGCCAATCCCATCAGCATCATCGTTCCCTGCCATCGAGTGATCGGCAGCAACGGCAGCCTCACCGGCTACGCCGGCGGCCTGCCGCGCAAGGAACTGCTGCTGCGCCTGGAAGGCGCGCTGGAAACGGTCTGACAGGCTGCCCCAAGGAAGCATCCGGCCTAGAAACCCTGCTTAGAAATCGAAAGCGGTCTGCGCCGCCTGCGGGTCCTCGAAGCCTTCCAGCGCCAGCATGCGCATCTTCGAGGTACTGCCACCCGGCGCGGAGAAGCCGCCGGTCTTGCCGCCACTGGCGAGCACGCGGTGGCACGGGATAATCAGCGGGATCGGGTTGCTGCCCATCGCCTGCCCCACCGCGCGGGACAAACCGACATCACCCAGGCGCCGGGCGATCTCGCCGTAGGTCGTGGTTTCACCGCGCCCCAACTGGAGAATGTCGTCGTAGACACGGCGGTGGAAATCGCTCATTGCCGACAGGTCCAGCGGCAGATTGTCGAAGGACACCGCCTCGCCCCGCGCATACCCCAGGATCAGTCGGCGCGCCTCATCGATGAACGCCGGCCAGTGCGCGGTTTCGCTGGCGAGCTTGTCGAAGCGCTCGCGCACGCTGTGCAGCGAGTCGCCCGGCAGATAGGCGCGCGTGATTCCCTGCGGGCTCCAAGCGAGCCCGAACCAGCCGAGGTCTGTTTCGATCAGGCAGTAATGCATCGGCCGAGTCTCTATCCCTGCGCCCTATCCCGCAACCCTTTCCGCCTTGCAGCACGCCTGGGATCGCGCGTTCCAGCGCATGCGCTGCACCATCGTTCTGTGTGGCTCGCAGATTCGGGTCATGGAATTGATCCAAGGCTCTCAATCGCCACTGTTTGGTCGCCTCACGGGCCAGTGGTATCTACAACCGCTGCCGTTTTCCGCGCTCAGGGCCTTTTTCCCCACCTGGCCGGTCGAGGAACGGATCGCGGTCT
>CBIGPF010000018.1:0-56044 GCA_966191535.1 uncultured Pseudomonas sp. | reverse complement strand
GACCCGGGCCCTGGAGGCCGGCCTGTGTGCCGCGGCGCTGATCGGCTACGGCTCCACCCAGCGCACTGCCGGCGGCAAGCTGGTGTCGATGAGCGAGCCACAGTGGCACGAGACGCCCTACCAGCCGCGTCATCCGATCACTGCTTACGCGCTGGCCGCCAGCCGCCACATGCATCAATACGGCACCACCCGTGAGCACCTGGCCGAAGTCGCCGTGGCCGCGCGCGGTTGGGCCAACCTCAACCCCGAGGCCTTTGCGCGCGGCCCGCTGAGCATCGATGAGGTGCTCGCGGCGCGGATGGTCAGCGACCCGCTGAGCAAGGCCGACTGCTGCCTGGTCACCGATGGTGGTGGCGCCTGCGTGATGGTGCGCGCCGACCGTGCGCGGGACCTGCCCAAGGCGCCGATCTATTTCCTCGGCGCCGCCGGCGCGCAATGGCACCGCTCCATCGTCGCGATGCCCGACCTCACCGTGACCGCGGCTTCCGAGAGCGGCCCGCGCGCCATGCAGATGGCCGGTGTGACGCACGCGGACATCGATCTGGTGATGGTCTACGACGCGTTCACCATCAACACCATCCTCTTCCTCGAGGACCTCGGCTTCTGCCCCAAGGGCGAGGGCGGCCGCTTCGTCCAGGGCGGGCGCATCGCCCCCGGCGGCGAGCTGGCGGTGAACACCAACGGCGGCGGGCTGTCCTGTGTGCATCCGGGCATGTACGGCATGTTCCTGATCATCGAGGCGGTCACCCAGTTGCGCCGCCAGGCCGGTGAGCGCCAGTTGAAGAAGGCCGACGTGGCGCTGCTGCACGGCAACGGCGGCACCTTGTCCAGCCAGGTCACCGCGCTGCTCGGCACCCAAGCGGTGCTCTGAAATCCCATGTACTGAAACCCCATGCTCTGAAACTCAGTGCTCTGAAACTCAGGGCAGATGCTCCCGGTGGCTGCTGTCCGCAGCCCGCCGTGGGCGCACTCGCCCTCGCGCCGGCACACAAGCGCCCGGCACCCGCTACTTGTTCAGGTGGAACGTCATGTCAGTGAGTCACTTGCAACACACCGGTTTCTCCAGCCTCACCCCCCTGGTGCAGCCGCGTTCGGTTGCCGTCGTCGGCGCCTCCAGCGACCCGCACCGCATCGGCGGCCGTCCCATCGCCTATATGCTGCGCAACGGTTTCACCGGGCGCATCCTGCCGGTGAACCCCAACCGCACCGAGATCCAGGGCCTGCCGGCCTACGCCAGCGTCGACGCGCTGCCCGAGGCGCCGGATGTGGCGATCATCGCAGTACCGGCGCCGCAGGTACTGGAGACTGTCCAGGCGCTGGGCCGCAAGGGCGCGCGCAGCGCCATCGTGTTCTCCTCCGGCTTCAGCGAAGTCGGCGAGGAAGGCGTGGCCATGCAGGACGCCATCGTCGAAGCCGCCCGCGCGGCGAACATGCGCCTGCTGGGGCCGAATGCGCTGGGCGTGTTCAACGCCAACCTGGGTTACTACGCCTTCTTCTCCACCAGCCTGGAGCGCGGTATTCCGCTGGCCGGGCGGGTCGGCATCGCCACCCAGTCCGGCGCCTACGGTGCGCACCTGCTGGGCCTGTCGCGGCAGCGCGGGCTGGGCACGCCGATCTGCGTCGCCACCGGCAACGAAGCCGACGTCACCCTGGGCGACGCCATCGGCTGGCTGGTGGAGTCGCCGGAGATCGACGTGGTGATGGCCTACGCCGAATCCATCCGCAACGTCGACAGCTTCCTCGCCGCCCTCGAAGCGGCCCACCGCGCCGGCAAGCCGGTGATCCTGCACAAGGTCGGGCGCAGCGAGCTGGGCGGCCGCGCAGCGATGTCGCACACCGCCTCTCTGGCCGGCGACGACAAGGTGCTCGACGCGGTGCTGGCCGACTACGCGGTGGTTCGCGCGCGCACCACCGAGGAACTGGTGGACATTGCCTACCTCGCCACCCAGCGCATCTATCCGGTGAACAACAGCCTGGGGATGATCACTGTCAGCGGCGGCGCCGGCATCATTGTCAGCGACGCCGCCGAGGATGTCGGCCTGCCCATGCCGCCGATGCCGGAAGCGGCCCAGGCGCGCCTGAAGCAGCGCCTGCACTATGCCTCGCCGCTCAACCCGGTGGACTGCACTGCCCAGGCGCTCAACGACCTGAGCCTGGTGCACGACTTCACCGAATCCATGGTGGTGGACGGCGGCTACCGTTCGCTGATCGCCTTCTTCACCCAGGCCGGAACGGCTGCCTCCATCGGTCCGCGCCTGGCCGAGCAGTTCGCGCGGATCAAGGTCGATCATCCGGACCGCCTGTTCGTGGTCTCGGTGATGGGCGAGGGCGAGGAGCTCGCGCCGTACCAGAAGGCCGGCTTCGCCTTGTTCGAGGACCCGACCCGCGCGGTGCGCGCTATCCAGGCCATGGGCCAGCTGGGCGAAGCCTTCGCCCGTCCGCTGCGCAGGATTCCCGCGCCCGGTGGTGTCGAGCTGCCGGCCAGCACGCCCGGTGAGGCCGAAGCCAAGCAGCTGCTGGCGCGCGCCGGCATCGAATCGGCGCCCGAGCGTGTGCTGAAAAGCGCTGCGGAAGCCGCTGCGTTCGCCGAGCAGATCGGCTTCCCGGTGGTGCTGAAAATCGCCTCGGCGGACATCCTGCACAAGTCGGAAATCGGCGGTGTACTGCTCAACGTGAGCAGCGCCCAGGCCGTGCGCGAGGGGTACGACCTGTTGCTGCAACGCGCTGCCGAACAGGCGCCGAACGCTCGCCTCGATGGTGTGCTGGTGGCGCGTCAGCTGCAGGGCGGCGTGGAATGCTTCATGGGCATCCAGCGCGACCCGCAGTTCGGTCCGGTAGCGGTGTTCGGCCTCGGCGGCATCTTCGTCGAGGTACTCAAGGATGTGGTGTTCCGCCGCTGCCCGTTCGGCGTCGATGAGGCCGAGCAGATGATCCGCAGCATCAAGGGCGCACCGCTGCTGCTGGGCGCGCGTGGTCGCCCGGTGACCGACATCAAGGCGCTGTCGCGGGTGCTGGCGCAGCTCTCGCAGTTCGCCGCCGAGGCCGGCCCGCGCCTGCGCTCGGTGGACCTCAATCCGGTCTTCGCCATGCCCGAGGGGCAGGGTGCATGGGCCGCCGACGCGGTGCTGGAAGTGGAGGAGGTGGCCCATGGCGCTGAATCCTGAGCACCTGCTGAACTACCCGATCCCTGAAGTGCGGCAGCGTTTCAGCCGCCACGACAGTGCCTTCTATGCGCTGTCGGTGGGCCTCGGTGCGGACCCGATGGACGAGCACCAGCTGACCTTCGTCGATGCCAACCGCGACCTCCAGGCGCTGCCCTGCATGGCCGTGGTGCTCGGCCATCCCGGCTTCTGGCTGGGCAACCCGGACACCGGCGTCGACGCCCTGCGTCTGGTCCACGGCGAGCAGAGCATCGAGTGGCTGCGGCCGCTGCCGGTGGAGGGTGAAGTGATCGGCCGCACCCGCGTCACCGGCCTGGTCGACAAGGGCGCCGGCAAGGGGGCACTGCTCTACAGCGAGAAGGTCGTCAGCGACGCGCAGAGCGGCGAGGTGCTGGCGATTGCCCGTGGCACCACCTTCCTGCGCGGCGACGGTGGTTTCGGCGGCGACAGTCAGTCGTTGAGCCAGCCACACCGTCTGCCTGAACAGGCGCCGGACCTGGTCATCGACTTGCCGACACGCCCGGAGCAGGCGCTGCACTACCGCCTGAACGGCGATGACAACCCGATCCACGCCAGCCCCGCGGCGGCGGCTCGTGGTGGTTTTTCGCGGCCGATCCTGCATGGCCTGTGCACCCTTGGCGTGGCCTTCCATGCGCTCCTGCGTGGTTTCGCCGACTACCGCGCGGAGCGCTTCGCCCACCTGCAGGTGCGCTTCTCGGCACCGGTGTTTCCCGGCGAAACCCTGCGCACCGAAATCTGGAATGACGGCTCCTTCCGCACCCGCGTCGTCGAGCGCGACGTGGTGGTGCTGGACAACGGCCGCGTGCGCCTGACCCCGGACAGCGGAGTACCAGCCGGGCGGGCCTAGCGCGACGACGACCTCAACCAACCTGCGAGAACAACAACAATGAACGCACCCGACAGTTTGGCCCAGAGCGCCGCGATACCGCGGCGAACCCTGGTGATCGCCTTCCTCTTCTGCTTCCTGGGTCTGCTCGCCGATGGCGCGGACCTGATGTTCCTCGCCTACAGCCTGAACAGCCTCAAGGCCGAGTTCGGGCTTTCCAACTTCGAGGCTGGCTCGCTGGGCAGCATCACCCTGGCCGGCATGGCCATCGGTGGCATCTACGGTGGCTGGGCGTGCGACCGCTTCGGCCGGGTGCGCGTGGTGACCTGGACCATCCTGGTGTTCTCCGTGGGCACCGCGCTGCTGGGGATGGCCCACAACTACTGGGCCTTCGCGCTGATCCGCTTTGTCTCCTCGCTGGGCCTGGGCTCGCTGTTCGTGGCCTGCAACATCCTGATGTCCGAGTTCGTCACCGCGAAGTACCGCACCACCATCCTGGCGACCATGCAGGCCGGCTGGACCGTGGGTTACCTGGTGGCGACCATTCTTGCCGGGCAGATCATCCCGGACTACGGCTGGCGTGCGCTGTTCTTCACCGCCATCGGCGCGGCGCTGATCTGCCTGGCGCTGCGTCCCTGGGTGCCGGAGTCGCCGTCCTGGCTGGCGGCCCGTGCGCAACGGGTGCAGCAGGCTGCCGGCAACCGTCAGCAGAGTGCGCCCAGCGGCGGCATGCGCCAGTTGCTGGTCGATCCATCGACGCGACGCATGTTCCTGCTCTGGAGCATCACCTCGTGCTTCCTGCTGTTCGGCTACTACGGCACCAACAACTGGATGCCCTCGTACCTGGAAAGCGAGCTGGGCATGAACTTCAAGTCCATGACCGGCTACATGGTTGGCACCTACACCGCGATGATCCTCGGCAAGGTACTCGCCGGGATCGCCTCGGACCGCTTCGGCCGCCGCACCACCTTCGCCGCCGGCGCCATCGGCACCGCCATCTTCATGCCGGTGATCGTGTTCTGGCACACGCCGGACAACATCGTCTGGATCCTCGCGCTGTTCGGCTTCATCTACGGCGTACCGGTGGGCGTGCTGGCCACCTACATGACCGAGAGCTTCTCCACCCAGGTGCGCGGCGCAGCCGTGGGTACCTCCTACAACCTCGGCCGCATCGGCGCGGCGGTGGCCCCGGCGGCCATCGGCCTGCTGGCCTCTCATGTGTCCATCGGCGCGGGCTTCCTGGTGATGGGCATCACCTACGTCATCACCGGTCTGGTTCCCGCGCTGTTCATCCCCAATCGCCTGTATGACCCGAACCGCGAGGCCCGCAGCCCGCAGCCCGGCGCCGCCTCCACAGCGCCTGCGCGCCCGGCGGTACAGGGCGTGGCTCGCCCGGTGGGTCAGCCCGCCACGGAGGAAAGCGTCCGATGACCGATCTCACTGCCACCCCCGCCGCCGCACCTGTTGAGAGTGGGCTGGAGATGTTCCCCAGCGGCCGCTTCACCTTCCAGGAATTTCTGGGCCTGGAGCGCTGGATCGATGGTGACGTGGTGCGGGTGCGCCTGCGCCACCGCGCGGAGCTGATGAACTACATCGGCAGCTTCCACGGCGGCGTGCTGATGAGCGTGCTCGATGCCGCCATGGCCGGGGCGATTCGCGCGCAGATGCCGGGCTGCTCGATGGTCACCATCGACATGGCCACCCATTTCATGGGTAGCACCAGCGGGGAGATCAATGCCGTCGGCCGGGTGCTGCGCCGGACCCGCACGCTGTGCTTCTGCGCGGCGGAAATCTTCGACGAGGCCGGCGAGTTGATCGCCAGTGCCACCGGCAGTTTCAAGTACCGGCCCGCGGCGGCCGGCACTGTTCAACCGACACGGGAATGACGAAATGACCGACAACACCGCGATGGCCGAGGAGCGCGAAGAGCGCCTGCGGATGATCCGTGACAGCGCCGCCTCCCTGGTGCCGCGTGGCGGCGACCTGGGCCGGGTGCGCCGCTTGCGCTTCCAGCCACAGGGCCTCGACCGCGACGCCTGGGCCGAAGTCTGCGCGATGGGTTGGCCGGGCCTGCGCCTGGCCGAAGAACTGGGCGGCAGCGGCCTGGGCATGAGCGAGTACACCGCGCTGCTGGAAGAACTCGGACGCGGCCTGCTGCCCGAACCGCTGATCGAGGCGAGCCTGGTCGCTCCGTTGCTGCCGGCGGACGAGCGCGATGCGCTGCTGGCCGGCGAGCGGCTGATCCTGCCCGCCGGCATCGGCTACGAAGCCGGCGCCGCCTTGCCGGTGCTGCATGACGGCCAACTGCGTGGCGAGATCGTCCATGTGGCGCAGGGCGCTTCGGCCGATGCCTGGCTGGTGGCCTGCAATGCCGGCCTCGCCCTGGTGCAGCGCAATGCCGAAGGGCTGAGCGTTCACCAGGAGCCGACCCAGGACGGCGGCCACCTGGCGCGCCTGCGCTTCGACGGCACGCCTGCGCAACCTGTCGAGCGCGCGCCCGCGGCCCTCGATGAATCGGCGCTGGCCTGTGCCGCCTACCTGGTCGGTCTGATGGATGCGGCGTTCGAACAGACCCGCGACTACCTTGGCGTGCGCCGCCAGTTCGGCCGCGAGATCGGCAGCTTCCAGTCGCTGCAGCACCGCATGGTCGACCTGAAGCTACAGATCGAACTGGCCCGCGCGATTGTCGGCGAGGCGGCCACTGCGTTGGACGACGGCGCACCGGTGGCTCAGGTACAACGCCTGGTGTCCACCGCCAAGGTACGCGCTGCCGAAGCGGCCATGCTGGTGACCCGTCAGGCGATCCAGCTGCACGGCGGCATCGGCTACACCGACGAGGCTGACATCGGCCTGTTCCTGCGCCGCGCCATGGTGCTGCTCAACAGCCAGGGTTCGCTGGCCTTCCACCGGGCGCGCTATATCGCCCTGCTGCATGCGGAGGTGGCGTGATGAGCGAGATGCTGCTGCAGGAAACCCACGGTTCGGTGCGCTTGCTGCGCTTCAACAATCCGGCGCGGCGCAATGCGCTGTCCCCCGCACTGCGCGCCGAGCTGCTCGACGCGCTGCGCGAAGCGGACGCCGATCCCGCCGTGCGCAGTGTGGTCCTCACCGGCTCGGCGGAAGTCTTCAGCGCCGGCGGCGACCTCAGCGACATGCACGTCACCGACCTCAACGCCGGCCGCGTGCGCATGCAGAAGAACGCCGACCTGATCCGCCAGATGCTGCGCATGGGCAAGCCGATCATCGCCGCCATCGAAGGCTGGGCGGTGGGCGCCGGGCTGTCGGTGGCGCTGGCCTGCGACAGCCTGGTGTGCGGCGGCACGTCGCGCTTTGCTGCCGGCTTCGGCAAGGTTGGATTGATTGCTGACCTGGGCCAACTGCATACCCTGCCGGCGCGCATCGGCATCGGCCGCGCGCGGCAGGTGCTGATGTTCGGCCAGGTCATCGACGCCGAGGAAGCGCTGCGCATCGGCCTGGTCGACCAGCTCTGTGCACCGGGGGCCGCGCTGGATGCGGCGCTTGCGCTGGCCGCGAAGGTGGAGCAACAGGCGCCGCTGTCCTTGGCGCTGACCAAGGCCCTGCTGGCCGACGGCCTGGAGCTGCTGCTCGAGCGCGAGGGCGATTTCCAGAGCCAGCTGTTCCTCAGCGCCGACCATGCCGAAGGCAAGGCGGCCTTCCTCGACAAGCGTTCGCCATCCTTCAAAGGCCACTGAGCCGAGGACATAGACATGACCGATTACAACGCCCTCGACGATGGCGAGTTCCGCCGGCTGGTGCGCGACTGGGTCGCCGCCAACTACCCGCAGCGCATCCGCAACCCCGCCCACCGCCTGGGCCGCGACGACACCTGGGAGTGGTACCAGGCACTGTCGAAACAGGGGTGGCTGTGTCCCGGCTGGCCGGTGCAGTTCGGCGGCATGGGACTCGCCGCCGGCAAGCAGCTGATCATGATCGAGGAGATGGAAAACTACGGCTGCGCGCGCCTGCCCGACAGCGGCATCACCATGCTCGGCCCGCTGCTGATCCGCTACGGCACCGACGCCCAGCGCGAGCGCTTCCTGCCGCGCATCCTCAGCGGCGAGGACATCTGGTGCCAGGGCTACAGCGAACCCAATGCCGGCTCCGATCTCGCCAGCCTGCGCACCGAGGCGGTGCTGCGCGACGATGAGTGGGTGATCAACGGCCAGAAGACCTGGACCACCATGGGCACCGAGGCCAACTGGATCTTCGTGCTGGCGCGCACCGAGCGCAGCGCCAAGGCGCAGCAGGGCATCAGTTTCCTGTTGGTGCCGATGGACAGCCCGGGTGTCGAGGTGCGACCGATCCTCAACCTCGAACTGCAGGGCGAGTTCTGCGAGGTGTTCTTCAACGATGTGCGTGTGCCGCAGGAAAACCTCGTCGGCGCGGTGAACCACGGCTGGGGCATGGCCAAGGCGCTGCTCGGCTTCGAGCGCATCTTCCTGGGCTCGCCCAAGCAGGCCACCTTCGCCCTCGAGCGCCTGGTGCGCCTGGCTCGTCACCAGGGCCTCTGGGACGACCCGGTGTTCGCCCAGCGCTTCGCCGCGCTGAGCATGGACCTGGACTGCCACAAGGCGCTCTACGAGCGCTTCGCCGAACGCCTGCGGCGCGGCGAGGAACTGGGCCCGGACGTTTCCCTGCTGAAGATCCACCAGTCGGAGCTGTACCAGCGCATCAGCGAGCTGGGGCTGGAGATCGCCGGGGCCGATTCGGCGCTGCTCAACCCCTTTGCCGACGATGCGGAATTGCACCCGGCGGGCATCTTCATCCAGTCGCGGCCGACCACCATCTACGGCGGCACCAACGAGATCCAGCGCAACATCCTGGCCAAGGCCGTGCTCGGCCTGCCGAGCTGATCGCGCGCGTAACCAACTTTCTGATTGAACGAACAGTAAGGAATTAGCGATGACCCAACGACTCAACGAAGGCAAGGTAGCGATCGTCACCGGCGCGGGTGGCGGCATCGGCCGCGAGATCGCCCTGGCCCTGGCCGACAGCGGCGCGCGGGTGTTGATCAATGATATCGGCGTGTCCCTGCAGGGCGAGGGCGGCTCGGCGTCCCCGGCCGAGGAAACCCTCGGGCTGATCCGTCAGCGCGGCGGCGACGGCGCCATCAATACCGACAGCGTGTCGGACTGGGACAGCGCCCGGCGCATCGTCTCCAGCGCCATCGACGCCTTCGGCCGCGTCGACATCGTGGTGAACAACGCCGGCATCCTGCGCGACACCATCTTCCACAAGATGAGCGCCGAGGACTGGCTGTCGGTGATCAACGTGCACCTCAACGGCAGCTTCTTCGTCAGTCGCGCCGCCGCCGAGCACTTCCGCGCGCAGAACAGCGGCGCCTTCGTGCACATGACCAGCACCTCGGGGCTGATCGGCAACTTCGGCCAGGCCAACTACTCGGCGGCCAAGCTCGGCATCGTCGCGCTGAGCAAGTCCATCGCCCTCGATATGCAGCGCTACAACGTGCGCTCCAACTGCATCGCGCCCTTCGCCTGGAGCCGCATGACCGACTCCATCCCGGCCGAGACGCCGGAGCAGAAGGCGCGGGTGGAAAACCTGCAGCGCATGACCCCGGACAAGAACGCGCCGCTGGCCGTGTACCTGGCGTCTGACGCTGCCAGTGCGGTCAATGGCCAGGTGTTCGCCGCGCGCAACCACGAGATCTTCCTGATGAGCCAGAGCCGCCCGCTGCGCAGCGTGCACAGCGACAGCGGCTGGACGCCGCAGAGCATCGCCGAGCACGGCATGCCCGCATTGCGTGGCAGCTTCATGGACCTGGCGCGCAGCCCGGACGTGTTCTCCTGGGACCCGATCTGAACCACCGGAGGACAGGCGCATGTTCAAGACCCGATTCACCGAAACCTTCGGCGTCGAACACCCGATCATGCAAGGAGGCATGCAGTGGGTGGGACGTGCCGAGATGGCCGCGGCAGTGGCCAACGCCGGTGGGCTGGCGACGCTCTCGGCGCTGACCCAGCCGACCCCGCAGGCGCTGGCCGACGAGATCGCACGTTGCCGTGAACTCACCGACAAGCCCTTCGGCGTGAACCTCACGCTGCTGCCGACGCAGAAGCCGATCCCTTATGCCGAGTACCGCGCGGCGATCATCGAGGGCGGTATCGGCGTGGTGGAGACCGCGGGCAACAATCCCGGCGAACACATCGCCGAGTTCCGCCAGCATGGGATCAAGGTCATCCACAAATGCACCGCCGTGCGCCATGCGCTCAAGGCCGAGCAACTGGGTGTCGATGCGGTATCCATCGACGGCTTCGAGTGCGCCGGCCACCCGGGCGAGGACGACATTCCCGGCCTGGTCCTGCTGCCCGCGGCGGCCAACCGGCTGCGCGTGCCGATCATCGCCTCCGGTGGTTTCGCCGACGGCCGAGGGCTGGTGGCGGCGCTGGCGCTGGGGGCCGATGCGATCAACATGGGCACGCGGTTCCTCAGTACCCGCGAGTGCCCGATCCACCCGCAGGTCAAGGCGGCCATCCGTGCGGCAGACGAGCGCTCCACGGACGTGATCATGCGTTCGCTGCGCAACAGTGCACGGGTCGCGCGCAACGCCATCAGCCAGGAAGTACTGGCCATCGAGGCACGCGGCAACGCCACCTATGCCGATATCGCCACGCTGGTCAGCGGCCTGCGCGGACGCACCGTCTACGAGCAGGGTGACACCGACCTGGGTATCTGGTCGGCGGGCATGGTCCAGGGCCTGATCGATGACGAGCCCAGCTGCGAGGAACTGCTGCGCGGCATCGTCGAACAGGCGCGCCAGCTGATCCGCCAGCGACTGGAGGGGCTGCTCACCCAGTGATTCTCAATGTGGCGGCGTGGGAGCAAGCGCGAACTTCTGGACGCATGTGACTGGCTTGCCCTCTCCCCCGCCCTCTCCCTGAAGGGAGAGGGAGCTGTCTGTGCCGGCTGACGCCAAGATTTCTACCTGCACCGAACAGTCCCCTCTCCCTTCAGGGAGAGGGTTAGGGAGAGGGAAGGGGCCTGCACGGACTTTCACGAAGCAGCGGCGCCGCCTTCACCTCACCTGACGAAGAGACAACAACAATGAAAAATCTTCCCGTACGGGCGCTCGTTTCGAGCTTCGCCTGCCTGCCCCTGTTCGCCCACGCGGACTTCATCGCGGACAGCAAGGCGAGCCTGGAGCTGCGCAATTTCTACTTCAACCGCGACTACCGCCAGAGCGGTGCCGCGCAGTCGAAATCCGAGGAGTGGGCGCAGGGATTCCTGCTGCGCTTCGAGTCGGGTTACACCGAGGGAACGGTCGGCGTGGGCGTCGACGCGCTCGGCCTGCTGGGGATCAAGCTGGACTCCAGCCCGGATCGCACCGGCTCCGGCCTGCTGCCGTACTCGGCCAGCGACAAGCGCGCCGCCGACGACTACAGCGACCTGGGCGTGACCGCCAAGCTGCGCGCGTCGAAGAGCACCCTGAAGGTCGGCACGCTCCTGCCGAAGATGCCGGTGGTGCAGTACAACGACACCCGCCTGCACCCGCAGACCTTCCAGGGTGGCCTAGCCGAGATCAACGAGATCGACGGCCTTGCCGTCCAGCTTGGCCAATTGCGCCAGGTGAAGCAGCGCGACTCGACGGACGATGAAGACCTGTCGATGACCCGCGGCAACAAGCGCAACATCGTGCTCGGCAGCCACACCAGCAGCGACCGCTTCAACCTCGCCGGCGGCACCTACCGCTGGACCGACAACCTCAGCACCAGCTACCACTATGGCGGCCTGGAGAACTTCTACCGCCAGCACTACCTCGGCCTGGTGCACACCTTGCCGATCGCCGAGGGCCAGTCGCTCAAGTCGGATATCCGCTGGGCGCGCTCCACCGATGACGGCGGCAGCAATGTCGACAACCGCGCGCTCAACGCACTCTTCACCTACCGCATCGGTGGCAGTGGCATCGGTGTCGGCTACCAGCGCATGTCCGGCGACACCGGTTTCGCCTACCTCAGCGGCACCGATCCGTACCTGACCAACTTCGTGCAGATCGGCGACTTCGCCAACAAGGACGAGCGCTCCTGGCAGGTGCGTTACGACTACGACTTCGCTGGCCTCGGTCTGCCCGGTCTGACGTTCATGACCCGCTACCTGCAGGGCGACCACATCGACCTGCTGAATGGCCAGGGGCGCGGCAAGGAATGGGAGCGCGACACCGATATCGGCTATGTGGTGCAGACCGGCCCGCTGAAGAACCTCGGCTTCAAGGTGCGCAACGGCGCCTTCCGCAGTGACTTCGGCAATGACATCGACGAGACGCGGGTAATCGTCAGCTACCAGATGCCGCTCTGGTAACCCACCGCATGGGCGGTGGCGGTTTGGCCAGAATCGCTCCGCCCGTGGCGGGAATGTCCCTTCCAGTAAAAGTCTGAACCATGATTCACTGCTTTTCATGCAGTGAATCCGGATTCAGATCATGGCTTATCGACACTCTCCAGCGCGGCTGCAAAGGGACAGCGAGCTGCGCGAACGCATCCTCAAGCTGGCATTGGTGCGGGTCGTCGACGGTGGATTCGCCGCGCTGACCATGCAGAGCCTGGCGGACGACGCCGGCATCGCCACCGGCAGTCTTTACCGACACTTCAGCGGCAAGGGCGAACTGGCCGCCGAGGTCTTCGCCCGCGCCAGCCAGCGCGAAGTCGATACGCTGGGCGCGCTGCTGAAGGCCTCCGGCAGCGCCGCCGAGCGCCTGAACCGGGGCCTGCACCAGTTTGCCGCCCGTGCCTGGGGCAGCCGTCAGCTGGCGTTCGCCCTGATCGCCGAACCGGTCGACCCGGAAGTGGACGAGCAGCGCCTGATCTACCGCGAAGCCTACGCCGCGCTGTTCGTCACCCTGCTGGAGCAGGGCATCGCCGCCGGCGAGTTCCAGCCGCAACCGGTGCAACTGACCGCCGCGTGCCTGGTCGGCGCCATCGCCGAGGCCCTGATCGGCCCGCTTTCGCCGCCGGCCCGTGCTGCGCGGGATGCCGGTCATTCCGCCGTTTCCCTGGAGGACGTCAGCGACGCCCTCGCCAGCTTCTGCCTGCGCGCCGTCGGCGCGTCCACCACTGTTCTGCCTACGCCTGCAACGCCCACGCCTGTTAAGGAGGACCAGCCATGATCCCGCACCAGTACGCCGAAACCCACGAAGTGACCAACCAGGTGCCGCCGCTGGATGGCGCCAACCTCTATCGCGTCGACGTGCCGCTGCAGGAGTGGGTGCGCCGCTACGACGGCGGCTGGGCCGAGCAGAAGCTCGATGCCTATGGCGCGCTGGCCGGTGGGCCGCTGATGGCGGCGGGCTTCCTCGCCAACGAGAACAAGCCGGTGTTCAAGTCCCACGACCGCTTCGGCCACCGCGTCGACCTGGTGGAATTCCACCCGGCCTACCATGAGCTGATGCGCGCGGCCATCGAGGCCGGCCTGCCGTCCATGCCCTGGACCGACCCGCGCTCCGGCGCCCATGTCGCCCGCGCCGGGATGAGCTACCTGCACAGCCAGGCCGAGGCCGGAACCGGCTGCCCGCTGACCATGACCTTCGCCAGCGTGCCGGCCCTGCGCCTGCAGCCGGACCTCGCCGAGACGTGGCTGCCGAAGATCCTCTCCACCGAATACGACCCGCGCAACCTGCCCATCGAGCAGAAGACCGGTGCCACCATCGGCATGGCCATGACCGAGAAGCAGGGCGGCACCGACGTGCGCGCCAATACCACCCGCGCCTACCCGGTGGGCATTCCCGGTCCGGGCCAGGCCTATGAGCTGGTCGGGCACAAATGGTTCTGCTCGGCGCCGATGTGCGACGCCTTCCTCACCCTGGCCTACACCGACAAGGGCCTGACCTGCTTCCTGCTGCCGCGCCACCGCCCGGACGGAAGCCGCAACGAGTTCTACATCCAGCGCCTGAAGAACAAGCTGGGAAACTGGTCCAACGCCTCCAGCGAAGTGGAATACCGCGGCGCGCTGGCCTGGATGGTCGGCGAGGAAGGCCGCGGCGTACCCACCATCATCGAGATGGTCGCCATGACCCGCTTCGACTGCATGGTCGGCTCCAGCTCGCTGATGCGCCAGGCGCTGACCCAGGCCGCGCATCACTGCGCCTACCGCCAGGTCGGCGGCCGCGTGCTGGCCGAACAGCCGCTGATGCAGAACGTGCTGGCCGACCTCGCCCTGGAAAGCGAAGCTGCGCTGGCCCTGACCCTGCGCATGGGCCGTGCCCTCGACCACCTGCACGACGAGCAGGAAGACAAGTTCGCCCGCCTGGTCACCGCCGTGGGCAAGTACTGGATCTGCAAGCGCGCCCCCGCGATGATCAACGAGGCCGCCGAGTGCCTGGGCGGCGCCGGCTACGTCGAGGACACCATCCTCCCGCGCCTGTACCGCGAGGCGCCGGTCAACTCCACCTGGGAAGGGTCGGGCAACGTGCAGTGCCTGGACGTGCTGCGTGCCCTGTCGAAGGAGCCGGGCGTGCTCGACGCACTGTTCACCGAACTGGGCGATGGGCATGGCGACGCGCGCCTGGCCTCGTTCATCGGCAACCTCAAGGCGTCCTTCGCCGACACGAACGACATCCAGTACCGCGCGCGCCAGCTCACCGAAAACGTCGCCATCGCCCTGCAGGCCAAGCTGCTGCTGGAAGCGGGCAATTCGGTGGTCTCCGACGCCTTCATCGCCAGCCGCCTGGGCGACGGCGGCCGCGTCTACGGCACCCTGCCGCGCGGGGTGGATGTGGAGGCGCTGGTGGCGCGGGCAACGCCGCACCTGGTGTGAGGCGCAGGGGCGGAGCTACCTGGCCCCGCCCTCTGGCTGTCACGGGCCGCAAGGTCTGTCATCGGCACTCACGGACGCGGATTCTGTCTTAGGCTTTCTCAAACCCTTCCGCTCGTCTTGCCGGTTCGGAATCTGTCATCCCTTTCCATGACGGAAGCAGGCAAGATGGAGCTGATCGTTCAGACAGGATGCCCACCATGACGCTTTCGACCGGTGACGAGTTCGTCGTCGCCCAGACCGCCGAAGAGGCTGTCGATCAACTGGCCGCGCTGCATGAGCGCGCCACCGGCGCCCTGAACCAGGCGCTCAAGCGGTACCTGAAGGACCGCGAAGTCCCTGACGCGCAGCAGCGCGAACAATTCCGCTACCCGCTGTTGCGGGTGACCTACCTGTGCCAGGGTGAAGTGCCCTCGACCACCCGCGCCTACGCCAAGGTCCAGGTGCCCGGCACCTACGCCGTGACCATCACCCAGCCCAAGGCCTTCCGCAAGTACCTGCTGGAGCAACTGCGCCCGCTGATGGAAGACTTCACCGTGCGCGTGGAAGTCGGCGTCAGTGCGCAGAACATTCCGTACCCCTACGTGGTGGAAGGCGGAGATGAACTGGGAGGCTCGGGCGTGACCGCCGCCGAGCTGGCGCGGGTCTTCCCCAGCACCGATCTGTCGGCGACCTCCGACGGTGTGGCGGATGGCCTGTACGAGTGGGAGAACGCCGACCCGATGCCGCTGGCGCTGTTCGATGCCGCGCGCACCGACTTCTCCCTGCGCCGCATGGTGCATTACACCGGCAGCGACTGGCGCCACGTGCAGCCGTGGATCCTGCTGACCAACTACCACCGTTACGTCGACCAGTTCATCCACCTGGGCCTGGAACGCCTGCGCGATGATCCGCGCTTCGTGCGTATGGTCCTGCCGGGCAACGTGGTCATCGAGCGCGGCACCGACGAGGGCGAGGCCAACGCCATCGTCGCCAGCGTCGAGTGGCACCGCTTCCAGATGCCGGCCTACCACCTGATCGCCGAGGACGGCGACGGCGTGACCCTGGTGAACATCGGCGTCGGTCCGTCCAACGCGAAGAACATCACCGACCACCTCGCCGTGCTGCGTCCGCACTGCTGGCTGATGGTCGGCCACTGCGGCGGCCTGCGCCAGTCGCAGACCATCGGCGACTATGTGCTGGCCCACGCCTACATGCGCCGAGACGGCATTCTCGACCGCGTGCTGCCGCCGCATATCCCGATCCCGGCCCTGGCGGAGGTGCAGCTGGCGCTGCAGGAAGCCGCCGCGGTGGTTACCGGCGAGCGCGGCGACCAGCTCAAGCGCCGCCTGCGCACCGGCACCGTGCTCACCTACGACGACCGCAACTGGGAGCTGCACTGGGCCCAGGAACGCCCGCTGATCAATCTGGCGCGGGCCATCGCGGTGGACATGGAAAGCGGCACCATCGCCGCCCAGGGCTATCGCCTGCGGGTGCCCTACGGCACGCTGCTGTGCGTGTCGGACAAACCGCTGCACAGCGAGATCAAGCTGCCCGGCGCCGCCACGGCCTTCTACCAGCGCGCGGTGAGCCAGCACCTGTCCATCGGCATCGCTGCCGTCGACCTGCTGCGCACCCAGCTCAACTCGCTGCACTCGCGCAAGCTGCGCAGTTTCGACGAGCCGCCGTTCCGCTGATCTGCGACAGGGCACGGGGCGGTCGCCAGGGTGATGGTGGTCGCCCTGGCTGCATGAAGAAAGCCGATGGAGACAGTTGCCGATGACCGATCCTCGCAAGACCCCGGCGGGCCGTGTGCTCGCCCTGCTGGACCTGACCTCGCTGAACGCCGGCGATGACCTGCAAAGCACCGTCGACCTCTGCCGCCGCGCCTTGACGCCCTATGGCGAAGTGGCCGCGGTGTGCGTGTGGCCGAAGCTGGTGCATGTTGCCCGGCGCACGCTCAATACCCTGGGCGGGCGCGATGTGCGGGTCGCCAGTGTGTGCAACTTCCCCAGTGGCGACGCGTCGTTGGCCGACGTGGTGGAGGAGGTGCGCAAGACGCTCGCCGAGGGCGCCGACGAGATCGACCTGGTCTACCCCTGGCGCAAGCTCAAGGCTGGCCAGGCGACCGGTGCCGAGGAGCTGGTACGCACCTGCAAGACGCTCTGCGGGCCGTACCATCGGCTCAAGGTGATCCTGGAAACCGGCGAGCTGGCCGAGCCGGAACTGATTCGCACGGCCTGCCGCGACGCCATTGCCGGCGGTGCCGACTACCTCAAGACCAGCACCGGCAAGACACCGGTGAGCGCCACGCTCGAGGCTGCGCGAGTGATGCTCGACACCATTGAGGAGGAGGGCGGCAAGGTCGGACTGAAAGTCTCCGGGGGATTGCGCACGCTGGCCGATGCACAGGCCTACCTGAAACTGGCGGAAGAACGTTTCGGCGCTGGCTGGGTCATGCCGGAACACCTGCGGTTCGGCGCGTCCGCGCTGCTCGACGACCTGCTGCGCGAACTGAGTGGCGTGGCGGAGCCGGTCTCCACGCGGAGCTACTGATCGTCCCGCGTTGACGTCGCATCGGGTGAGCCTAGAATGCTCGCCTTTCGCGCCAAGGGGAACCGTGGCGCGTCCCTCCGGTCGGACCTTCGCCGACCTCTTCCGCTGGTGACCCCATGCCGTTCCGCGCCCCTTCGCACCTCACCAATCCGCTGCGCCGCTTTGCCCGCCGACTGGTGGAGAACGGCACGCCCGAAGTCGCCGCGCCGCTTCCCTTGCCCGACAGCATTGCGGGCGAACCCTGGTTCTCCGTGGGCAAGGCGGTGGAAGGCCTGGGCGGCGAGCGGGTGGATGGCTGGTGCCTGGAAGAGTGGCCGGGCCTGGCTCTGCGCGCGCGTTTCGGCGCTTGCTGGCGCGATGCCCAGGGCCGCCTGTGGAACGTGCTGCCGGGCGGCGAGGCCATCGCCTTCCTGCCTGACCCGAAGCGCCGCTACGAAGGCGTGCCCCTGGCCGAGCAGTTGCACGCCCTGGAGCGCGACGAACTGCTGGATGACTACCTCTGGCTCAGCCGCGAGCTGAGCAAGCCGCAGCTGGACGACGAGCGCCGGGAAGTCCGCGAATCCATGTGCCAGCGCCTGGAAAGCTGGCTGGAGCTGGGCGGCCGCGGCGACAAGCCGTGCCCGTGCAACAGCGGCAAGCGCTATCGCAACTGCTGCAGCAAGCGGGTGCGGGAGAACTGATCTACCGGCGGCATCTGGCAGGTCAGCGCTGACTTTCCGCTGCAGGAGCGCGCCATGCCCGCGATCGCGTGCATGGCGCGGTCCTACAGTGACGCGTCTGGCATCGGCGGCACCAGCCACTGCTCGCCCGGCTTCGGCGCGCGGAAACGCTCCGCCGCCACGCCGCGTTGCTGCAGCGCTGCCGCCAGGTCGCTGACCGGTGTGAATTGCCCTTCGTCGCTCAGGCGGAAGGTACCGAAGTGGATCGCCATGCTGCACTGCGAATCCAGGTGCTGGTGCGCCTGCACCGCGTCGTCCGGGTTCATGTGGTGGTGGCGCATGAACCAGCGCGGCTCATAGGCGCCGATAGGCAGAGCGGCGAAGCGCATGGGCCCGAAGCGCCGGTGCATCAGGCCGAACTCCTCGCCCAGCCCGGTATCGCCGGGGAACAGCACTGGCCCATCCGGCGATTCCAGCACGAAGCCCATCCACAGCGTGCGGTTGGTGTCGCGCCGCGAGCGCGCCGACCAGTGCTGCGCCGGCACGCCGGTGAGCAGCATGCCCTCGGGCATCGGCAGGCTCTGCCACCAGTCCAGCTCGTCGATGTCGGCAAAGCCGCAGGCGCGGATCAGCTCGCCATTGCCCAGGCCGGTCACCACCTTCGCGGACGGGAAGCGCCGGGCCAGCTCGCGCAGGCTGTGGATGTCCAGATGGTCGTAGTGGTTGTGGCTGACCAGGATCAGGTTGATCGGCGGCAGCTCGTCCAGCGCCAGGCCTGGCGGATGAACGCGCTTGGGGCCGGCGAAGCTGAACGGGCTGGTGCGCTCGCACCAGAGCGGATCGGTGAGGATGTTCAGGCCGCGGTGCTGGATCAGCAGGGTGGCGTGGTTGATATAGGTGACGCGCAGTTCGTTGCCCTCGACGCGGGCCGGCGTTTCCGGACGGGCATCAGGACCGGGCTGGGCGATCCATGCCGCCTGTCGGCCGCGTTCGCGCTGCCATTTGAGGAAGGCGCGCAGGCCGTGATGCGGCTGGCGGTCGAGGTTGTGAAAGCGCTGCCCGTCGAAATGGGGGCTTTGCGCGCCGCGATAACGGGCGCCGAGGCGGCCGCTGAGGTTCTGCAAGGTAATCAGCCAGGTGGGGTGGCTCATGGGCATGCTCGTGCGTGCTCTTGCGATGAGTACTCGGCACAACCTAGCATGCCGGGCATTCGTCGTACCCCATCCTCGGTTACCAGTCTTTTCGCCATGTCCCGTCCACCACGCCCCGCCAATCGCCGTCCCGCCGCCCGTCCCGCCCCTCGCCGCGTGGCCAAGGCGCCGCCGGCGCAACCGAAGCTGATCCTGCTGAACAAACCGTTCGACGTGCTGACGCAGTTCAACGACAGCGAAGGCCGCGCGACGCTGAAGGATTTCGTCGATGTGCCGGGTGTCTATCCCGCTGGTCGCCTGGATCGTGACAGCGAAGGGCTGCTGTTGCTGACCAATGACGGGCGCCTGCAGGCACACATCGCCGATCCCAGGCACAAGCTGCCGAAGACGTATTGGGTGCAGGTGGAAGGCGAGCCGAGCGACGAGCAACTCGAGCAGTTGCGCAAGGGCGTGCAGCTCAATGATGGTCCGACCCTGCCGGCCGAGGCGCGGCGGCTGGAGGCGCCGCAGTTATGGGAGCGTGACCCGCCGGTGCGCTTCCGCAAGTCGGTGCCGACGGCCTGGCTGGAGCTGATAATCCGTGAAGGACGCAACCGTCAGGTGCGGCGGATGACGGCGGCGGTCGGCCTGCCCACGCTGCGCCTGGTGCGCGTGCGTATCGGGCCCTGGCAGCTGGATGGGCTGCAGCCGGGACAGTGGCGGGAAGCCAGCCCCGAGCTCTGTGACCCGGGGCGAGGCGCAGGTTAGAAGCCGCCTTCGAGACCGGCGACGACCACGGACTTGATCAGGAAGCCGAGTACGCCCAGGCCCAGTGCGAAGAACAGCACCATGGTGCCCATGCGGCCGGCCTTGGACTTCTTCGCGAGGTCCCAGACGATGAAGGCCATGAACAGGATCAGGCCGGTCACCAGGCCATACATCATCCAGTCTTCGAAACTTTCGTTCATTACAGCTCCTGCCCGGTGCGGAGGTTGTCCGAGGGACGCCGGGGCGCGGTGGTGGTGAAGAAGGCGCGCATTATACGCATGCGACGCTTTGTCGTTCAGAGCCGTTCATAAAATGATCAGTTCCTGCCGTGGGACGGTCGGATCGGCTTGGAAAATCCCGCGGACGTGGGGTTGGCGGGGAAATCTGCGGTATCGATTTCGTTCGGCAGGAGGAGGGGTGCGCTGCTGTGTCGCAGGGGCGCCGGCTCTGCCCGCGGCCTGAGTCGAGACTCGCACCGGCGTCTCGGCGAAATGCCGACGGCGATCAGGCGCGCAGGTGATCCAGCGGCAGTTCGGTGCTCGCCAGCACGTTGCGCAGCACGAAGCTCGACCGCACGCTGGTCACGCCTTCGATGCGGGTCAGGGTGCCGAGCAGGAAGTGCTGGTAGTGTTCCATGTCCGGCACCATCACCTTGAGCTGGTAGTCCGCGTCCATGCCGGTCACCAGGCTGCACTCCAGCACCTCCGGGCACTTGCCGATGATCTGCTGGAAGTGCTCGAAACGCTCCGGCGTGTGGCGGTCCATGCCGATCAGAACGAAGGCCGTGAGGCTCAGGCCGAGTTTCTTGCTGTCCAGCAGGGCGACCTGGCGGACGATGTAGCCGTCGTCCTCGAGCTGCTTGACTCGCCGCGAGCAGGGCGAGGGCGACAGGCCGATGCGTTCGGCCAGCTCTTGATTGGAGATGCGCGCGTCGCGTTGCAGTTCGGCAAGAATTCGCAGGTCGTAGCGGTCCAGCTTGTCCATGAAAGCCTCGTTTTTCGTTTAAATTGCGCTCGTGGCGTAATTTTTAGGTATTTGTTGCTCAGGTGGTGCCTGAGTGAGCAATCTTAGCAATCATTTCCCCGCTCTGTCGCCTTACTATTTCTTCCAGATTCACAGCCCGGACATCACGTCCCCTGCGATACGCCCAATCAGGCGTTTCGCGGCCCGCCGACCCCACAGGATCGCGCCGGCCACCGGGCTACGCACTGCCCAGAAGGCGGAGCGAGGTGAGCCGGCGCCAACAGCGACGAGCAGGACGAGATTCCGGAAGGGAGGCTGACGAGCCTCCCTTTTTTCTTGCCCGCGATTTACCTCGCCATCTTTACCCTGACTTTACCCAGCGCCCTGCAATGGCGGCGTTTCGCCGTGGTCTATGGCAATGTCACATCACGGTTTCGGCTGTCGCCGAAGTGAGGAATCCATGAAGTCGGGTATCGGCCGGTTCGCCACGTTCGCTGTGCTTTCTCTGGCCGTCGCGGTCCAGGCGCTGGCGGCCGACGGGCCCGATATGCAGGGCCAGGGCCACCCGCCGGCGAACGGCGGTGGCGGGCAGTCCCAGGGGCGCCCGCAGGGCAATGGCGGTGGTCATCAGCAAGGTAACAATGGCGGCCAGTGGCAGGGTCACTCGCAGGGCAATAACGGCGGCCAGGAGCACGGGCGTCCGCAGGGCAACCCTGGCGGCCAGTGGCAGGGCCATTCGCAAGGTAACAACGGCGGTCAGTGGCAAGGCCATTCGCAGGGCAACGCTGCTGGTCAGTGGCAGGGACGTCCGCAGGGTAACCCCGGCGGGCAATGGCAAGGTCATCCGCAGGCCAACAACGGCGGTCAGGAGCAAGGTCGTCCGCAGGGCACCCCCGGAGGGCAATGGCAGGGCCCCCCGGCGGGCAACAACGGTGGCCAGTGGCAGGGCCGTCCCCAGGGCAACGATCACGGTAATCCCGGCTGGCAGGGCGGCGGCCGTCCGCCATCGGCGGGCTGGCAGGGGCGCCCGCCGGCGTCCCATGGCAACTGGGGACCGCATCCGTCCTACTGGCGGCCGGGCTATGTCGTGGACAACATGCCGAGCGGCCACTACCGCGTGCCCTATCGCGGCAGCGATTACTACTTCAACGACGGCTACTGGTATCGCCCGTATGGCTCACGCTATGTCGTAGTGACGCCGCCCTACGGTGTGCGGGTGCGCTACCTGCCGTCTTATGCCGAACAGGTGTGGATCGGCAGCATCGGTTACTTCCTGGTCGCCGGGACCTATTACCTCTGGCAGGCCGGCTCGCAGGACTACGAAGTCGTGGAGCCGCCCCAGCAGCCGCAGACGGTGGCGGTGACGCAGTCGCCTTATGAGGTGGTCGCCTATCCGATGTACAACCAGAGCCCGGACCAGCAAGCCCGCGACCATTACGAGTGCCACGGCTGGGCGGTGCAGCAGAGTGGTTTCGACCCGGCCTCGGCGAGTTACGCGCCGCCGGCCTACGTCGCCGACAACTATCGCCGCGCCCTGGGCGCCTGCCTGAGTGGGCGTGGTTACAGCATCAACTGATGGTTTCCTTGCCCACCACTTCCTGTGGGTCGGCGTGCACCAGCACCTCGGCCCGCGGGAATTCCTTGTGGATCGCCAGCACCGCCTCGTCGCACAGGTGGTGCGCCTTCGACAGTGACAGTTCGCCGGGCAGCTCGAGGTGCAACTGGACGAACCAGTGCGTGCCGGAAATCCGTGTGCGCAGGTCATGTGCGCCGAGTACGCCGGGCACTTCACGCACCAGGTCGAGCATGCGTGTGCTGACGTCGGGCGGCAGTTCCTCGTCCATCAGCACCGCGACGGATTCGCGGGCGATCTGGAAGGAACTCCAGAGAATGTACAGCGCGATGCCCAGGCCGAAGATGGCGTCCATCTGCTGCCAGCCGAACTGCGCCAGCAGCAGCGCCACCAGGATGCTGCTGTTGAGCAGCAGGTCCGAGCGGTAGTGCAGCGAGTCCGCGCGGATGGCGTTGGAGCCGGTGATCTTCACCACGTAGCCCTGCACCATCAGCAAACCGGCGGTGAGCGCCAGCGACAGGATCATCACGGCGACACCCCAGCCGACCGCTTCCACCGGCTCGGGGTGCTGCAGGCGATCGATGGCCTGGGTGCCGACCAGCACGGCGCTGACCGCGATGAACAGCGCCTGGGCCAGTCCGGAGAGCGATTCCGCCTTGCCATGGCCGTAGCGATGATCATCGTCCGCCGGGCGAATGGCGTAGTGCACCGCCAGCAGGTTGAGGAAGGACGCGGCGCCGTCGAGCAGCGAATCGGTGAGGCCGGCCAGCAGGCTGACCGAGCCGCTGAGCCACCAGGCAATGGCCTTGGCGACGATCAGGATGGTGGCGACGCCGAGCGACGCGAAGGTCGCCAGCCGCATGAGGTGGGCGTGGCTGGCGTGCTTGAGCATCAGGTGTCCAGGCGGTTGGGCAGGAAGTAGATGTAGTCCAGCAGCGGCGCCTTGTGACCCAGTGCGGTGAGCGCGGCGCTCATCTGGCCACGGTGGTGGGTGCCGTGGTTGACCAGGTGCTGGACGATGTTCGCCAGGCTCTGGCGGTGTTCCTGCCCGGCCATGTTGCGGTAGTCCAGCTGGGTGCCGAGGGTGGCGTCGCTCTGCTTGCTCAGCCACAGGCGCCAGGCGCTGACACCGTCCATGAGGAAGTCTTCGAGACCGGCGCGATCGGGCGCGGCCTCGGCGTCGAGCCGTTCGAACTGCCAGGGCTCTCGCTGCACACGGGCGAACCAGATGCGATCGACCACTGCGAGGTGGTTGAGGGTGCCGTGCAGGCTGCCGAAGAACAGCCCGCGCGGTGCGCGGTAGGCCTCCTCATCCAGCGGCGCGACGGCCTCCAGGATGCGTTCGTAGGCCCACTGGTGGTACGCCAGGAGTTGCTGAAGGTGTGAAGCGAGAGCGCCGTGCATGTCAGGCCTCCGGGCGCAGGCCCAGGCTGGCGAGTTGTTGGAGGCTGCCGCTGCGCTGGATCAGACGCGGGTCGTCCAGGGGCAGGCTGCGGCCGGTTTCACGCTCGAGGATCGCCTTGAGTTTAGCCTTGTCCACGGTGCCGTCTTCGCTCACGGCATCCTTGAGCGTCTCCGGTGCGACCGAGTACTTCTCGTCGGGCAGGTAGATCGCGCCGGTGGCGAAGTCTACGCCGAAGGCGATCAGCCCCGGGATGATGTAGAACAACAGACCGACGGCGTCCAGCGCGGCGACTGCCGGGTCGATGCGGCCGTCGATCTGGCCGCGGCGGTCGGGGTAGAACAGGGTGCCGCAGGCCGTCAGCTGGCTGAACAGGGCGACGCTCAGAACTGCACAGGAGACTCGGGTGGCAAGACGCATGAAAAAACCTCCGGGAGGATGATGCGGACAACTATAACAACGAGTTCTGAACCGCTGCTGGCAGTTTCGCACTAGCCCGCGTTCTCGTTGCTTCTATGACTGTCGAGTTGGCATCGCGGTTCGCCCGCTATAATCGCCGCCCCCCGCGAATGGCGGGTTACCGCCTTATGAAATTCGAGTTCCAGGAGCCGGCATGCACGCCCTTCCCATCGACAGTGTCCTTCCCGCCCTGCGCCAGGCCCTGGCCGAGCGCCATGAGGTGGTGCTGGAAGCCCCGCCCGGCGCCGGCAAGACCACCCGTGTGCCGCTGGCGCTGCTGGACGAGGCGTGGCTGGCCGGGCAGTCGATCCTGATGCTGGAACCGCGCCGCCTGGCCGCCCGCGCTGCCGCCGAAAGGCTGGCCGCGGAGCTGGGCGAGACTGTCGGCGAGACTGTCGGCTACCGCATTCGCCTGGACAGCAAGGTCGGCCCGAAGACGCGTATCGAAGTGGTCACCGAGGGCATCCTTGCCCGCCGCCTGCAGGACGACCCGGCGCTGGAAGGCGTGGGGCTGGTGATCTTCGACGAATTCCACGAGCGTTCCCTGGATGCTGACCTCGCGCTGGCGCTGACCCTCAACGGCCGTGCGCTGCTGCGCGACGAGCCGCCGCTCAAGGTGCTGGTGATGTCGGCGACGCTGGAAGGCGAGCGGCTCTCCGCGTTGCTGGACGATGCGCCGGTGGTGCGCAGCGAAGGCCGCATGTTCCCGGTGGATCTCCGCTGGGGCCGCCCGTGGCAGGCCGGCGAGTTCATCGAGCCGCGCGTGGTGCAGACGGTCCAGCAGGCACTGGCCGACGAGCCCGGCAGTCTGCTGGTGTTCCTGCCCGGCCAGGCAGAGATTCGCCGCGTCGCCGACCAACTGGGCGAGGCGCTGGCCGGCCGTCCCGACATACTGCTTTGCCCGCTGCATGGCGAACTCGACCTGGACGCCCAGCGCGCCGCCATCGAGCCTGCGCCGGCGGGCAAGCGCAAGGTGGTGCTGGCGACCAATATCGCCGAGACCAGCCTGACCATCGACGGTGTACGCGTCGTCGTGGACGCCGGGCTGGCACGGGTGCCGCGCTTCGATCCGGGCAGCGGCATGACACGCCTGGACACCCAGCGTATCTCCCGCGCCTCCGCGACCCAGCGCGCCGGGCGTGCCGGGCGGCTGGAGCCGGGCGCCTGCTACCGCCTGTGGTCCGAGGCACAGCACGATCAACTGCCGGCCTATGGCGCGGCGGAAATCCTCCAGGCCGATCTGGCCGGCCTCGCCCTGCAGCTGGCACGCTGGGGTGTCGCCCCGCAGGAACTGGCCTGGCTCGACCTGCCGCCCGCCGCCGCGTATGCACAAGCCCAGGATCTGCTGGAACGCCTCGGCGCGATGGCCTCCCGCGCCGGTGGTGGCAGCCTGACGGCACACGGGCAGGCCATGGCCGAAGTGCCGGCGCACCCGCGTATCGCCCATCTGCTGTTGCGCGGCCATGCGCTGGGGCTGGGGCAACTGGCCTGTGACCTGGCCGCCCTGCTGGGCGAGCGCGATATCCTGCGCGGCAACGACGCCGACCTGCATCACCGCATCGCCTTGCTGGCCGGCGAGCAGAACGGACCGCGCGCCAGCCGTGGCGCGGTGCAGCGGGTGCGCCAGCTGGCGCGGCAGTTCAAGGGCTACCTGCGTGGCCCGGCTCGCGAGCCGGTGGCTGACCCCGATCATCCGCGCTGGCTGGGCGGCCTGCTGGCCTTTGCCTACCCCGACCGCATCGCCCGCCAGCGTCGCGCCGGTGGTGGCGAGTACCGCCTGGCCAACGGTCGCGCCGCATTGTTCGGCGAGCCGGATGCGCTGATGAAGGAAGCCTGGCTGGTGATCGCCGACCTCGGCAGCCGCCAGGGCCAGCGCGAGGAGCGCATCTACCTGGCGGCGGCGCTGGAGCCGGTGCTGTTCGAAACGATCCTGGCCGAGCAGGTCAGCGTCCACGACGAGCTGGAGTGGGACGAGCGCGAAGGTGTGCTGCGCGCCGAGCGCCAGCGCAAGGTCGGCGAACTGGTGCTGTCCACCGAGGCGCTGCCCAACCTCGACGCCGAGGCCCGCAGCCGTGCGTTGCTCGGGCTGGTGCGGCGCAAGGGGCTGGAGCTGCTGCCGTGGACGCCGGAGCTGTGCCAGTGGCAGGCGCGCATCGCCTTGCTGCGCCGACTCGACCTCGAAGGCAAGGGCGAGAGCGAGTGGCCGGACGTCAGCGACGCCGCGCTGCTGGCTTCGCTGGAAGACTGGCTGCTGCCTTACCTGGGCAAGGTCTCGCGGCTGTCGCACTTCGCCAACCTGGAGCTGAGCGGGATTCTCCACGGGCTGCTGCCCTGGCCACTGCCGCAACGGCTGGACGAGCTGGCGCCGCGCACGCTGCAGGTGCCGTCCGGTTCGAGCATCCGCCTGGACTACAGCGAGTTCCCGCCGGTGCTCGCCGTTCGCCTGCAGGAGCTGTTCGGCCTGGCCGACACACCGCGCATCGCCGGTGGGCGGGTGGCGCTGAAGCTGCACCTGCTGTCGCCGGCACAACGGCCGGTGCAGGTGACCCAGGACCTGGCCAACTTCTGGCGCAGTACCTACGCGGACGTGAAGAAAGATCTGAAGGGACGTTATCCGAAGCACTACTGGCCGGATGATCCGCTGATCGCCGAGCCGACGGCACGGGCCAAGCCGCGCAAGGGATAGGTGCGGCGCAGACGCGATGTGCTCTCTGTAGGAGCCGGCCATGTCCGCTCCTACAGGTCGTCTCCGTCGCTTGAGTGCGCCCCTGTGCCATTCCCGCCTTGCGGAGTCAGGGCAACTCCATCTCGTAACCTGCCGCCTTCAGCTCGTCGTAGGCGTGGTCCAGTTGTGCGCGCAGGCCTTCGGCATCGGGGGCGTGGCGGGAGACGATCAGCTTGGTCGGCACGCTGTACAGATTGTCGAAGGCCAGCGGCGGCATGTTCAGCTCGCGGCGAGCCTGCTCCACGGGCGTCTGGTAGTCGATCAGGTAGTCGCCACGGCCGCGCTCGAGCATCTGCAACGCGGCGGTGTGGGTACTGGTGCGGTGCACTTCCAGCTGGAGTTTCGGGTCCGCGAGCATCTCGGTGATCGGCCGCCAGTAGCTGTAGCCGCTGATCAGGATCATCCGGCTGCCGATCAGCCCTTCGGGCAGTGTGGGCGAGGATCGCGATGCCAGGCGGTAGAGGTTCAGCTCGACATGTCCCAGCACGCGTTCGCACTCCAGCGTGCTGCCCAGCAACTCCTGCTTGCCCGGAGCACCGGCCCAGAGCTGTACGCTGCCGTCCTGCAGGCCCAGGTACAGGCGGGCGCTGGGCAGCGGGCGGAAATCGGCGCGATAGCCGGCCTTGAGCAGGATGCGCCGGACCATCTCGGCGCCGCTGCCGCGGGTGCTGCCGTCCGGGGCGGTGTAGGTGTAGGGCGGGAACTCGTAGTAGCCGACGGTCAGTACCGGTAGCGGATGCGGCAGCCGGTCGGCCAGCGTGGGCCTGTCGACGGCGAAGGCGTTGAGGCAGAGCAGGGCGACGATCAGCCCGATGAGACGGCGAAAGTGCATGGATACCCGGGGTGCGCGTTGTCGTTGTTATGCGTAGCCGGTCGAGCATGGGGCCGCCGCGCCGTGCTTGTCCAGCCTGGCCCGGCGGCGATGTGCCACAGCACTCAGTGGGGCAGCAGGAAGCGTGCGGAGAGCGGCAGGTGGTTGGAGATGCGCAGCGTGTCGTGGCTGCGCACGCCGGCCTCCAGGCGGTTCAGGCTGGGGCTGTGGAACAGGTAGTCGAGGGTGCGGTCGGGCTTGTGCACGCGCGGGTCGTTGGGGAAGTGGGTGTACCACTTCTCCTGGTCGGCGCCGCTGGATTCCTCCACCGCCGGGACCACCGGGAAGCGCGCCGCCAGCAGGTTCAGCTCGCTGTTGGCGCGGTAGGGCGCGCGCAGCACTTCCGGCAGGTAGGGGTACTGGCCCAGCGGCAGGAGGCCGAGGTCGCCGCCCAGCAGCCAGGGGCGGCCGGCGGCCTGCAGGGTGTTCAGGTGGGCTTCGATGGCGTCGACCTGGCGCTGCGGGGTGTCGTCGCCGTTGGGGCGCTCCAGGCGCGTGTTGATCACGCTGAGCTGGCCGCCGCCGCGGATCGGCAGGTCGCTCTGCAGCAGCGCCGGTTGCGGGGCGAACAGGTGCAGCAGCGGGATCGACGAGCGCTGCGGCAGCGCAATGCGCTCGCCGCTGGTGATCTGGAAGCGGCTGAACGTCACCAGCTTGCGTCCGGCGCTGCCGAACACGTGGGGATTGGGGTCGAAGCGCGCCTTCCAGTCGAAGGCGGCGGTGGAGCAGGGGTAGAGATCGGTCAGGCGGTCGCCGATCAGTGCCTGCTGGTCCTGCTTGCCGGTGACGGCTGCGCCATCGTCCACTTCCTGCAGCAGGACGATGTCCGGGGCTTCGTCGCGGATCACCCGCACCACCTCGTCGAGGCTGTAGGCGATGTCCTCGGGGCTGGGGCTGTCGTCGGGGCCGGTGGTATCGGGCAGGTCGTCCCAGAAGATGTAGCGCTTGCCGGCCAGGTACTGGACGTTCCAGGTCATCACCTTCAGTGCCTGCCCCGGCTGCAGTTGCGGCGCCGGCGCGCGGCACTGCGCGGCAACGGTCTCGCGTTCGGCGGGGTGCCAGGCCAGCAGCCAGGCGGCGGCAGTGATGGCGAGCAGCAGGGCGATGAACAGCACGAAGAGGAAACGGCGGCGAAGCGAGAGGCTCATGGGTGACCAGGGGCTATGCTTGTTGGGTCCAGAGGATAGTGTCTGCGCCCGCGCATTTCACCTGCGCATTCGCAGCGCGAAGCATTCTGCAACCTTGGGACAGGCTGTCAGCCGCGCACAGCGCTCGCTCCGGGAGGTCGCCATGCCACGCCCGTTGTTCTTCCAGCCGGTCTACCGGCACAAGGTGGTGCTGGTCAGCGGCGGCTGCTCGGGTATCGGTCGCGCCCTGGTGCTGCGCTTCGCCCAGGCCGGGGCTTACCCGGTGATCCTCGATCTCGACCAGGCGGCACTGGACAGCCTGGTGCAGCACCTGCGCGAGCATCTGCATGTCGAAGCCCTCGGCCTGCGCTGCGACATCGCCGACGCCGAGGCTGTGCAGCGTGCCGTGGCGCTGGCGGTGGAGCGCTTCGGCGGCATCGACGTGCTGGTGAACAACGCCGGCATCACCCACCGCAGCCTGTTCATCGAGACGGAGCTGGCGGTGTTCCGGCGGGTGATGGCGGTGAATTTCTATGGCGCGCTGCATTGCACCCAGGCCGCACTGCCCAGCCTGCTGGCGCGGCACGGGCAGATTGTCGTGCTCAGCTCGCTGACCGGCTTCGCCCCGCTGCTCTACCGCAGCGCCTACAACGCCAGCAAGCATGCGCTGCACGGGCTGTTCGACACGCTGCGCATGGAGCTGGACGGCACCGGCGTGGCCATCACCCTGGCGTGCCCGGGCTTCACCGCTACTGATCTGCGCAAGAACGCCCTGGTGGGAGACGGCTCGGTGATCCGCCAGCCCGCAGTGGTGTTGGGCGCGGAAGTCGCCTCGCCGCGCGACGTGGCGGAGTCGATCTACCAGGGTGCGCTGCGGCGTCGGCGATTGCTGGTGCTGTCCAACGTCAACTGGCGTGCGCGCCTGCTGGCGCGCTTCTTCCCGCGGCTGTTCGAGAAGCTGCTGGTGCCGAAGATGTCGGGGCTGCGTCCCGGGCACTGAACCGGTGCGAGTTGAAAATCGGGACAACTGTAGGAGCGGGCCATGCCCGCGATCCGTGAGCAGGGCTCACGTTTCCAGTCGGGGACGCGCGGACTTTGTCCGCGTTCGCGGGCATGGCCCGCTCCTACAGGTCGAGGTCAGTGCGAGTGGGTATCGAATCCGCCGCCGGCCAGCGCCATGTCCCAGAACGACGCTTCGACCTTGTGCCCGTCCAGGTCGCGGATGAAGCAGCCGTAGTAAGGGTCGCCATACAGCGGGCGCGGACCCGGTGCGCCCTCGTCGGTGGCGCCGGCGGCGATCGCGGCACGGTAGAAGGCGTCCAACTGCTCGCGGGAGTTGGCCATGAAGCCGACGTGCGTGCCGTTGCCGACCGTGGCCGGGCGCCCGTCGATGGGGGCCTGCAGCCAGAACTCGGGGAAGGCGCGGCCGTACGCCACGGCGCCAGGGTGTTCCATGATCGGCTGGCAACCCAGGGTCGGCAGCACGGCGTCATAGAACGCCTTGGCGCGCGGATAGTCGTTGGTGCCGATGGAAATGTGCGAAAGGCAGCTGGGCGGGAAGTCGCTCACGGCGAGTCTCCATACTCGAGGAAAGGAGACTCCAGCGTAGAACCCCGGCGCGGGATGTGCCGGGGGATTTGTTGCGACGTGCTGCCGCTCAGGCGGCTTCGCGGCCGAGCAGGATGAAGATGCGGTAGGCGGCCACCGTCAGCAGCAGCTGGAAGAACCCGCTGAGGGAGTGCAGCGCAACGCCGAGTACGGGGGCGTCCTGGCCGGCGTCGGTGATCCAGCCTTCGGCGAGCCACACCGGCGCGAGAATGGCCAGGGAGGTCATCAGCAGCAGGAAGAAATGCCCGGTGGTCATGGCGAAGCTTTCACGCATCGCATCGATGGGCGTGCGTCTGCGCTGTACCAGCAGGAACTCGGCGAAGGCCAGCTTGATCATCACGAAGATGCCCGGCAGCACCATCAGGTACAGGCCGATCACGATCAGCAGCGACGTGATCGCCGAGAGCAGGGCGAAGGCTGGCCACAGGCGCAGTGCGGCGCTCCACAGCTCGCGCACGCTGCGCTCCACGCCATCGCCGGCGTCGATCATGAAGAGGATCAGGCTGGCGGTGTAGATCGGGTAGAACACCAGGCCGGCGGCCATGCCCCAGGGCGCGAAGTTCTGCGAACCGGCGGCGACGTTGATCTGCTGCTGGACCAGCGTCTCGATGACGATCCAGGGCAGGCACAGCGGCACCAGCGTGCCGAGATGACGGGAGAAGAAGAACCAGGTGTCGCGGAGGATGGAAAGGGGATTCATCAGTAACCCGATACTGTCCGAGGGCTTCGACTCTAACTTAAGCAAACCCTCAGATGAAGACGCCAGAATTCTGCGACCGGAACTTGTTTTTTTCCGACTTGATCCAATGTTTCACCCGTCATGAACCACCCGCTCACTCGAGGTCCGCCATGAATTCCGAAGAGCAATCCCTGATCGATGGTCTGTTTACCCGCCTGCGTGACGCCGAGTCGCAGACCGCCCCGCGCGACGCCGGTGCCGAGGCACAGATCAACAAGCACCTGGTGCAGCAGCCCGCGGCGCCGTACTACATGGCGCAGGCGATGCTGATCCAGGAAGCGGCGATCAAGCGTCTGGACCAGCGCGTCAAGGAACTCGAAGCGCAGCAGGCCAGGGCGCAGGAGCAGCGTCCGAGCAGCGGCGGCTTCCTCGCCGGGCTGTTCGGCGGCGGCCAGAGCCAGGAGCCGCGCCAGGAGCAGGCGCAGCAGCGCCCCGACGGCTGGGGCCAGACGCGCTTCTCGCAGCCGGCCGCTGGCGGTGCGGGCTATGCCGGTAACCCGGGCGCCAGCAATCCCAATGATTTCCGTCCCGCCCAGCCGGCACCCGCGGCGGCGCCCCAGGGGGGCGGCTTCATGCGCGGTGCCCTGCAGACTGCTGCCGGCGTGGCCGGGGGCGTGATGGTCGCCGACCTGCTGACCAGCATGTTCCACCACAGTCAGCCGCAGGAAATCGTCGAGGTGATCCAGGAACAGCCGGTTCAGCCGGAGCCTTCCAGCTTCGACGACTCGCGCAGCGACGACTCGTTCGGCGGCGGCGACCGCTATGCCGACAACAACTTCAGCGACAGCAATTACGATGACGGCGGCAGCTTCGGCGACGACTCCGGTTTCTTCGGCGGCGACGACGGCGATATGTTCAGCTGAGCCGCCCGCGAAGCCATCCCGCCCGCCGGGACTGGCGGGGGCGCGCCGCTGTGCCGATAATGCGCCCCCGCTGTTCGTGCCCCGGAGTCACCGTTGAAGACCATCGCCCTGTTCGCCGACGTGCAGAACCTCTACTACACCGTGCGTCAGGCCTACGGCTGCCACTTCAACTACGCCGCCCTGTGGGCGGAGCTGAGCGCCCAGGGCACCATCGTCCAGGCGTATGCCTATGCCATCGACCGGGGCGACGCGCGTCAGCAGCAGTTCCAGCAGATCCTGCGCAAACTCGGCTTCACCGTGAAACTCAAGCCCTACATCCAGCGCGCCGACGGCTCGGCCAAGGGTGACTGGGACGTGGGCATCACCATCGACATCCTCGACGCTGCGCCGAACGTGGACGAGATCGTGCTGGCCTCCGGAGACGGCGATTTCGACCTGCTGCTCGACCGCGTCCGTGCCGGCGGCACCGACGCGACCGCCTACGGCGTACCGGGCCTCACCGCCCAGGCACTGATCCGCGCGGCGAGCCGCTACGTGCCCATCGAAGGCTCGCTGCTGCTGCGTTCCTGACCCTTGCGGCTACAATGCCGCCCATTCCGAACCGTTTCTGCGAGCGCTCCATGACTTTCGCCACCCTCGGCCTGATCGATCCCCTCCTGCGCGCCCTCGACGGGCTCGGCTACCAGAACCCGACGGCGGTGCAGGCCCAGGCCATCCCGGCCGTGCTCAAGGGCCGCGACCTCCTGGCCGCCGCCCAGACCGGTACCGGCAAGACCGCCGGCTTCGCCCTGCCGCTGCTGCAGACGCTGCTGCAGGAGGGCCCGCAGGTGGCGGCCAACTCGATCCGCGCGCTGGTGCTGGTGCCAACCCGCGAGCTGGCAGAGCAGGTGCACGAGAGCTTCCGTGCCTACGGCCAGCACGTGCCGTTGCGCACCGCCGTGGCGTATGGCGGGGTCAGCATCAACCCGCAGATGATGAAGCTGCGCAAGGGCGTCGATGTGCTGGTGGCCACGCCCGGCCGCCTGCTCGACCTGTACCGGCAGAACGCCCTGAAATTCACCCAGCTGCAGGTCCTGGTGCTGGACGAGGCCGATCGCATGCTCGACCTTGGCTTCGCCCGCGAGCTCGACGAAGTCTTCGCCGCGCTGCCCAGGCGCCGGCAGACCCTGCTGTTCTCCGCGACCTTCTCCGACGCCATCCGCCAGATGGCCCGCACCTTGCTGCGCGATCCGCTGACGATCGATGTGGCACCGCGCAACACTGCGGCGAAGACGGTGAAGCAGCACCTGCTCACCGTGGACAAGAAGCGCAAGGCCGAGCTGTTCCTGCACCTGCTGCGCGAACAGGGCTGGCGCCAGGCGCTGGTGTTCGCCAAGACCCGCAAGGGCGTCGACGAGCTGGTCGACCTGCTGCAGCGCGAAGGCATCCGCGCCGACTCGATCCACGGCGACAAGCCGCAGCCGTCGCGCCTGCGTGCCCTGGCGCGGTTCAAGGCCGGCGAGGTGGACTTCCTCATCGCCACCGACGTTGCCGCGCGCGGCCTGGATATCGAGGAGATGCCGCTAGTGGTCAACTTCGACCTGCCTATCGTCCCCGAGGACTACGTGCACCGTATCGGTCGTACCGGCCGTGCCGGTGCCAGCGGGCAGGCGATCTCGCTGGTCTGCGCCGATGAAGTGCAGCAGCTGGCGGCCATCGAGACGCTGATCGGGCAGACCCTGCAGCGTCATGAAGAAGACGGTTTCGAGGCGGAGCACCGGGTGCCCGTCACCGCTCCTGGCGGCCAGATCACGAAGAAGCCGAAGAAGCCCAAGCAACCCAAGGTGCCGGAAGGCAAGCCGGGCAAGGTCCACCTCGGCTCGCTGCTGGATGACAAGCCGCAGGTCAAGGCGGTGCGCAAGGCGCCGGGCTTCGGCCTCGGCGGCAAGCCGGCCGGTGGCAAGTCTCCCTCCGGCAAGTCGCCTGCTGGAAAGCCGGGCGGCAAGGGCGCTCGTCGCCCCTGAGCCGATAAGGCGCGTACCTGCTTCATCGCGGTGCGCGGCCTACGGCTGAATCGAGGCTGTCTCCAGGCGTGACGGGGTCTTGCGGGGTGTGGCGCAAAAGCTGCATTTCCGTGTGGAATCCCGAACGCCTATAGTGTGCCCATCGCGCACACAACAAGAACGACAGCCCATGCGCCACAAGGAACTCAAAGCCTGGACCGGCGGAGTCGCCCACCTGCTCCCGCTGGCCGCCGGTCGTCCGCGCCTGCTCGGCCTCAGCCAGTGGCTGCAGCAGGTCTGTGCGGTGGATAACTTCGTGCTGTTCGTCTACGAAGGCAACCACCGGCCGCTCGACCTGTTCGACACCTTCCCGGCCGACATCCGCCACGTCTACGTCGAGGACTACCAGGTCGGCCCCTACCTGCTCGATCCCTTCTACCTCGCCTGCACGCGCAACCAGGCCCCCGGACTGTGGCGCCTGCGGCAGTTCGCGCCGGACCACTTCTACCTGGGCGAGTACTACCAGACGTATTACCAGCAGACCGGCCTGACCGAGGAGATCGCGTTCTTCATCGACCTCGCCGACGGCGCCACCGCCGTGCTCTCGCTGATGCGCAAGACCTCCAGCCCCGCCTACAGCCGTGACGAGATGCAGCTGCTGGAGTGCGCGCGGCCGGTGGTCGAGCAGGTGGTGCGCGAGGCCTGGGAGTTGCGTCGTGCACAGCCACGCCCGGCGCAGGACCTGGACTACCAGATCCGCGAGGCCTTCGACCAGTTCGGCGCCCAACTGCTCACCGCCCGCGAGCAGGAGATCGTCCAGCTGCTCCTGCGTGGCCATTCCAGCGCCTCGGTGGCCGAGCAGCTGGACATCAGCCCTGGTACGGTGAAGATCCACCGCAAGAATATCTACGCCAAGCTCGGCATCGGTAGCCAGTCGGAGCTGCTCGGGCTGTTCATCCGCGAACTGGCGGGGCGTGATGCGGCGGGTGGCATGCTGGCGGCCGGCTGAGCAGGGCGGTTTTCCGTAGGAGCGAGCTTGCTCGCGAACCGCCCAACGTCGGATTCGCCGGGGATTCCGTTCGCGAGCAAGCTCGCTCCTACAGTCATCGGAAGCTCCGGGCGCCCATTGTAGGAGCGGGCCATGCCCGCGATCGCGCGCATGGCGCGCTCCTACAGGGAGAGTCAGCGCGCACCGGGCGATCCAATCCCGACATCTATCCCCCGAGGGATATATACACCCCGAAAGCCCCGTTGCTAGCGTGAGCCCCAACAAGAACAACGTGGGAGCGCGCGGTGATGGAGAGCGGTCAGGACTTCGATATCGAATTCCGTAACGTGGTCAAACGCTACGGCAGCGTGCCGGCGGTCAACGGGCTGAGCTTCCGGGTGAAGCGCGGCGCCTTCCATTCCTTCCTCGGCAGCTCCGGTTGCGGCAAGACCACCACCCTGCGGATGATCGCCGGCTTCGAGCAGCCCAGCGAAGGCGAGGTACTGCTGGCCGGCAAGGCGGTGGCCGGGGTGCCGGCGCACCAGCGTGCGGTGAACATGGTGTTCCAGCATTACGCGCTGTTCCCGCACCTGACGGTGGCCGAGAACATCGCCTATGGCCTGCGCTATCGCACGCCGCGTCCGGACCGCGCGCAGCAGCGCCGCATGGCCGATGAGGCGCTGGAGATGGTGCGCCTCTCCGGCTTCGGCACGCGCAAACCACACGAGCTTTCCGGTGGCCAGCAACAACGCGTGGCGCTGGCCCGTGCGCTGGTGAACAAGCCCACCGTGCTGCTGCTCGACGAGCCGCTGGCCGCGCTGGACCGCAAGCTGCGCAAGGAGATGCAGTCGGAGCTGCTGCGCCTGCAGCGCGAGGTCGGCATCACCTTCGTGCTGGTCACCCATGACCAGGAAGAAGCGCTGTCGATGAGCGACAGCATCAGCATCATGAAGGACGGCCTGATCATCCAGACCGCCACCCCCGAGGCGCTCTACGAGACCCCGGCGAGCCGCTACGTGGCTGACTTCATCGGCGAGTCCAACCTGTTTTCCGGCACTGTGCGCCGCCTCGACTCCGGCCGGGTGGTGCTGGGCACGCCGGCCGGGCTGGAACTGAGCAGCCCGCCGACACCCACCGGTCCCTCGCTGGCGCCCCAGGCCGAAGGCTGTATCGCGGTGCGCCCCGAACTGGTCGGCATCGCCGCCGCCGACTCGGAGCTGCTGCGCGAAGTGCGGCTGAAGGGCCGCGTCGAGGACCGCATCTACCTGGGCAACCTCACCGAATACCGCGTGCGCACCGACGCCTTCGGCATCGTCTGCGTGCGCGTGCCACGCAAGGCCGGCGGCGAGGCGGAAGCCTTCGAGCACGGTGCGCCGGTACAGGTCGGCTGGAACCAGGCCAGCGGCCTGGCCATGGCCCTTTGAGTTCGACGATCCAACCATAACGACAATCAGCAGACAGGCGGGGAGTGACGATGGACAAGAAGAGCTTCATCAAGACGATGCGCAGCTGGGAAAACGGCTCCATCACGCGGCGCGATTTCCTTGGCAAGACCGGCCTCGGGCTGGCGATGGCGGTGGTCGCCGCCAACACTCCCGGTCTGCTGGCCGGCAAGGCCTACGCGGCCGAGGGCAGCAACATCGGTGACCGCCTCGCGCTCGCGACCTGGCCGAACTACCACAGCCAGGAGAACTTCGACGCCTTCGCCAAGTCGACCGGCGCGCGGGTGCAGATGAACGTCTTCGGCTCCAACGAGGAGATGCTCGCCAAGCTGCAGGCCGGTGGCAGCGGCTGGGACGTCTTCGTGCCGACCAACTACACCATCAGCACCTATGTGCAGCTCGGCCTGATCGAGCCGCTGGACCTCTCGCGCATCCCCAACTTCGATCCGAAGGCCTTCGAGGAGCGCTTCATGGCCCAGGGCACGGTGGACGGCAAGGTCTACGCGGTGCCGAAGAACTGGGGCACCACCGGCATCGTCTACGACTCGAGCCGCATCAAGGACAATCCGGACTCCTGGAAACAGTTCTGGGACCTGACGCTGACCAGCGCATCGGGCCGCACCATCGTCCACGACTACCAGCTCACCGCCATCGGCAACGCCCTCAAGTACTACGGCTACAGCTTCAACTCGCTGGATCCGAAGGAGCTGGCCGAGGCCGAGAAGCTGCTGATCCAGGCCAAGCCGCACCTGTTCGCGATCAACTCCGACATCCAGCCCTCGCTGCGCAACGGCGACACCTGGATGGCCATGTCCTGGACCGGCGACGCCTCCCAGCTGCACCGCGACAACCCGGACATGACCTTCGTGCTCGGCAAGGAAGGTGGTGAGATCTGGAGCGACTTCTTCGCCATTCCCAAGAGCGCCGAACACCGTGATGCGGCCTACGCGTTCATCAACTACCTGCTCGATCCGCAGCACAACAAGCTGGAGGTCCTTGCCCACGGCTACCCGAGCGGCGACAAGCGGGTCGATGCACTGCTCTCCAAGGAGATGCTCGACGACCCGATCATGTACCCGGCGGCCGAGCGTCTGTCGCCGCTGGAATTCGGCGCTGCGGCCACCCTCACCAGCCCGGCGCGCGCCGAGCTGATGGCGCGGTTCAAGGCCGCCTGATCGGCCCTTCGTAGGAGCGAGCAAGCTCGCTCCTACGAAAAAGGTCCGTGCAATCCCATGCGTAGGGAATCGAACATGAACATCGCTGTCAGCGCCCCGTTGCCGCAGACCCAGGCGACGCCCACGGTCTCGCGCGCGAAACGCCTTGGCCGGCGCGTCACGCTCCTGCTGCTCCTGCCGTCCACCCTGTGGTTCCTGCTGCTGCTCCTGATGCCGCTGGTGATCATCCTGGTCTTCAGCTTCGGCGAGCGCAGCGCCGTCGGTGGCTACGGCGGTGGGCTGACGCTGGAGAACTACCTGAACCTCGGGTCCCGCGCCCAGGCCTTCTGGAACACCCTGACCCTGGCGCCGCTGGGCACCCTGGCGTGCTTGCTGGCTGCCTACCCGCTGGCGTACTTCCTGGCGGTGAAGGTGCGACGCAACAAGTCGCTGCTGCTGACCCTGGTCATCGTGCCGTTCTGGACCAGCTTCCTGATCCGCACCTACGCCTGGATCTTCCTGCTCAGCGGCCGCGGCATCCCGGCGCTGCTGGAGACCTTCGGCATCGCCGACGTGCGCCTGATCAACACGCCCTATGCGGTGCTGATCGGCATCGTCTACGGCTACCTGCCGCTGATGGTGTTCCCCATCTACGTGACCCTGGAGAAACTCGATAAGCGCCTGCTGGAAGCCTCCGGCGACCTCGGTGCCAGCGCCTTCGAGACCTTCCGCCGGATTACCCTGCCGCTGTCCGCGCCCGGTGTGATCACCGGCGTGATGCTGGTGTTCATCCTGCTCATGGGCGAGTTCCTGATCCCGGCGATTCTGGGCGGCGGCAAGGTGTTCTTCGTCGGCAACGCGCTGGTCGACCTGTTCCTGCAATCGCGCAACTGGCCGTTCGGCAGCGCGGTGGCGATGACCCTGGTGGCGATGATGCTGGCGATCATCGGCGTCTACCTGAAACTCGTGGCCCGCTATGGCGGTTCGCGCAACGACGGGGTGCTCTGACATGTGGCTGCGCAGTTATTCCACCTCGGTCTACCTGTTCCTCTACGCGCCCATCGCGCTGATCATGCTCTTCGCCTTCAACGCCGGGCGCAGCGGGCTGAGCTTCCAGTGCTGCTCGGTGCAGTGGTTCGGCCGCGCCTTCGGCAACCCGTTCATCATGGAGGCCCTGGGCAACAGCGCGCTGATCGCCTCCTGCTCGGCGCTGATCGCCACGCTGTTCGGCACCCTCGCGGTGTTCGGCCTGCAGCGGGTCGGCAAGCGCGTGCGCCTGCTGTTCGACGCGCTGACCTACTGCGCGATCATCGTGCCGGGGATCGTCATCGGCATCGCCACGCTGATCGCCTTCATCACCCTGTTCGATGTGCTCAACCCGCTGTTGGCGCTGCTGGACATCGGCCTGCCGAAACTCAACATGGGCTTCGGCACGGTGGTGGCGGCGCATTCGCTGTTCACCATGGCGCTGGTGATGGTGATCGTCCGCACCCGCGTCGAGGCGATGGACAAGTCGCTGCTGGAAGCCTCTGCCGACCTCTACGCGCCGCCGCTGGACACCTTCTGGCGGGTGACCCTGCCGCAGATTGCCCCGGCCATCCTCGCCGGCTTCCTGCTGGCATTCACCTTCAGCTTCGACGATTTCATCATCGCGTTCTTCGTCGCCGGCTCGGAGACCACGCTGCCGATCTACATCTTCTCGTCGATCCGCCGGGGCATCACGCCGGAGATCAACGCCATCTCCACGGTGATCATCTGCGCCTCGCTGGCGCTGCTGTTCACCTCCCGCTACCTGCAGAACCGCCGCACTGGCGTTCAGGCCGCCTGAGGGCCGACTTCAAGGAGACTCGAGGATGCGTGACCAGCTCTACATCAACGGGCAGTGGGTCAGGCCGGACCTGGGCGGCCGCTTCACCAGCTTCGACCCGGCCACCGGCCAGCCTCTGTGCGAGGTGCCGGCGGCGACCGAGGAAGACGTCGACCATGCGGTTCGCGCGGCGCGTACCGCGTTCAATCGCGGCTGGGGGCAGAGCCGTGGCAGCGAGCGCGCCGAATGGCTGGAGGCGCTGGCCGGAGAGCTGGAGCGCCACCAGGATTCACTGGCCGAGCTGGAAGTGCGCGACAACGGCAAGCCGTTGCCCGAGGCGCAGTGGGACGTGGCCGACGCCATCGGCTGCTTCCGCTATTACGCGGAGCTGGCACGGGAGTTGGACGAGCGCCAGGACCAGGTGCTTCCGTTGCCCGACGAGCGCTTCCGCTGCCGCATCCGCCAGGAACCGGTGGGGGTGGCGGGGCAGATCATTCCCTGGAACTACCCGCTGTTGATGGCGGCGTGGAAGGTCGCGCCGGCCTTGGCAGCGGGCGCGACCTGCGTGCTCAAGCCGTCCGAGCTGACACCGCTGAGCGCACTCGAACTGGCCGCCGCAGCCGACGCGGTGGGCTTGCCGGCGGGCGTGCTCAACGTACTGCCCGGCCTCGGTGCGGAGGCCGGCGGGCCGCTGAGCCAGCATCCTGGCGTGGACAAGCTGGCCTTCACCGGCAGTGTGCCGACCGGTTCGCGGATCATGTCGGCGGCGGCCCAGGACATCAAGAACGTCAGCCTGGAGCTGGGCGGCAAGTCGGCCTTCATCGTCTTCGATGACGCCGATGTCGAGGCCGCCGTGGAGTGGATCCTCTTCGGTATCTTCTGGAACCAGGGCCAGGTGTGCAGCGCCACCTCGCGCCTGCTGGTGCAGGAGGGCATTGCTCCGCGGCTGATCGAGCGGCTGGTGGAGGCGACCCGTGCGATCACCATCGGCAGCGGCCTGCAGCCGGGCGTGCTGCTCGGCCCGCTGGTGAGTGCCGGGCAGCACGAAAAGGTGCTCGGCTTCGTCGAGAAAGGCCGCGCGGGCGGCGCCCGCCTGCTCACTGGCGGCAAGCGTCCGGCGGGGTTGGAGGAGGGCTGGTTCATCGAGCCGGCAATCTTCGACGAGCCGTCCGAGGACGCGCTGATCTGGCGTGAGGAAATCTTCGGCCCGGTGCTCTGCGTGAAGCGCTTCAAGACCGAGGCCGAGGCCTTGCGCCTGGCCAACGACAGCCGCTTCGGCCTGGCCGGCGCGGTTATGTCCGGCGACCCGCAGCGTGCCGCACGGGTGGCCGACGGGCTGCGCGCGGGGATCGTCTGGGTCAACTGCTCGCAGCCGACGTTCACCCAGGCGCCCTGGGGCGGCATGAAACACAGCGGCATCGGCCGCGAGCTGGGCGTGTGGGGGCTGGAGAACTACCTGGAGGTGAAGCAGGTGACCGAGTACATCTCGGATCAGCCGTGGGGGTGGTACCTGAAATAACCGCTCCTGAGCGCCCTACGTACTGTAGGAGCGGGCCATGCCCGCGATCGCGCGCATGGCGCGCTCCTACAGGTCGACTCCGGGGACTCAGTCGAGGTTCTGCCCGATCCGCCAGAGCACGCCGCTCGGGTCGTGCAGGGTGAAGTCGCGCATCTTCCAGGGCTGATCCGCCGGCTCACCCAGGCGCACGCCGTAGCGCTCGGCGAGGCCGGCGTCGCGCACCTTGGCGTACCAGGCGTCGGCGTCTTCCACCAGCAGGTGCAGCATCAGGTTCTCGGCGAATTCCTTGACGTAGTAATTCTGCAGCAGGAAGGCGCAGTGGTCGCCGTGGTGGAAGTAGGCGAGCTCCTCGGAGCTCCACGGCGAGAGGAAACCCAGGTCCTTGTAGAACTGCTGGGAGAGCGCGAAGTCGCGGGCGGGGACGAAGACTTTCAGTTCAACGCTGGCAGTGCTCATGGGCAACCTTCCTGGTTAATGCGTGAGCAGGCTTTCGACGGCGCCCTGCAGGTGGGCGGGCCGCCTCTGGCGGGCGGCTGGCCGCGAGTCTAACTCAGAGCTGGCGCTGCATGTAGCGACTGCCGGCGACACCCGGCAGGGTCGAGGCACGCTCCACCTGTACGCTGAAGCCCAGGCGTTCATAGAGCGCCTGGGCCTTGGGGTTGGCCGTGGAGACATCCAGCGCCGCCATGGGCAGGCCGGCGTTGCGGCCGATCTGCAGGAAGTGACCGATCAGCTGGCTGCCCAGGCCTTCGCCACGCAATGCCGGCGTGACGCCCAGGTGGGCGAGGTACAGCGTGCGGCGCGGCGGCGGACAGATGATCTTTTCCAGTTGCAGGCCGCGACGCATCACGCCGGCCGACCCGATGCCGAAGTAACCGAGAATCTGCCGCGTGGCTGCCAGCATGTACCCCAGGTTGGCTTCGCCGCCGAATACCGTGCCGGCCACCACGACCTCGCCGTCCTGTTCGCCGACCCAGTGCTGGCGCCAGCCGAACTGCCCGCCGCCCTGGACGAAGGCGTAGCGCAAGAAGTCCTGGGCGCTGTTGCGGCCGGGACGGGCGAAGGCATAGTCGAAGGCGTCCGGGCCGGAGCTGTAGATCAGCGGGACGGCGGCGTCGACATCATCGGGGCGGGCGTGGCGGAAGGTCAGCGGCATGCAGGCGGCTCCAGGATGGGAGTCGAGAATCTAGCACTATGGTGCTAGAAGTGCAGCGATCACCCCTGTGCCTGGAGCCACTGCAGTGCACCAAGTCCTGCCGCGCGGCCGCTGGCGAAGCAGGCGGTGAGCAGGTAGCCGCCGGTGGGCGCCTCCCAGTCGAGCATCTCGCCGGCGCAGAATACGCCCGGCAGCGCCTTGAGCATCAGGTTGTCGTCCAGCGTTTCGAAGGTCACGCCACCGGCGCTGCTGATGGCTTCGTCCAGCGGGCGGGGGCGCACCACGGTCAGTGGCAGTGCCTTGATCAGTTGGGCGAGACGCTGCGGGTCGGCGTAGTCCTGGGCTGTGGACAACTCACGCAGCAGCCCGGCGCGCACGCCGTCCAGCCCCAGGCGGCCGCGCAGGTGGTTGGCCATGGACTTGGAGCCGCGCGGCTGGGCAACGGCCCTGGCGACCTGCTCCTGGCTGCGGTTGGGCAGCAGGTCGAGGTACACCGTGGCGCTTCCGGCCTGCTCGATGCCGTGGCGAATGGCAGCGGACAGCGCATAGACCAGGCTGCCCTCGATGCCGCCGGCGGTGACCACGAACTCACCCTGGCGCGGCACGCCGCCCTCAAGCGAGAGCGCCACCGGCTTGACCGGCGCGCCGGCGAACTTGTCGCGGAAGAAATCGCTCCAGCCGGCCACTTCGAAGCCGCAGTTGGCCGGGCGCAGCGGCGAGATATCCACAGCGCGCCGTTCCAGCAGCGGCACCCAGGCGCCGTCCGAGCCCAGGCGTTGCCAGCTGCCGCCACCGAGGGCGAGCACGGTCGTATCGGCGGCGATGCGGCGCTGGCCCCCTGGTCCCTCGATCAGCAGAGCACCCTCGGCGTCCCAGCCCATCCAGCGATGGCGGGTGTGGATAACCACTCCGGCCTCGCGCAGGCGCTTGAGCCAGGCGCGCAGCAGCGGCGCAGCCTTCATGTCGGTGGGGAAGACGCGGCCGGAGGTGCCGACGAAGGTGTCGATGCCCAGGCCATGAATCCACGCGCACAAGGCCTGGTTGTCGAAGGCGTCGATCAGTGGTGCCAGTGTTTCCGCACGCTCGCCGTAGCGCGAGAGGAACGCCTCGCGCGCTTCCGAATGGGTGATGTTCATCCCGCCCACGCCGGCCAGGAGGAACTTGCGCCCCACCGAGGGCATGGCGTCGAACAGCTCCACCGGTACGCCGGCTCCGGCCAGGACTTCAGCCGCCATCAGGCCAGCGGGGCCACCGCCGATGACGATGGCGGTACGGGAAGCGAGCGGGCGGGAGTCGGTCATGCAGAAGGCCAGGCGAAGGAGAGCGGGAAAGGCCGCAATTCTAGCGCAGCGTCGCTCCGTGCCGGTTGGTCATTTTCCGCTCAGGACTCGCCAAGCCTGTGGCGGCGGGGGTGACAGCCGCTTTCCCGCAGCTTATCCACAGGCCGCTCCACAGTTGCCGTGGAAAAGATGAGGGGTCACCTCCAGTTGCCGATGTGGAGGGGTTGCGACAATTCCGACAGGGGATCGGGAATGTGCCGATATTGGCACTTTTGTGAATCCATCAGCATGCGGGCCTCTTGCAACCTTGGTCCGAATGTCGATGAAAGTCCGTGATTACCTTCGCTCCCATGAGGCCCACCTGTGGATGGAGGGCAGCGACACCCGTGTGCGGGTGAATGGCCTCGATATTGTGATCCGTGCGCTCCCTGGCGAGGAAATTCGCACCCTGCTCAACGAGGCGGTCGCTCATATGGTGGTGCGCCTGAACAAGAACGTGCAGGGCGCAAAGGTGAAGTTCGAGCAGCGGGTGCTCGAACTGCTGTCGATACAGATCGCACTGCACAACCTCTATGTGTTCACCAGCTGGAGCCGGCTGTTGCCGCGCTACCTGCAGTACGCAGGGCCGCTGCGCGCCCAGGAGCTGCTGCAGCACCACGTGCCGGAACAGGTCATGCGCTTCTGCGAGAAACACTACGCCGAGGACAGCCGCGTGCGCGCCATTGCGCTGCTGGCGTTCACCGATCACGAAATGATGCGCTGGGAACAGCAGCGCCTGCCCTCGCGCATGGACAGCAACAACGCCCGCTACCGCGTCAGCTGAAACTCCGCCGCCACCCGTGCGGCGCTGTGGTGGAGGATGCCGTGGCGACGCGCCAGGGCCTGGCGGTCCTTGTCATAGCCGCCGCCGATCACGCCCACCACGGGAATGTCGCTGGCCAGGCAGCGGCGGATGACGTGCTCGTCCCGCGCTGCCAGCCCCGCATCGGTGAGCTGCAGGTAGCCCAGGGCGTCGTCCTTGTGCACGTCCACGCCGGCGTCGTAGAGCACGATGTCCGGCTGGTACAGCGGCAGCAGGTAATCCAGCGCTTGCTGCACCACTTTCAGGTACTCCGCGTCGCCCAGGTGTAGCGGCAGGGGAATGTCCCAGTCGCTCTGGGCCTTGCGCGCGGGGAAGTTCTTTTCGCAGTGCAGGGACACGGTCACCGCGTCCGGCACGTTTTCCAGGATGCGCGCGGTGCCGTCGCCCTGGTGCACGTCGCAGTCGAAGATCAGCACCCGGCTCGCCTTGCCGCTTTCCAGCAGGTACAGGCTGATCACCGCCAGATCGTTGAAGATGCAGAAGCCCGAGGCATGGTCGTGGTGCGCATGGTGCGTGCCGCCGGCGAGATGGCAGGCCAGGCCGTGCTGTAGCGCCAGTTCTGCACTGAGCAGCGATCCGCCCACCGCGCGCACCGTGCGCCGCGCCAGAGCTTCGGTCCAGGGCAGGCCGAGGCGGCGCAGTTCCTCGCGGCTCATCTCGCCGCTGCAGTAGCGCTCGATGTAGTCGCGGTCGTGGGCCAGGGCGAGAACGTCCGGCGGACAGAGTTCCGGGCGCAGCAATCGCTCGTCAGCGACCAGCCCGCTGTCCACCAGGTGATCGCGCAGCAGGCGGAACTTCTCCATCGGGAAGCGGTGGCTGTCCGGGAAGGGCGGGCTGTAGTCGTCGTGGTAGACCAGGGGCAGCGGCATGGTGTCGGTGGACCGGGAATGTGCCGTACAGGGTACGTCGGCACACGGCGCAGACGAAAGGGCCGGCATTGCGCCGGCCCTGTCCGTCCGATCCCGTGTATCAGCCTTCGTTGGAGACGGCTGCGTCGCGTCGCGAGCTGCGGCTGGTGGCCACCGAGACCGACCACAGGACGAAGCCGCCGATTGCCAGCAGGCTGCCGACCCAGCCCGGCGAGGTCCAGCCGTAGCCGGCCGCCAGGGCCAGGCCGCCGAGGTACGGGCCCAGCGCGTTGGCGAAGTTGAATGCCGAGTGGTTCAGCGCCGCGGCCAGGCCCTGGGCGTCTTCGGCGACGTCCATCAGGCGGGTCTGCAGCACGGTGCCCAGGGCGCCGCCGAAACCGACGAAGAACACGCAGATGGAAATGGTCCAGATGTTCCCGGCGGTGAACGGGAAGATTGCCAGCACCACCGCGCTCCACACCAGCAGGCCGCCGGCGGTGGGCATCACGGCGCGATCGGCGAGTACCGGGATGAACAGGTTGCCCAGGGTCATGCCGATACCGAACACCGCCATGATCAGCGGCACGATGCTCGGCGAGACGTGGGTCACCGCGCCAAGGATGTCGGCCAGGTAGGTGTACACCGCGAACAGTCCGCCGAAACCGATGGCGCCGATACCCAGGGTCAGCCAGACCTGGCCGCTCTTGAGCGCACCGAGCTCACGCAGCGGGCTGGAGTCGGGCTCGGCGGGGGAGTGGGGCGCGAGCAGGCGCACGCAGATCATCGTCAGCACGCCCAGCGCGGCCACCAGTGCGAAGCTCCAGCGCCAGCCCACGGCCTGGCTCAGCCAGTTGGCCAGCGGCACGCCAATGATGGTGGCGACGGTGAGGCCGAGGAACATCCGCCCGACCGCCACGGTGCGCCGGTGCGGCGGCACGATGGAGGCGGCGACCAGCGCGGCGATGCCGAAATAGGCGCCATGGGGCAGGCCGCTGATGAAGCGGAACAGCAGCATCCAGTGGTAGGTCGGCGCCAGGGCGCTCAGGCCGTTGCCGATGGCGAACAGCGCCATCAGCAGCACCAGCAGGGTGCGGCGCGGCAGGCGCGCGCCGAGCACCGCCAGCAGTGGTGCACCGACGACCACGCCCAGGGCGTAGGCGCTGATCACGTGGCCGGCGGTCGGGGCATCGATGCCCAGCGCCGGGGCGAAGTAGGGCAGCAGGCTCATGGTGGCGAATTCGGTGGTGCCGATGGCGAAGCCGCCGACAGCCAAAGCGAAAAGCACCAGGGCCGTACTGCGTTGCAGTCCGGTGGTGGAGGTCGTCATTGGGGTTCCTTGGTCTTTTTGAGGTGCGCCATGGCGGCGCGGCTGTCTGCGTGAGCACGGTCAAGGCAGTGACCGACAGCGAAGGTAGGAGAAAAATACCAGATGAAGGCGCCTCTGTGCTGAATCGATTGCGCGTTGTCTGACGGATTGCCTCCTACAGGCTCGTCGCCGGGTATCATGGTGACCTTTGATGATCCGCGATGATTCCCATGGATTTTCCCAGCCTGACCACCGAACGCCTGCTGCTGCGTCCGTGGCGCCACGATGACCTGGCGCCCTTCGCCGCGCTCAACGCTGACGCCGAGGTGATGCGCCACTTCCCCGCCTGCATGAGCCGCGAGGAGAGCGACCTGCTGGCCGGGCGCATCCGCCAGCATTTCGACACGCACGGCTTCGGCCAGTGGGTCGTCGAGCGCCGCGAGGATGGCGCCTTCATCGGAGTGCTCGGCCTGCTGCAGGTGTCCTTCGACGCGCCGTTCACCCCGGCGGTGGAAATCGGCTGGCGCTTCAACCGTGCCTACTGGCGCCAGGGCTATGCCTTGGAAGCGGCCCGCGCGGCGCTGGCGTTCGCCTTCGGGCAGTTGAAGCTGGACGAAGTGGTGGCCTTCACCGTGCCGGCCAACCTGCCGTCGCAGGGGCTGATGCTGCGCCTGGGCATGCAGCGCGACGCGGCCGGTGACTTCGAGCACCCGCGCCTGCCGGAAGGCCATCCGCTGCGCCAGCACGTGCTCTACCGGATCCGTCGTCCATGAAGCCCGAAGACGGCGTGCGCGCCTATCACGCACTGAGCAGCCATCGCCCGGAGCGCTTCGCTCCCGGCCCTGGACAGCTCGACTGGGCGACCCAGCCGGCCGCCTTCCGCCGCTATGCCGGCGCGCGCTGTATCGATCTGCTGCACCGCCCGCAGGAAGAGTCGCCAGGCTATGACGAGGTGTTCGCCGGCCCGCTCGGCGCGCCTGCACCGCTGAACCTCGCCAGCGTCTCGCAACTGCTCTACGACAGTCTCGCGCTGTCCGCCTGGAAGGACGCCGGCGGCAGCCGCTGGGCGCTACGGGTCAACCCGTCGAGCGGCAACCTGCACCCGACCGAGGCCTATCTGCTGTTGCCCGCCGGGGCTGTGGATAACGCCGCGCTGCTGGCGCACTACAGTGCCGACGAGCATGTGCTGGAGGTGCGCGCCGAACTGCCTGCGCCGCTGGCCAATCAACTGGGCGACGTGCTGCCCGCCGGCGGTTTCCTGCTGGCGCTGGCGAGCATTCCCTGGCGCGAGGCCTGGAAGTACGGCGAGCGCGCCTATCGCTACTGCAATCATGACCTGGGCCACGCGCTGGCCTGCCTCGGCATCGCCGCAGCGATCCAGGGCTGGGACCTGCGCCTGTTGCACGGCGTGGCGGAAGCGCAATTGGATACGTTGATCGGCCTCGACCGCGAGGGATTCAGCGAGCAGGAATTCGCCGATGCCCTGCTGTGGATCGGGCCGGCACAGCCCGCCGAATTCTCGCTGCCAGGCAACCTGCTCAAGGGGTTTGCCGAGCTGCCGCTGGCCGGTGTGCCCAATCGCCTTTCGCGGGATTATCGCCACTGGCCGGAACTGCAGCGCGTGCACTCCCTGTGCCGCGCGCCTGCGCTGCCTGCCCGCGACTGGTCCGCGCCGGAAACCGACGCGGCTGTGGATAACCCCGGCCTGCCATTGCGTCCGATCCTGCATCGCCGACGCAGTGCGCAGTCCATGGACGGCCGCAGCGGCATCCACGCCGAGCTGTTGTACGCCTGGCTGCGCCGCCTGATGCCCGCGCGCTCGCCCGTGCCTTTTGCCTGCACCGGCGAGCCAACGCGGATCGACCTGCTGCTCTTCGTCCACCGCGTCCAGGGCCTGGAGCCCGGCCTGTACTGGCTGGGCCGCAGCGGCCGCGAGGCCGGCGGCCTGCGCGAGGATTACCTGTGGCAGCCGGTCGAGGAGAGCGGCGTGCCGCTGTACCGCTTGCTGTCCGGCGATGCGCGCGGGCTGTCGGCGTTCCTGTCCTGTGGGCAGGACATCGCCAGCGACGGCTGTGTTGCCTTTGCCATGCTGGCCGACCTCGACGCCGCGCTGACCGAGGGCGCCTGGACTTACCCGCGCCTGTACTGGGAAGCCGGCCAGGTCGGCCAACTGCTTTATCTGGAAGCCGAGGCGGCGGGCCTGTCGGGCACCGGCATCGGCTGCTATTTCGATCCGGCGCTGGACGAATTGCTCGGCGGCGGTTCGGACTGCCCGGTCAGCCTCTATCATTTCACTATCGGCCGCGCGGTATGGGACGAACGCCTCACCAGCCTTCCCGCCTACAACGCGCCACGCCGACTCCCACTTCAGCAAGACCGCCATTGAGGAAACAACGCGCATGACCCAGATCCTGGACAACCTGGTGGCTCTGCTGAGCCTGGAACAGATCGAAGAGAACCTGTTCCGCGGCATGAGCCAGGACCTCGGGTTCCGCCAGCTGTACGGCGGGCAGGTGCTCGGCCAGGCGCTGTCGGCGGCGAGCCAGACCGTGGAGCCGGAGCGCCATGTGCACTCGATGCACGGTTACTTCCTGCGCCCTGGCGATGCCAGCAAGCCGGTCGTCTATCAGGTCGACCGCGTGCGTGACGGCGGCACCTTCAGTACCCGCCGCGTCACCGCGATCCAGAAGGGCCAGCCGATCTTCGCCCTGAGCACCTCGTTCCAGACCGACGAGGAAGGCTTCGAGCACCAGATCAGCATGCCCGACGTGGTCGGCCCGGAGAACCTGCCGACCGACCAGGAACTGAAGAAGCGCAGTGCGGCGCAGTTCCCCGAGCGCATCCGCGACAAGCTGCTCTATCCCAAGCCCATCGAAATTCGCCCGGTGACCGAGAACGATCCGTACGATCCCGAGGTCGGCGAGCCGATCAAGTACCTGTGGCTGCGCGCCGATGGCAAGCTGCCGGACATCCCGGCGCTGCACAAATACATCCTCGCCTACGCCTCGGACTTCGGCTTCCTCACCACCTCGCTGCTGCCCCACGGCCGCTCGGTGTGGCAGAAGGACATGCAGGTCGCCACCATCGACCATTCCGTATGGTTCCACCGCGACCTGCGCGCGGACGAGTGGCTGCTCTACGCCATCGACAGTCCCTGGGCCGGCAATGGCCGCGGCTTCGTGCGCGGCAGCATCTTCAACCGTGACGGCCAGCTGGTTGCTTCCTCGACCCAGGAAGGCCTGATCCGCCGCCGCGAGGACTGGGCATGACGCTGGACAGCATCCGCCACTGGGTGTTCGACATGGACGGCACCCTGACCCTGGCGGTGCACGATTTCCCGGCGATCAAGCGGGCCCTGGGGATTCCCCAGGAGCACGACATCCTCACCCACCTGGCCGCGCTGCCGGAGGACGAGGCGGCGGCCAAGCATGCCTGGCTGCTGGAGCACGAGCGCGAACTGGCGGTGGCTTCCACCGCCGCACCGGGTGCCGTTGAACTGGTGCGCGCGCTGCATGGCGCCGGCTACCGCCTGGGCATCCTCACCCGCAATGCCCACGAGCTGGCGCTGATCACGCTGGCTGCTATTGGTATCGGTGATTGCTTCCTGACCGAGGATGTTCTCGGCCGTGGCGAGGCCGATCCCAAGCCCAGCCCGGACGGCCTGCTGCGTCTCGCCGCGCGCTGGGACGTGGCGCCGCAGCGGATGCTGATGGTCGGCGACTACCGCTTCGACCTCGACTGCGCCCGCGCCGCGGGTGCGCACAGCGCGCTGGTGAACCTCACCGAGAACCCCTGGCCGGAGCTGACCGACTGGCACGCGCAGGACTGCGCGGAGCTCGGGCGGATGGCGGGGCTTCTGGGCTGAGTACGCTGCCGTGCGGGTTCGCGAGCAAGCTCGCTCCTACGACGAGCAGCGCGGACTATCGGTGTAATTCGAACCTGTAGGAGCGAGCTTGCTCGCGAATAGCCCGCGCACCGATGTTCCCTGTAGGAGCGCCCCATGGGCGCGATCGCGGGCATGGCCCGCTCCTACAGGGGAAATGCCGATGTGGCCTTACAGCTCCGGCGTCCAGGTCACCGCCAGCAGCGCAGTGCGGCCGGGTTCCTGGTAGGGGCGGGCTTCGCCGAAGTAGTCGGTAGGGCTGGTCGGGCGCAGGTAGTCGCCCAGGGTGTAGTCGCGGTCCAGGACGTTATCCAGCTTCAGGTCGAAGCGAATCTCGCTGCTGGCCAGCCAACTGGTGCGCAGGTCGAGCACGCCGTAGCCGGAGAGCTCGCGGGTGTTGGCCGCGTCGTCGTAGCGCTGGCTGACCGCGCGCCAGGTGCCACCAACGCCGAAGGCGCCGAACTGGCGGTCGAGGTCCAGGCTCAGGGTGCGGCGCGCGCGGTACGGCAGGGTGTGGCCGGTGTCGCGGTCGCGCGGGTCGATCAGGCTCAGGCCGAGCGCGGCCTGCCAGCCGAGCACGTCGCGGGCGACGCTGGCCTCGAAGCCATCGATGCGCGCCTTGTTGATGTTCTCCGGCTGATTGCTGTTGCTATCCCAGGCAATCATGTCGTCGATCTCGGTGCGGTACAGCGAGGCCTCCAGGTGCGTGCCTTCGATGTCGCCGCGCCATTGCAGCTCGTAGGTCTTCGAGGTCTCGGCCTTGAGGTCCGGGTTGCTCGCGCCGGGGTAGTAGAGGTCGCTGAAGGTCGGCGCGCGGAAGCCCTCGCCGTAGCTGGCGATCCAGGTCTGGTTGTCGCCCACCGGCAGGCTGAAGGCGGCGTTCCAGCTGTTCTGGCTGCCGTAGGCCTGGTTGTTGTCATGGCGGATGCCCAGCTCGGTGCCGAAACTGTCACCCTTGAAACTGTGCTGGGCGAAGAAGGCACGGTTGCTGCGCTGGTCGTCGGCGAACGCGGTGGAGCCGTCGACCTTGTCTTCGTACCAGTCGGCGCCCAGGGCCAGCTGGTTGGCGTCGTCCAACTGCAGGCGGTTGATCCAGCTCGCCGAATGGCGGGTGGTTTCCAGCGTGCCGTTGTTCCAGCTGTCGGCAGCGCCCACGGCCTTGTTGCGGTCGAAGCTGCGACCCAGTTCCAGGCGGCTGTTCCACATTTTTGTGATCTGGCCGTCGAGGTAGGCGCTGTAGCTGCTGACGCGGAATTCGTCGCGGGGCGAACCCGGCTCGAAATTGTAGGCGTCGTCGTATTCGTTCTTGCCGCGCTGGTCGTTGAGGTTCAGGCCGGCCTTCCAATCCTCGCTGAAGCGATGGTCCAGGTTCAGGTGCACGGCCTTGTTGCGCTGGGCATCGTGGTCGTTGTCGGCGCCGACGTTGTCACTGGTGCGGTCCCAGCCCTGGCTTTCGTCGAGGCTGCCGCCGAGGTTGTAGCGGGTCTGCTCGTCACCGCCGGAGAGGTTCAGGCTGCGCTCGAAGGTGCCGTGGCTGCCGGCGGCCAGGCGCACTTCGGGGTGCAGGCCGGCTTCGCCGCGGCGGGTGAAGATCTGGATGACCCCGCCGATGGCGTCGGCGCCGTACAGGGCCGAGCGCGGGCCGCGGGTTACTTCGACGCGCTCGATGCTGTCGATGCTCAGGTAGTCCAGGCGGGCGATGCCGCTGCTGGCCGAAGCGATGCGCTGGCCGTCCACCAGGACCAGGGTCTGCGCGGTGCTGGCGCCGCGCACGGAGTAGGAGACCACGCCGCCGGAGCTGCCCATCTGCACGCCGGGCACGCGGGCGAGCAGGGCGGGGACGCTGCGTACCTGCAGGCGTTCGATGTCGGCGCGGGTGAACACGCTGTTGGCCGAGGTGGCTTCGGCGCGCGGCTGGGCCTGGCGGGCGGAAGTGATCACCTGGTCGGAGAGCGTGTAGATGTCGCCAGTGGCGAAGGCCATGCCGGGCAGCAGGCTGGTGGCCAGGGCGAGTCGGGTCAGTTTCATGGAGCGTCCTCAAAAGCGGTCGGATGACTTTCGAGGAGGGCGTGGCAAGGGCGGCAGGCCGCACTTGACGGTGCGGCCCTCCGCAACACCTGTCGGGGCGTGTCGAGGGCGGTCTCCGGGCTGCCGACGTCACATCGCCGCCTTCCCACAATCGGCAGTGGCCATGGCGATGCTGCGCTCTGCAAGGGAGCGCGTCGGTTACCGTTGCGGGGGCAGCGCAGGTCTCTCACCTGCTTCCCGTTACCTCGAACGAAAACGGGCGCACCTTAGTCGGTGCGCCCGTTGCTGGCAATACTCCGGGGGAGGGATGCGCCGATCGGTCTCAGCGGTTGCCGAGGGCCTCCAGGCGCGCCTTCACCGAGGCTTCGATGCCGGCGGCGTCTAGGCCGCACTCCGCAAGCATCTGCGCAGGCTTGGCGTGCTCGACGTAGTAGTCCGGCAGGCCCAGGTGCAGGATCGGCTGCTGGAGGTTCTCGCGGGCGAGGAATTCGCTGACGGCGGCGCCGGCGCCACCCATCACCGAGTTCTCCTCGATGGTCACCAGCAACTCGTGGCTGGCGGCCAGCTGGCGCACCAGTGCCTCGTCCAGCGGCTTGACGAAGCGCATGTCGGCGACGGTTGCGTCGAACTGCTCGGCCACTTTCAGTGCTTCGGCCAGTTGCACGCCGAACACCAGGAAGGCGACCTTGCCGGCCGTGCCTTCACGGCGCACCACGCCCTTGCCGATCTCGACCGGTTCCAGCGCCGCCTCGATGGGGGCGTTGGGGCCAGTACCGCGCGGGTAGCGCACCGCCGCCGGGCCTTCGAAGTGATGGCCGGTGGTCAGCAGCTTGCGCAGTTCGTTCTCGTCGCTGGGCGTCATCACCAGCATGCCGGGGATGCAGCGCAGGTAGGAGAGGTCGAAGCTGCCGGCGTGGGTCGGGCCGTCTTCGCCAACCAGACCGGCGCGGTCGATGGCGAACAGCACGTCGAGGTTCTGCACCGCAACGTCGTGGATCAACTGGTCGTAGCCGCGCTGCAGGAAGGTGGAGTAGATCGCCACCACCGGCTTGGCGCCGTCACAGGCCATGCCGGCCGCCAGGGTCACGGCGTGCTGCTCGGCGATGGCGACGTCGAAGTAGCGGTCGGGGAATCTGTCGGCGAAGGCGACCAGGTCGGAGCCTTCCTTCATCGCCGGGGTGATGCCGACCAGGCGCGGGTCCTGGGCAGCCATGTCGCACAGCCACTGGCCGAACACGCTGGAGTACTTCGGCCCGCCGGCCTTCTTCGGCACGGCGTGGGCGGGGGCGCCCTCGGGCTCCAGCTTGGTGATGGCGTGATAGCCGATCGGATCGATCTCGGCGGGGCCGAAGCCCTTGCCCTTCTTGGTCACCACGTGAAGGAACTGCGGGCCCTTGAGGTCACGCATGTTGCGCAGGGTGGCGATCAGGGTCGGCAGGTCGTGGCCGTCGATGGGGCCGATGTAGTTCCAGCCCAGTTCCTCGAAGAGCGTGCCGGGGACCAGCATGCCCTTGGCGTATTCCTCGGTGCGGCGGGCGATCTCCCAGGCGCCGGGCAGGCGCGAGAGCACTTTCTTGCTGCCTTCGCGCATGCTGCTGTAGGTGCGGCTGGAGAGGATCTTGGCCAGGTAGTTGGACAGGCCGCCGACATTGTTCGAGATCGACATGTCGTTGTCGTTGAGGATCACCAGCATGTCGGCCTTGACCTCCGACGCGTGGTTGAGCGCCTCGAAGGCCATGCCGGCAGTCAATGCGCCGTCGCCGATCACCGCGACCGACTTGCGCCCGGAGCCCTGCATGCGTGCCGCGATGGCCATGCCGAGGGCGGCGCTGATGGAGGTGCTGGAGTGACCGACGCCGAAGGTGTCGTACTCGCTCTCCGAGCGGCGCGGGAAGGCGGCCAGGCCGTCCTTCTGGCGCAGGCTGCCCATGCGCTCGCGGCGACCGGTGAGGATCTTGTGCGGGTAGGCCTGGTGGCCCACATCCCACACCAGACGGTCATCCGGGGTGTCGAAGACGTAGTGCAGGGCGACCGTCAGTTCGATGACGCCCAGGCCCGCGCCAAAGTGGCCGCCGGTCTGACCGACGCTGTACAGCAGGTACTGGCGCAGTTCGTCAGCGAGCGTCAGCAGCTCCGCTTCGCCCAGCCGGCGCAGCTCGACCGGCGTGCTGGCGCGGTCGAGCAGGGGCGTGGCAGGGCGCTCGCGGGGAATCTCGTGAAACGTCGTGGGCATCAGGCTGATCGTTATGAGAAGGCAAAGATGCGGAAGTTTACCCGAAGCTCCGGATTGGCCCAAGCAACGTGGGGCCAATCCTTCGGACGACCGGATGGTCGGGATGGGGGCGCAGGGCTGTGCCGAAATCGTCGCCGCCACCGGCGATTGCGCGCAAGCGGTGCAGGGTGCGAGGCGCCATGGTAGACAGGATCACCGACTGGCGGCGGATTGCCGCAGCTTTTTCAGCACTCGAGGAGAATGGCGTGACCCGAATGAGCCTGGATGAATTGCGCGACTTGTCGGTGGCGATCCTGCGCCACAACGGCTTCAGTGAGCCCCACGTGCAGGCGGTGACCGACACCGTGCTGGCCGGCGAGCGCGATGGCTGCACGTCCCACGGCGTGTGGCGGTTGCTGGGCTGCATTCACACCGTGCGTGCCGGCAAGGTCGTGCCCGATGCCGTGCCGGAGCTGTCCGAGCCGGCGCCCGCGCTGGTGCGCGTGGATGCCAAGGGCGGTTTCTCCCAATGCGCGTTCGACCTCGGCCTGCCGAAGCTGGCAGAAAAGGCCCGCAGCCAGGGCCTGGCCGCGTTGGCGATCAACCACTGCGTGCATTTCTCGGCGTTATGGGTGGAAATCGAACGGATCACCGCCCAGGGCCTGGTCGCGCTGGCAGTCACGCCGGCGCAGGCCTATGTGGCACCGGCCGGCGGAACCCGGCCATTGTTCGGGACCAACCCCATCGCCTTCGGTTGGCCGCGCGGTGAAAACGATCCGTATGTCTTCGACTTCGCCACCACGGTGGTGGCGCGCGGGGAAATCCAGCTGCACGAGCGTGAGGGCAAGTCGATCCCGCTGGGCTGGGGCATCGACGCCCAGGGCAACCCCAGTACCGACCCGAGCGCCGTGCTCGACGGCGCCATGCTGACCTTCGGCGGGCACAAGGGCTCGGCGCTGGCGACCATGGTCGAGCTGATCGCCGGGCCGCTGATCGGCGACCTGACCAGTGCGGAGTCCTCGGTGTTCGACGAGGGGACGAAATCCTCGCCGCACCATGGCGAGCTGCTGATCGCGCTGGACCCGGCGCGCTTCCTCGGCGCGGACGCCCCGCAGCACCTGGCGCGTGCGGAGACGCTGTTCGAGTCGATCGTCGACATGGGCGCGCGGCTGCCGTCCCAGCGGCGCTTCGCGGCGCGCCGGCGCAGCCTCGTCGAGGGCGTGGAGATCAGCGATTCGCTGTATGCCGATCTGCGCAGGTTGCTGGAATAACGCGACGCCCTTGTAGGAGCGGGCCTTATATGCGTAGGGTTGCGGCCCATCGTGGGGTGATCAGTTCGGAAGAGCACACGGGTGTACTACAGTC
>CBIGPF010000017.1:0-57727 GCA_966191535.1 uncultured Pseudomonas sp. | reverse complement strand
GGGTGAATTCGTCGCCGCCCATGCGCGCCACGGTGTCGTCGTCACTGACGCAATGGCTCAGGCGCTCGGCCACTTCCTTGAGCATGCGGTCGCCCGCGGCGTGGCCGAGGGAGTCGTTGATCGGCTTGAAGCGGTCGAGGTCGAGGAACATCAGCACCACCCACTGCTGGTGCCGTTCGGCCTGCAGCAGGGCGGTGTGCAGGCGGTCCTGGAACAGCGTGCGGTTGGGCAGGTGGGTCAGGGCGTCGTAATAGGCCAGGCGGTGGATGCGCCGTTCGCTGGCCTTGCGCTCGCTGATGTCGCTGAAGAAGCAGACGAAGCTGACCAGGTCACCTTCCTCGTCGTGTACTGCGGTAATGCCGACCCAGCTCGGGTACAGCTCGCCGCTCTTGCGCTTCTGCAGGATCTCGCCTTCCCAGCTGCCGCTCTTGCGCAGGCTTTCCAGCACGTGCTTGAGCTGGTTGGCTTCCTGGCGGTCGGCGGTGAGCAGGCGCGGCAGCTGGTCCAGTACTTCCTCGGCGGAATAGCCGGTCAGGCGGCTGAAGGAGTCGTTGATCTGCACGATGTAGCCGGCCGGATCGGTGACCATGATCGCCGCGGTGGAGTGCTCGAATACTGTCGCCGCCATGCGCATCTCGCGCTCGGCACGGCGTTGCTGGCTCATGTCGCGGGCGACGCCGAGCAGGCCTTCGAAGCGGCCGTGGTCGTCCCACATCAGGGCGATGCGCAGCTCCACGGGGATCTTGTGGCCGTCGGCGTGCAGGCAGTCGAGGCTGAACAGCTGCGGCTCGGCGCTCTCGCGCAACTCGGCCAGGCGCTTGGGCTCGCCGATGGCGCCCTGCACACGGTGCAGCAGCTCTTCCAGGCGCTCCAGCTGCGCCGGGTTGGCGGCCACCTGCTGGAAGCCGTTGGACAGCACCCAGTCGGGGCTGTAGCCGAACACCTGCTGGATCGACGGACTGATGTAGTTGAGCTTGACCTGGGCGTCGGTGGAGAGGATCACGTCGCTGATGCTCTCGGCGAGCATGCGGTAGCGGCGACCGCTCTCGCGCAGGGAGTTGTGCGCCTCGACCGTGTCGGTGATGTCCTTGGCCACGCCGATCAGGCGCGCGACGCGACCGGACGCGTCGCGGGTGAAAGCCTGCTCGCGGATGTCGAACCAGTGCCAGCTGCCGTCGCGGTGGCGCCAGCGCAGCTGGCTGTCCAGCAGAAGGCCGTCGCCCACCACTTGCTGCAGGTTGCGCACGCGCCAGTAGTACTCGACGTCGTCCGGGTGCAGCACCTTTTCCCAGAAGCGCTCGCCCATCTCGTGCAGTTCGTCGCTGCTGTAGCCGAGCTGGTGGCCGAGGTTGTGGTTGCTGAAGATCACCCGGCGTGCGGCGATGTCGTGGATGTACAGGGTGTCCGGCACCGCGCGTACCGCGTCGGACCAGAACTTCTCGCGCTCGATCAGCGACAGCTCGACCTGCTTGCGGCTGGTGATGTCCGACAGGCTCAGGGTGACGGCGTGGAAGTCCTGGATCATCTCCGGCACGCGCAGTTGCAGCCACAGGTGGCGCTGCTCGCCCTGCCGGGTGTTGATGCAGGCCTCCAGCTCGACCATGCCGTGGCCGTGCAGCACGGCTTCGAGCACCTTGCTGCGCACGCCGTCCGGGCGCATGCCGGCGCCGCCGACGAGGACCTGCCAGGCCTGCTCGGTGGTGCTGACGCCCATCAGGCGCTTGGCGACGTTGTTGATCTCGGTGATGCGAACCTGGCGCAGCAGCCAGGGCAGGCGCTCGGGCTGCGAGGCGATCCACTCGCGCAGGTCGCTCTGGCGGCGCAGGTTGAGGTCCACCAGGCTCTGGCGCAGGGCGGAAAGGTCAAGCACGCAGAGAGCGACGCCGACGCCGTCGAAGATGTCCTGGTAGCGCCGGCGGGTCTCCTCGAGGATGTGCAGCGCCTGCTGCTCCTCGGTGACGTCGCGCAGCACCCAGACCTGCCCGCCCTGGGGCAGGTTGCCGCGCAGGACCCAGGTCTGTTCCGGCGACAGTGGGCTGTCGTCCAGCGAGTGGTGGCTGACAGCGAACAGACGAGCCTGGCCGGTATCGTTGACGCGCACCAGCTCGGAGCCGTTGTCGGACGAGGCATCGGCGCCGTTGAGCAGGCCGCCAAGGCCGGGCAGCAGCTCCAGCAGGTGATGCTCGCCGGCCTTCTCGGCGGAGATGCCGAACAACTGCTCGGCCTGCGGGTTGAGGTAGGCGAGGCGGCCGTCGGCGCGGGTCACCAGCACCCGCTCGTCGATGGCGCCCAGCGCCTGTGCGGCCTGGCGCAGGCTCTGCTGCGACTCCACGGTCAGCGCGCGCAGGTTCTGCTGTTCGCGTTGCAGGCGGAGCAGGGCGGCGCCGGCGATGCCGGCCAGCACCAGCAGCAGCGCCAGTTCACCGCCCAGGCGTGGCAGCAGGGTGGCGCGGACCTGCCGGTCGTCGAATTGCGGGTGCAACTGCCAGTCGGTGTTCTGGATATCCAGCCCGTCGAGGCTTTGCGCCTGTTCCAGCGGCGAGGCGGCGGACAGCGGGCCGGGGCGGTAGCCGGTGGAGCGGCCGAGAACCTTCTGCTGGACGTCGTCCACGAGGAGCCAGTCCGGCGACGCAGGACGGATCTGCGCCGCCCAGCCACGCCGGGCAATCTTCTCGTCGAGTCGGATGACGCTGTCGCCTTCGCCCGGCTCGGTGGCCTTCAGCCAGACATAGAAGTGGCCGCCATTCTCCTCGCTGAAGGCATAGTGGTAGTCCTGCTGCGCGCTGCGCTGACGCAGGGCTTCGATGAACGCCGCATCCTTGATGCCGCTGGCCGAGTCGCGCACGGGCACGCCGCTGGCGTCCAGGCGGACCAGGCTGTGGAAGGACGGATAGATGTGTTTCAGGCCGGCGATCAGCGGTGCATGGACGTCGCTTTCGTTTCGGTCGAGTTCCTGTTGCAGCAGGGCCTGGGCCGCGACTGCCTTGAGCTCCAGGGTCAGGGAGATCCGCTGGGCCATCTGCTCGCCGTGCAGCACCACCCGCTCGCGCTCGAAGCGCTCCTGGCTACGGAACTCCTGGTGCAGCTGCCAGCCCAGCAGGGCAAGCATGAACAGCACCAGCAGCACCAGCGCGGTCCGGGTCGCCACGCGGCCAGGCCTGGCCAGGGCGTCCGGAGGAGTACGGGGGAAAATAGACAAGGACTTGGGAACCTGGAGGCGATACGGCTGAATTCGGCGCTGGCTAGGATGCCCGGAAAGGCGGCGAAGTGCCAGCATGGCCGACGAGCGTCGTTTGCCCTTCCCGATTCATTCCGGTAGCTTTGCCGCACGCGCGCGTTCGTACATGCGCGAACTGTACATAGAAAGTGCGGTGCATAAAGTACATCCGCAGCGAGTCCCGCGCGAAGGGCCGTCCATCGGCCGTTCGCGCCCCCCGGCAGCCAGCTCCCCTGAGTTCGAGTGCTGCCGCTCCGGCCAGAGAGCCGGCGTCCCGGAACCTGCCGTCGTCCGTTCCGGCCATCCCGATCACAATTCATCCCAGAAGTCAGGTATCCATGGCTCAATACGTCTACACCATGCACCGGGTCGGCAAGGTCGTGCCGCCCAAGCGTGAAATCCTCAAGAACATCTCCCTGTCGTTCTTCCCCGGCGCCAAGATCGGCGTGCTCGGCCTGAACGGCGCGGGTAAATCCACCCTGCTGCGCATCATGGCTGGCGTCGACACCGAGATCGAAGGTGAAGCCCGCCCGATGCCGGGCATCAACGTCGGCTACCTGCCGCAGGAGCCCAAGCTCGACCCGCAGGCGACCGTTCGCGAGATCGTCGAAGAGGCCGTTGGTCAGATCAAGGCCGCCCAGGCCCGCCTGGACGAGGTCTACGCCGCCTACGCCGAGCCGGACGCCGACTTCGACGCCCTGGCCGCCGAGCAGGCCAAGCTGGAGGCCATCCTCCAGGCTTCCGACGGCCACAACCTGGAGCGCCAGCTGGAAGTCGCCGCCGACGCCCTGCGCCTGCCGCCGTGGGATGCCAAGATCGAACACCTTTCCGGTGGTGAGAAGCGCCGTGTCGCTCTGTGCCGCCTGCTGCTGTCCGCCCCGGACATGCTGCTGCTGGACGAACCGACCAACCACCTGGACGCCGACTCCGTCGCCTGGCTGGAACACTTCCTCCACGACTTCCCGGGCACCGTGGTAGCGATCACCCACGACCGTTACTTCCTCGACAACGTCGCCGGCTGGATTCTCGAGCTGGACCGTGGCCAGGGCATCCCGTTCGAAGGCAACTACTCCGGCTGGCTGGAATCCAAGGCCAACCGCCTGGCCCAGGAAGCCAAGCAGGAAGCCTCTCACGCCAAGGCCATGAAGGCCGAACTGGAGTGGGTACGCCAGGGCGCCAAGGCTCGCCAGTCCAAATCCAAGGCTCGCCTGCAGCGTTTCGAGGAACTGCAGTCGCAGGAATTCCAGAAGCGCAGCGAGACCAACGAAATCTACATCCCGGCCGGTCCGCGCCTGGGCGACAAGGTCATCGAGCTGCACAACGTCACCAAGGGCTATGGCGACCGCGTGCTGATCGACAACCTGTCGATGAGCATTCCCAAGGGCGCCATCGTCGGCGTGATCGGCGGCAACGGCGCGGGCAAGTCCACCCTGTTCCGCATGCTGACCGGCAAGGAACAACCGGACTCGGGCACCATCGAGATCGGCGAAACCGTGCAGATCGCCAGCGTCGACCAGAGCCGCGAAGTCCTCGAAGGCAACAAGACCGTGTGGGAGCAGGTGTCCGACGGCTTCGAGCAGATCAAGATCGGCAACTACGAAGTCCCGTCGCGCAGCTACGTCGGCCGTTTCAACTTCAAGGGCGGCGACCAGCAGAAGTTCGTCAAGGACCTCTCCGGTGGTGAGCGTGGCCGTCTGCACCTGGCCCTGACCCTGAAGCAGGGCGGCAACGTGCTGCTGCTCGACGAACCGTCCAACGACCTCGACGTGGAAACCCTGCGTGCGCTGGAAGAAGCGCTGCTGGACTTCCCCGGCGCAGCGATCGTGATTTCCCACGATCGCTGGTTCCTGGACCGCATCGCGACCCACATCCTCTCCTACGAGGACGATGGCAAGGTGATCTTCTTCGAAGGCAACTACACCGAGTTCGAAGCCGATCGCAAGAAACGCCTGGGCGACGCTGCCTCGCAGCCGCACCGCGTGCGTTACAAGAAGCTGGCGTAAGCCGCTTCTGCAGGAAAACGGGGCCTTCGGGCCCCGTTTTTTTTGCGTGTGTTCCGGAAAAGCTCAGCGGCTGCGCTTGAGGTCGTCCAGGGCGCGGCGCTGTTCCTCCAGCTGGCGCTGCAGTGTGTCGATTTGCCGCGCCTGGTCCTGCAGGGTGCGTTGCTGGTCTTCCAGTTGCCGCGACATGCGCTGCAGGTCATCGGTACTGAAGTTCGACTTGTGGATCACTTCGCTGTCGAATGTATCCGCCACCACCAGCGCGCCGGATTCGGTGAAGTTGCCGAGTTTCATGGCCGCGTGGGCGGGAAGGGCGAGTGTGCAGGTGAGGGTGGCGAGGAGCGCGAGTGAGCGTGCGAGCATCGGGATCGTCCTGGTCGAATGAGTATCGTGCACTCAACTGTCTATTGATTTTGTATACAAAAATCTGTTTTTCTGCCGGTCCGACAGGCGTTGGATTTATATTTTTGCACCATAAAGATTCATAAAAGCGTCACTTCGCACTATCTCAGTGCGGCGTCGATTGTTAGAGTCTGTCGGCAAAAAGCATCACATAACCAGAAAAGTACCGGTGTAGACATGACGCAATCCGTTGACTCGTTCCTCGAGCGCCTCAAGCGGCGCGACCCCGATCAGCCCGAATTCCACCAGGCGGTGGAAGAGGTGCTGCGCTCCCTCTGGCCCTTCCTCGAAGCCAACCCGCACTACCTGCAGGCCGGCATCGTCGAACGCATCGTCGAGCCCGAACGCGCGATCCTGTTCCGCGTACCGTGGGTGGATGACGCCGGGCGAGTGCGGGTCAACCGCGGTTTCCGCATCCAGATGAGCAGCGCCATCGGCCCGTACAAGGGCGGCCTGCGCTTCCACCCCTCGGTGAACCTGGGAGTACTGAAGTTCCTGGCCTTCGAGCAGGTCTTCAAGAACTCGCTGACCTCGCTGCCCATGGGCGGCGGCAAGGGTGGTTCGGACTTCGATCCCAAGGGCAAGAGCGATGCCGAAGTCATGCGCTTCTGCCAGTCGTTCATGAGCGAGCTGTTCCGCCATGTCGGTGCTGATCTCGACGTACCGGCCGGTGACATCGGCGTGGGCGCCCGCGAGATCGGCTACCTGTTCGGTCAGTACAAGCGCCTGTCCAACGAGTTCACGTCGGTGCTGACCGGCAAGGGCATGACCTACGGCGGCAGCCTGATCCGTCCGGAAGCCACCGGCTACGGCTGCGTGTACTTCGCCCAGGAGATGCTCAAGGCCCGCGAGAGCGGCTTCGACGGCCAGCGCGTGGCGATCTCCGGTTCGGGCAACGTAGCCCAGTATGCCGCGCAGAAGGTCATGGAGCTGGGCGGCAAGGTGATCTCCCTGTCCGACTCCGAAGGCACCCTGTTCATCGAGGCTGGCCTGACCCTGGAACAGTGGGAAGCGGTGATGGAGCTGAAGAACGTCCGTCGCGGCCGTCTCAGCGAGATGACTGGCCCCGGCCTGCGCTTCATTGCCGGTGAGCGCCCCTGGTCGCTGGCCTGCGACATCGCGCTGCCCTGCGCCACCCAGAATGAGCTGGACGCCAACGACGCGCGCACCCTGCTGGCCAATGGCTGCATCTGCGTGGCCGAAGGCGCGAACATGCCGTCGACCCTGGAGGCTGTGGATATCTTCCTCGAGGCCGGCATCCTCTACGCGCCGGGCAAGGCCTCCAACGCCGGCGGCGTCGCCACCAGCGGCCTGGAGATGAGCCAGAACGCCATGCGCCTGCTGTGGACCGCTGGTGAAGTGGACCAGCGCCTGCACGGCATCATGCAGAACATCCACCATGCCTGCGTCGCCTACGGCGAAGAGAATGGCCGGATCAACTACGTGAAGGGCGCCAACATCGCCGGCTTCGTCAAGGTCGCCGACGCGATGCTGGCCCAGGGCGTGGTCTGAGCGCTCCGCCTTTTTGCCCACCGGGCCCTTCGGCCCCGTTTTAATTTTGGGTGGGCGACGCGCTGCCTGCTCTTCTTCGGGCCGAGCGTGCCCGCGACGCGACCTGGCTCCGCTGCTGGGCTCGTTCGCGAGCAAGCTCGCTCCTACAAGGCTCGTCGTCAATCCACTGGTTTTGGGGTGGTCGCGGTGCTCGGCGGCAGCAGTGGGTATTCCACCTTCGGCTGCTTGCCGGTGGCGGTCTTGAGGAAGGCGACGATGTCGCCGACTTCTTCGGCATTGAGCTGCTTGCCCAGTTGCGCAGTGCCCATGATCGCCACCGCTTCCTCCAGCTCCCAGACCTGCCCGCTGTGGAAGTACGGCGCGGTCAGCGCGATGTTGCGCAGGGGCGCGGCGCGGAACACGTACTGGTCGTTCTGCGTCTTGGTCACCTCGAAGCGGCCCTTGTCGCCGGTGGGCAGGATCTTGCCGTCAGGCTTCTTCACCAGGCCGAACGGGAAGTAGGCCTGGCCGCCCAGGTTCACGCCGTTGTGGCAACTGATGCAGCCCGCACTCATGAACGTCTGCAGGCCCTTCTTCTCCTTGGCATCGAGGGCCTTGTCGTCACCCTTGAGATAGAGGTCGAAACGCGAGTCCGGGGTGATCAGGGTCGATTCGAAGGCCTGCAGCGCGCGGGCCATGTTGTCGAAGCTGACCGCTTGCTTGTCGCCGGGGAAGGCCTTTTCGAAGGCCGCGACGTACTCGGGCATGCTGTGCAGGGTCGCCTCCACGTTCTTCGGCGTGTTGTGCATTTCCACCGGGTTCTGTACCGGTCCCTTGGCCTGTTCTTCGAGGTCCTTGGCGCGGCCATCCCAGAACTGCGCGACGTTGAAGACGGCGTTGAACACGGTGGGCGAGTTGCGTGCGCCTTTCTGCCAGGCGTGGCCGCTGGACGCGGGGACGTTGTCGGCGCCGCCGGTGCCGATGTTGTGGCAGGTGTTGCAGCTGATCACGTGGCTGGCGGACAGGCGCGGCTCGAAGAACAGCTGCCGGCCCAGTTCGACCTGGTTGGGGTCAAGCGTGTCGCTGGCCTGCGCCGGGATGGGTTTGAAGATGCTGTTGGCGCTGTCACGCAGGGCGTCGGCGTTCGCTTGCGCCGCGGCCGTGCTCACGGCCAGCAGCAGACTGCCCAGGGCCAGTTTGATGGGCTGCATGTGGAGTCTCCTTTTCTCAGGCGTTGGTTTCTTTCTTCTGAGTTCAAGGAGAGGGCAGTGAGAGGGTTGGCGGCTTGACCGAAATCAAGCGAGCGGCCCGATGCCGGTGCGGATGGTTGCCGCAGCGGTCAGTTGCCGCGCAGGGCGCGGGACAGGGCGCGGTCCTTTTCCTGTTCCCAGTCGCGGTCCCGGTCGCTGTTGCGCTGCTCTTCATACTGCTGGCGTTCCTGGCTCACGCGCATCGCCTGGCATTGCTGGAAACCGTCGTTCCAGCCCAGGGCATATTTCGGCTCGTCCAGGTAGCGCGGCACGTTCTTGCGGAACTCGCCGGTGATGGCCCCGGCTGCCTGGCGACCGCTGCCGCAGCCGTCGTCATAGCCGTCGGCATAGGCCGGTGGGTAGCCCTGGGCGAGGAGGGTTTCGTGGGTGGTTTCGCAGCCGGCGAGCAGCGCGGCGCAGAGCAGGACGAGGGTGGCGCGGTGCGCCATGGGGACTCCCATGTGCCGGTGAGGCGGGCACACACGCCGGAAGAGGTCGCGCCACTCGAGGTGACATGGCGCGACTCTAGCCAGCGGCTGGTGAGGAAAGCGTCAAGTCCGCGTGATGCGGATGTGCTGGCCGCCTGCGGCACGTGGTTCGCAATCGATATGCACCGGCAGGAAGGCTTCGATCACTGCACGGTTGCTCAGCAGATGATCGCTCAGCGCCGGCGTGGTGAAACTGCCACCGGCGGCCAGTGCCATGGGCAGTAGCAGCTGGTCGGCGAGATGTTCCTCGACGCTGGTGCCGCTGCGGCGCCAGTCATCGGCCTGACGTAGCGCCTGGCTGGCGACGCGCTCGGCGCTGACGCCGGACTGGCCGAAGGCGCAGAACACCAGGGTCAAGTGCTCGCACTCGATCTCCAGCAGCAGTGCGTTGCCCGGGCCCTGGTCCTCTGGAAGACGGACGACCTCGGAGTGTGCGGCTTTCCAGTCCTGATGCCGCTTCACCTTTTCCACCTCGCGATCCCCCACGTGACCGGGAATGGCTGCCAGTAGCGCGCGGGCCGAACGCGAGCGCTCGCCTCCGGTCTCCGGCAGATGCAGCGGCTGCAATTCGCCGGGCTCCGCACACACCTGCAACTCACCGCCGCCTGCCGGCATGAATCCGTGGCGCAGCAGCTCGAAGTCGACCTTCGCGCCCATGCGCCGTAGCAACGGCAGCCAACTGCGCTCGATGAAGTCCGCCGGCGGTGCCAGCGGATTGTGCGTGCCGCCGCTGATCGCCAGGCTGCTCGGCGCATCGGCGAACAGCAGGGCGGGCAGCAGCGTCTGCAAGACCAGCACGGCACTGCCCGCGCTGCCAATGGCGAAACGATAGTCGCCGCCGCGAATCGCGCCGGGGCGGAAGGTCAGGCTGCGCGAGCCGAGCTCGTCGCCTTCCACCGCGGCGCCGCAGATTTCCGCCGCCGCGCGCACGGCCGTCAGGTGCTGGCGCAGCAGTCCCGGTCGCGAGCGGCGGCCACGGATGTTGACGATGCGCAGCGCCTTGCCGGTGATCATCGACAGGCTCAGTGCGCTGCGCAGAATCTGGCCGCCACCTTCGGCGCCGTCGAGTTCGATGAGGTTCCTGTTCATCTGGCGTATTTCCTTACCTGCTCGCGCAGGAAACGGTCCAGGCGCTCCGTGTCGTGGCAGCCGCCACGTGGAGCGCCAAGGGCTTCCACGCGTTGCAGTTCTCCCTCGATCAATCGGTGCAGGGCTGGGCGCGCCGGACCGTATTCGGCCTCGACCGCCTGGCGCTTGAGTACCAGCAGTTCCTCGACCTCGGCGCGTTGTGTGGCGTCGTCGAGGGTCGCTTGCATCAGCGTCTCGAAGACCATCGGCGGCATGCCGAGGCCCAGGTCGATCCAGCGCACTGCCAACAGCGGGCGCAGCACGTAGAGGTACTTCTTGTAGCGAACCGCTTCGCCCTGCAGATAGCCACGGAAGTTCTTCTTCGCCATCGACAGGTAGTGCGCCCTTGCCGCGGCGGGCGAGTAGAAGTCCCGCGCCAGCTGGCGCAGGCCTCCGGTCGCTGCCGGTTCGCTGCGGTACACCAGCGGCGAGTCCAGCCACTCCAGCAGCGTCGGGTTGGATTTGCGCAGCAGTCGCAGCGTCTTGCGCAGCTCCCAGCCACTAAGGTCCAGCTCGTCGGTCAATGGGCGCTCCAGCACGTCGCGCGGTTCTTCCACGCGCAGGTACCAGTCCGGCTGGTGCACGTAGACGAAGCGCACGTCGTAGTCGCTGTCCGGTGAGGCGAAGCCCCAGGCGCGGCTGCCGGATTCACATGCGTAGAGCACGGTGACGCCGCGCTCCTGTTCCAGTCTTTCCAGTTCCTCCAGTACCCGTTCGCGCATGGCGGCGGGCAGCGGATGTCGTTCGTCCCTGTTCATGGGGGCATTCCTTGTTCTTTCAGTCCGTCGCGCTGGCGGCCAGCGCGGACAATGTTCGTCGTCGCGGGTTGTACAGGGTGAGGCACCAGATGCCCCACCATTCCTTGCCATCGTCGAAGTAGCAGCTCCAGTTGCTGCGGTGCGGCTCGGCATCGCCGTCGCCGACCCAGTCGAGCACCTGCAGGCCTTCGTCCGGATTCAGCCGCAGCGCCTGCAGCCATTCGCGGAAATCCGCGATCTGCAGCTGGGTGCCGTAGGGCGGGTCGCGGAAGGCGCGGCACAGCGGGCCGTCGTCGCGGCCCAGCTCGCGCACCGCCTCGATACCGAGTGCCTGCGGGCGGGCCCTGGCCAGGTCCGGCGTCAGGTCCGCCCATTCATGGGTGGCGTATTGCGGGTGGCGGGCGATGACGTCCGCCTGCCACTTGCGTGCGCGTTCCTGGATGGATTCGAATAGCAGCTGCAACGCCAGGCGATGTTCCGCCTCGCCGGGCGTGGCGGTCGGGTCGAGTGTCAGCACGCGGAAGTCGAAGACGCAGCGTTCCTGTTCCAGGCGGCTGCGCAGTTCCTGCATGCGCTGGTTTTCCATGGGTTGCAGCATGTCTTCACCTCATCCTTTCACGCAGACCACCTGGCGCAGGGTATGCAGTACTTCCACCAGCTCGCGCTGGGCGTCCATCACGGCGTCGATGTCCTTGTAGGCCATCGGGATCTCGTCGATCACGTCGGCGTCCTTGCGGCATTCGACGTGGGCGGTGGCGCGAATCTGGTCTTCGACGCTGAACAGCTTCTTCGCCTTGGTGCGGCTCATGGTGCGACCGGCACCGTGGCTGCACGAGCAGAAGGCTTCCTCGTTGCCCAGGCCACGAACGATGAAGCTGCGTGCGCCCATCGATCCCGGAATGATGCCGAGCTGACCCTTCTGCGCAGACACCGCGCCTTTGCGCGTCACCAGTACCTCTTCGCCGAAGTGGCGTTCCTTCTGCACGTAGTTGTGGTGGCAGTTCACCGCTTCCAGGCTCGCTTCGAACGGCTTGCGGATGATCTGCCGCGCCGCCGCGATCACCGAGTGCATCATCAGCTCGCGGTTCTGCCGGGCGAAGTCCTGGGCCCAGTCCACGGCCTCCACGTAGTCGTCGAAGTGCTGGCTGCCTTCCTCGAAGTAGGCCAGGTCACGGTCCGGCAGGTTGGCGATGTGCTGGCGCATATCGGCCTGGGCCAGTTCGATGAACAGGTTGCCGATGGCGTTGCCCACGCCGCGCGAGCCGCTGTGCAGCATGAACCAGACGCGGTCCGCTTCGTCGAGGCAGACCTCGATGAAGTGGTTGCCGGTACCGAGGGTTCCCAGGTGCTTGCGGTTGTTGGTCTTCTCCAGTTTCGGGTGCTTGTCGGTAATCACCTTGAAGCGGCCGGCCAGTGCGCGCCAGGCGTCGTCGGCATGCTCGGGCACGTTTTCCCAGGCGCCTTTATCGCGGCCTGCCCGGGTGTTGCTGCGCCCGTGGGGCACGGCTTTCTCGATGGCGGTTCGCAGGCCGTGCAGGTTGTCCGGCAGGTCGGAGGCCACCAGCGAGGTGCGCGCGGCGATCATCCCGCAGCCGATATCCACGCCCACGGCCGCCGGGATGATGGCGCCCTTGGTGGGAATCACGCTGCCGATGGTCGACCCCTTGCCCAGGTGCACGTCCGGCATCACGGCCAGGTGCTTGAAGATGAAGGGCATCTTCGCGGTATTCATCAGTTGCTGCCTGGCGTCGTCTTCCACCGGCACGCCCTGGGTCCAGAGCTTGATCGGTTTGCCGTTGGCGACTTCCAGCAGTTGGAAGGTTTTCGTTTGCATGTCTGTTTTCCTGTATCACTGGTCCTGCGTGGCGACGAGTTGTGGTGAAACATGCGGCGCGCTCTATCCGGTTGAGCTACGACTCCAGGGAGCCGACGGGAGTCGAACCCGCAACCTTTCCGTCCTGTAGTCCCACCGGCATTCGCCACTGCAATGCCGAAAATTCATGGGTGGCCGGGGCAACGACGAGTTGAGGGACAGATCTGCTCTACCGACTGAGCTACCCGCGCGAGCGGAGCGGGGTTCGAACCCGCGACCCGATGTACTGCCCCAGGCATTCGTTGCCTGCCCGCCGGCCTGGCGGGGTGAATAGGTGCGACGACAAGGATGGTGAAACGTATTTTCGTGTTCTGCCATTGAACTACGGCCCCCTGATAGTGGAGCCGACGGGACTCGAACCCGTATCTCGACCGTGGAAGGGTGTAGTTCCACCGGCATTCGTCGCATAACGCTGTAACAAGGGTGGCACGACAAGGGAGACAAGTGATCCGCATCGCTGCGGGCTGGAATCGAACCAGCTGAACCCTGTACACCTGTCGGCATTCGTGCCTCGCTTCGTCATGACAAGGGTCGCCGGGACTTCACGCAAGCGTGATGCGGAAGGCTCGTGCCGGCAGTGCCGGCCTGGACTTGTCCGTTGTAGTCCCGACGGCATTCATGACGCCGCGAAATTCAATTCGTTGCGTGCTCCGCCCTCATTGGCGGAGCACGACTTCTCAGATCTCCATCGACTCAATCAACTGTACCCAGTGCCGGGCGTCGTAACGACCGTCGGCGAACTGCGCCATCACATCGAACACCGCATCGCCAAAACCACCGACGTTGAGGATGTCTTGGCGATCCTTCGCCTGCGTCGTGCCGTAAGGCTGGATGTCGATGCAGATCATCCGGGCCTGCGGGTTGACGCGTTTGATGCGCTCCCACTGGTGCAGCGTCTGTGTGGCGCCGTGGCGCTTTCCATCGATCCAGGATTCGTTGTCCGAAACCAGGATCAGCGTATCCACCTTGGCGCGCTCGTCAGCCAGCCGTGCCAGCGGCGCGGAGCAGTTGGTGCCGCCGCCGCCGATGGCAGCCAGTTTTTCGGCGTTGCTCATCACGCTGTCACGCGGGTTGAGCTGCACGTTCACCACGTCGCGCTCGAACGGCATTACCCGTGCCAGTGGCTGCTGGCGTAGGATCGCCGCTGCTACCAGGGCCGCGACGTCGATGCAGCGCACCGCGGTCGTCGCTCCCTGGCGGTAACCCGTCACCGGGCTGCCCATGGAGCCGGACACGTCCGGGCACACAACCACCGAACCTTTCAGCGCCGGGACGTTCTGCAGCGAATGCTCCAGGGCGTCCTGCAAGGCGTTACGGATGACCTGCGGCACGTCCGCGCCGGCCATGCGATAGGCCGCCAGCAACTGGTACGGGTAGACCCGCGCCTTTGCCACTGCCTGCGCATCGGCTAGCCGGCCTGCCAGCTCATCCGCCACGCCCGGCAAGGACAGGGCACCGTGGCGTGCCAGGGTGTTCAGGTTCATCCGCAACGCGTGCCAGCCCATGCGACGACCCAGCTCAGCCCATTGCTGTGCAGACAACTGACGGTCGCCCAGCAGCAGGTGCGGCACATCCGGCAGGGCATCGCTGGCGCCGCTGCGGAAGGCCAGCAGGTCCCGCGTCAGCGGCGGCAGGGCGTCGGCGGCTGCCGGCTTGCCGAGCAGCCAGGCAAAGAAGGCTTCACGCCAGGCCGAGTTCGGCTTGGGGTGGACCATCTTCACCAGGTCCGCCAGCGACGGCTGGTTACCTACGGCGGCCTGCAGCAGGTGGCGCTCGCTGGCGGTGTTCAGCCAGTCCTGCACCAGCCGCTTGGGTTGCGAACCCAGCGACTTACGGCCTGTTGCGCCGCTGCGCAGGATCTGCACGAAGGTGCGCAGCATCTTGCCGTTGTCGATCACCTTGGCGAAGGCGACCGGCAGCAGAGACGAGCGTTGCGCGGCCAGCGCCGCTACCAGCAATGCCGGCATGTCTTTCATGTGGCCCTGCTGACGGGCGTAGATCGCGGTACGGGTCACGAAGGCGGCATCCAACTCACCGGCCAGGGCCAGCACACGATCCAGCTGATCCTGGGCATCGGTGTAGTAGGTCTGGTTCAGGCAACCGGTGACTGCCAGCTGCGCCAGTTGATGACGTGCGCCGTAGGCATAGGCGCCCGCTCCGTTCTGGTTGCAGGCGTCGATGGCCGGCAGGCGGGCATCGAGGGTGTTGAACAGTCGGGTGTTGGCCATCTTGCCGTCTCGCTCTGTTTCGTTGGTGGTGCCAGAGATAGAGCAGGCAGCGTGCCAGTTTTGATTTCGGGGCTTTTAATTTTTATTAAATATTTGATTTTTAAGGATTAAATTTATTTAAAAATAAAATATTCGATTATTCAGGAGGGCTTTTTCTATCCATGAATAGATATGAAAAGATAAGATGTTATCCAAATAGATAGAGGCGTTTTTCATGCCAGCAGGACGCAAGACTGTCGCCATCGGCTTCCTCGGTTCCACCCTCGATCGCGTCGGCAAGGGCGCGGCGCGCTGGCAGAAGTGGCGGCCCACGGTCGGCCTGTGCCAGCAGCAGGACTTGCTGGTCGACCGCCTGGAGTTGATCCACGGGCTGGATGCGCGGGATGTCGGGCTGGCCGAGCGCATTGCCGCTGACGTTCGGCTCGTCTCGCCGGAGACCGAGGTGCGCCTGCAGCCTATGGCGCTGCGCAATCCGTGGGACTTCGAGGAGGTCTACGGTGCGCTGCATGATTTCGTCGGCGGTTATGCCTTCGATACCGAGCACGAGGACTACCTGGTGCACATCACCACCGGGACCCACGTCGCGCAGATCTGCTGGTTCCTCCTCACCGAGGCGCGCTATCTGCCGGCGCGGCTGGTGCAGGCCTCGCCGTCGCGGCGCCAGGACGAGGCGCGGCAGCCGGAAGGGACTGTCGCGGTCATCGACCTCGATCTGTCGCGTTACGACCGTATCGCCACGCGCTTCCGCCGCGAGCAGGAAGAAAGCCTGGCCTTCCTCAAGTCCGGCATCGCCACGCGCAACGCCGAATTCAACCGCTCCATCGAACAGATCGAGCGGGTCGCCGGGCGCTCCCGCGCGCCGATGCTGCTGATCGGCCCGACTGGCGCCGGCAAGTCGTTCCTGGCCCGCCGCGTCTACGAACTCAAGCGAGCGCGGCACCAGTTCCAGGGCCGCTTCGTCGAGGTGAACTGCGCGACCTTGCGCGGCGACGGCGCCATGTCTGCGCTGTTCGGTCACATCAAGGGCGCCTTCACCGGCGCGCAGAACGCCCGCGAAGGCCTGCTGCGTGCGGCGGATGGCGGCATGCTGTTTCTCGACGAGATTGGCGAGCTGGGCCTGGACGAGCAGGCGATGCTACTCAAGGCCATCGAGGAAAAACGCTTCTTCCCGCTGGGCTCGGACCGCGAGGTGGGGAGCGACTTCCAGCTGATCGCCGGCACCCATCGCGATCTGCGCGAGCGCGTCGCCGAGGGGCTGTTCCGCGAGGACCTGTTCGCCCGCATCAACCTCTGGACGTTCGACCTGCCGGGGTTGGCTGGGCGTCGTGAGGACATCGAGCCGAACATCGACTTCGAGCTGGAGCGCCACGCTCGCGAGCAAGGGCGGCTGGTGCGCTTCAACCGTGAGGCGCGCACGCGCTACCTGGCGTTCGCCAACTCGGCGCAGGCGCTGTGGAGTGGCAACTTCCGCGAGCTGTCGGCGTCCATCACGCGCATGGCGACCCTGGCCGACAGTGGACGGATCGACGAGGTGCTGGTGGAGGAGGAGATCGGCCGGCTGCGCCGCTCCTGGGGTGCTACCCAGACGTCGAGCCTGCTGGATCGCTTGCTGGGGGAAGAGGGCGTCGAGGCGCTGGACCTGTTCGACCGCGTGCAGCTGGAAGCGGTGGTCGATGTCTGCCGGCAGGCACGCAACCTGTCTGATGCTGGCCGGCAGCTGTTCGCTGTCTCGCGCCAGGAGAAGCAGAACCCCAACGACGCCGACCGCCTGCGCAAGTACCTGGCGCGCTTCGGCCTGGATTGGGCCGGTATCAGCGACGGGGTGCGTTAGAATCGGCGTTTTGTGGTAGCGGCAAGGAGCCGATCATGGAAGAACCGATGACAGTCGAGCAGCTGTGCCGACGCATCGAGGCGGGCGAAGCGTTCAAGTACGTGTACTTCTGGGGGCATCGCCCCAAGCGCTCCGCGGACGTCGACAAGAGCTGCTTCAGCCAGTGGTTCGAGGCAGACTTCGAGATCGACGGCGAGACCTACGGCAGCGCCGAGCACTACATGATGGCCGGCAAGGCCCGGCTGTTTGGTGACGAGGCGGCGCTGGCGAGGATTCTTGCGGCGCGCTCGCCGGCCGAGGCGAAGTCGATCGGCCGTGAGATCCGCGGTTTCGACGAGGCCACCTGGGATGCCGAACGCCTGGCCATCGTGAGCCGCGCCAATCACGCCAAGTTCGGGCAGAACCCGGCCTTGCGCGAATTCCTGCTGGGCACGGGCGATCGCGTGCTGGTGGAGGCCAGCCCGGTGGATGCGATCTGGGGTATCGGCCTGGCGGTCGATCATCCCGATGCGGGCAATCCGGCGCGCTGGCGCGGGTTGAACCTGCTGGGCGTTGCCCTGATGAACGTGCGCGCTGTGCTGCGCAAGGAGGGGGGCAATGCCTGATTTCACACCGGCGCAGCAGCAACTGCTGCGTGAGCATCGCCTGGCCTGCTTCGCCGGGCGCATCATCCACGATGCACAGCCACCGATCAACGACGCCCAGCTCGCGGAGGTCGAGTTGCGCCTGCGTAGCAAGCTGCCGCCGGAACTGGTCGCCCTGTGGCGCTGCACCTTCGGTGGCAGCCTGGATTACGAACTGTGCGTTGACTATGACGGCCATCTGCATCCGTACTCGTTCAACGAGCTGTTCTACCCGGACAGCGACGGCTACCGCGATCTGTGGGGCTGGCTGGAACATGAGCAGGAGTGCGCCGCGGAAGTCGCCGAGGAGAACGGCCAGGAGTGGGACGGCCGCGTTGGCTTCCTGCCCATCGGCGGTTTCGAGTACCTGGAGCGGGTCTACGTCTGTGTCGAGCCGGAAGAGTTCGGCGCCATCTACGCCTGGAGTCGCGCGCTGCCGCCGGCCTGGCCGCTGCGCTTGCACGAGGACGCACTGACCCGGGTGGCCGACGATCTGAACGGCCTGTTCGCACTGCTGGGCTTTGACGAAGACCCGTTTGCCGAGGGCGCGGACGCCGGGCAGGAGTTGCTCGAAGCCCTGGATGAACTGGCCGCCTCGGGCGCCGAGGGCGAAGCGCTGGCGCAGCAGTTGCAGGATTCGCTGCGACCGCTGGTGCGCGATTGGCGTGCGGCGCTGAAGCAGGGAAATATCGCCGGCGTGGGAGTGTTGCAGCGCCTGGCGCTGACCCACGCAGTGCGCAGCAGTGATATCGAGTTGCTGGAGCAACTGCGCGCCCAGGGTTGCGACCTGGGCCAGTTGCTGACCGGCGGCGGCAATGGACCGGTGCATGCGCGGGTGATGCAGCGCGAGGCGGTGATCCAGTGGTTCGCCGAGCAGGGCGTTGCGGAGTATCAACTCGACGGAGACGTGGCATGACGCTGGCGACAGGTTTGCCGGCGTCGCTGGTGGAGTTCCTGTGCCAGCCGGTGGAGGCGCCGGAGGATCAGGTCGAAGCGCAGGACTTCGTCCAGCGCTCCGATGTCCGTGAGCTGTATCGCGACACCCTGGGGACGCCCCTTGCAGAAACGCTGCTCGCCCAGTGCGCGGCACTGTTTCCCGAGCTCAATCCCAACCGCGCATCGCTGCTGGCGCTGTTCTGCGGCAGTTGGGTGGAAGGCGGCGCCAGTCCGCGTGTTGCCTTCACTGCGCTGCTCGAGGCGCTGGGGCGAGCGCTCGCGCTACTGCGCCCCTACTGCGCTGACGAGGAGGTGGAGGACGACGAGGACGCACAGGCCACTGCCCGGCAGGTCCGTGCGCAACTCGACAGCCTGACGCCGGCGCAGTCATTTCGGATCGACAGCGCGCACGCTGCGGTCGATCTGCTGGTGCTGCCGCTGATGACCATGCTGATGCGCTCGCGGGAGAATCACCGCGACTTCCTGGCCGCCGGCGAACTGGCGCGCGACATCGACGCGATGGTGAAATCCAACACCACGCTGCCCTTCGAGAACCTGCATTTCCTCGATCACGCGGCGGCGTTGAGCTACGAGGACGAGCTGGTGGTGGTCCTGCCGACGACACGCACGGGGCTGGTGGTGAGTGCGCAGGGCATCAACTGCAACTTCCATGCGTTCTCCCTGCTGCAACCGCTGCTGGCTGCCCATGGCGAGCGACTCGGGTTGCAGGTTGCGGCGCCAGTCGCGTCGGTCGACGTGCCGCGTGATGACAGCGCGCAATACCTGTGGCTGCAGGTATTCGCCTTCGAGAAGGGCGAGCTGGTCAACAGCCTGGCCTGGGCGTGGGGCGAGGCACCGCTGCGCAGCAACAGCCGCAAGCACGGCCACTGCGTGCTGATCGCGCTGGATACCGAAGAGGGGGTGTCGCGCTCCTGGTCGGGTTTCGCCGACCGCCTGCATGATGCGCATCAGCCATCGGTGGAGCTCGTGCGTTTCCTCAGTGCCGAGGAAGTGGCGGCCTACCTGGACTGATGCCGGCAGAGGCGCGCCATGGCAGTGGCCAGGGCACGCCTTCTGCGATCAGTAGTGGTACCAGCGCAGCTCCAGCATCACTTCGCTGCGTGGGCTGGCCTCATGGCTGAACTCGCGCTGGGCCGACAGGCGCAGGCCGAGGTTGCGGCTCAGCTCGACCTGCTGGCCGACGCTCAGGGTGCGGCGCACTTCGCCGTTGTGGAAGTAATCGCCCTTGCCCTCCAGGCTGAGGTTGCCCAGCGGGTTGCTCCACAGCACGCCGGTGTCGAAGCCCATGGCCGGGGCGATGGTGGCGGCGAAGTCCGGGTTGTTCTCGATGCGCGCAGTGCCCAGGGCGTAGGCCTGCAGGTCGTCGGTCAGCTTCCAGCTGCCGCCGGCGCCGCCATTGAGGTGGCCGACCAGGGTGTCGTGGTCGTTGTCGCTATGCTTGCCGATCACCCGTTCCCAGCCACCGGAGACTTGCCAGGACAGCGGCTTGAGCAGCTCGTTGCGCGGGGTCATCGAACGGATGGTGACCAGGTCCAGTTGCTGCAGCTGCCAACGGTTGCCTTCGTACTGGCGCACCTTGAGCTGGCCGATCTCGATCTGCGCGCCGAGGGGGAAGCCGTAGGCGTTGTCGTCGAGGTCATGGTAGGCCATGCGCAGGCCGTACTGGGCGAAGGCCTGGCCGTCGCGACTGCCGGCGCCCAGTTGCCAGGTACGGGACTCGTGACCGTTCTCCGGCTGGCCCGGGCGTTCCACGTCCAGGGCCGGTGGCGGGTTGCGGCTGATCGCCTTGAGCAAGTTGTAGCTGCGCGTGGCGGTGGACTGGTCGCGCTCCTGGCCGGTCGCGCGATAACGCACCAGGCGGAAGGCGGTGTCCTGCACCAGCGCCTGGCGGTCGGTGGGCAGGGTGGCGAATTCGGGGCTCTGCAGCTGGCTGTCGTCATCGGCGATGCGCCGGGCCAGCACCTTCTCGTCGTGGCTCAGCGGTTCGCCGCGGGCCAGCAGTTCGCGCTCGCGGGACGGGCGGTAGTCCACCCGCTCGATCAATCCGGCGTCCTTCACCGCGCGTACCGTGTCGGTGGGAATGGCGGTGAGCGGGAAGTGGTCGGTGAGCTCGGTGCCGGGACGGGCGATCTCCAGCAGCTCCAGCAGGCGGAAGGAGCAGTTCTCGTCGAAGAAGTAGTACTTGAAGCGGATCTGCTTCAGCTCCCAGACGTGCTCGACCATGCGCGCGGTTTCCTCCGGCGTCAGGTTCAGGCGGTATTCCCAGAGGTCGCGGTTCTCCAGGCGGCTGTATTCGGAGAGCTTCTCGCGGTAGGGCACCAGGGCGAACAGGCCGGGGTAGCCGCCCATCAGGCCCTTCCAGGCGTAGAGGATGCTGTTGTCCATGCCCTCGATGTAGGCGCCGAAGTTGAGCGCGTAGCTGAGCAGGGCGGTGTTGTCGGAGTCGACGTCGGCCTGGTCGATGCGCAACAGGGTGTGGCCGAACATCGAGGACGGGCTGTTCAGGTAGGCGGCCGGGAACACCAGCACGGCGCTGTGCGGGTTGATGTCCTGGTACCAGGTGGTGAATTCCTTGCACTCGACCGCCGGCAGGTCATCGAGCTGCAACTGCTGGCGCAGCCAGCGGGTGCGCGCCGGATAGACGCACTGGGCGTGCTTGTCGCCGAGGCTGGCCGGGGCGTAGAGGGCCTTCACGGTGGCGGCCAGTTCCGATTGCGGATGGCGCTCTCCGTCCTTGGCGAGAAAGAACTTCGGGTCGTCGACGAAGCTGCGCCAGCCACCGAGCTTGGCGTGTTCGTAGTGACCCAGGGCCAGCCAGTAGGGCTCGTCGGCCAGCGCTTGCAGGCGTTGTGGGTCGATCGCGGGCGAGGCCAGCAGTGGGGTACAGGCGCACAGCGCCATCCAGGGCAACAGGCGTTTGAGCATCGAGTGGACTACTGGAGGGGAAGGGGGAGCCCGCCGGGAGGCAGCGGGCTCGCGTCGGCCATCAGGCCTGTTCGGCGTACTTGGCCAGGGTGCTGTCCTGTTTCAGGACGGCCTGGGTGTTGGCGTAGACGTCTTCGGCGGTGACGTCGGACTTGTTGAAGATCTGCGCGAAGTGCTCGTGGGTGACCTGGGCGAAGTGCGCGCGGTCTTCGGGCTTCACGCCCAGTACCACGGCATAGGTGGTCAGCGCTTCGCCGTCACCCTTGGCCATGTCTTCGGACAGCTCGTCCATCATGCTGCTGAGCACGATCATCGGCTTGCCGCCGTAGGTCAGTGCGCCGTTGGTGTGGCAGCCGTTGGTGCCGGTGGTCATGCCGAAGGTGTTGTTACCGCTGGTGCCGTTGGTGGTGGCGGCCAGGACGTGGGTCGCGGTGCCGCGCTGGCCTTTGAACAGCATGTTGCCCCAGCCGCAGCCGTCGCTGCCGGGTGCATCGGCGAGAGCGCTGAGGGAGGCGGTGGCGAGGAGGGTACCGAGCAGAATCCTTTTCATCTTCTTTTCTCTCTTTTTGAGGTCGGGGACCGTTGAACAGTCGCTGACAGCAAAACAGCGCCTGGTCAGAGCTTTTCTCCAATGCCTTGCGGGTGTCAAGGCAACCGCTGCCGCAGTCAGTATGGCTGGCTCGGCGGGATAGGCCCGGATGACCGGCAGTTGATCGGCATCAGCGGCGGAAGTCTTGGAACCGACCACACTTGAATCAGTTCCCTTGCGAGGAAGTAGTCATGGTCGATTTCGATCCACGGCCGGCGCTGGACCAGTTGGCGGCCGAGTACTCCAAACGTGCCGAGGCCATTCGCCGCGACCTCGGCAGCAGTCATTCGCCGGATTTCGCCGAGCAGGCCCAGCAGCGGCAGAACGATGACGTCCTGCGCGCCCTGCTGGCCGAAGCGGAGGCGGGCATGCGCCTGGTGGGCATGGCGCGCCTGCGCCTGGCCGACGGGACTTATGGCGAGTGCGCGCGCTGCGGCGAGACCATCGAGGAGCGCCGCTTGCGCGCGTTGCCAGCCGCCGAGCACTGCCTGCGCTGTGCCGATGCGGTGGACTGAAACTGTCACCAATACTGCCTTGCCAGTGGCGCGCGGGCGGCGCGAGAATGCGGACGAATCTCCGCGGCCTCGCGCCGCCCGAAGCAAGGACCTCCAATGCCCGATTCCGTTGCTGCCGGCCTGCGCCTGGCGCCCGATGAACTGACCCGCCCCTTCACCCCCGAACAGTTTCCCTTCAAGACCACCGAAGAACTGGAGCCTTTCCTGGGCGTGCTCGGACAGGAGCGCGCGGTCGAGGCGCTGCAGTTCGGCGTGGCAATGCCGCGTCCGGGTTACAACGTGTTCGTCATGGGCGAGCCGGGTACCGGTCGCTTCTCGTTCGTGCAGCGTTACCTGAAGGCCGAGGGCAAGCGCCTGCCGACGCCGGCCGACTGGGTCTACGTCAACAATTTCGATGATTCGCGCGAGCCCCGCGTGATCGAGCTGCCACCGGGCAGCGCCGCCGAGTTCGGCACCGATATCGATCACCTGATCGACAACCTGCTCTCCACCTTCCCCTCGGTATTCGAGAACCCGGCCTACCAACAGAAGAAGAGCGCCATCGACCGCGCCTTCAACCAGCGTTACGACAAGGCCCTGGACACCGTCGAGCGCCTGGCGCTGGAGAAGGAAGTTGCCCTCTATCGCGACAGCTCCAACATCGCCTTCACGCCGATGAAGGACGGCAAGGCGCTGGACGAAGCCGATTTCGCCCAGCTGCCGGAGGAGGAGCGCGAGCGCTTCCACGCCGACATCGCCGACCTGGAGGAGCACCTTAACGAGGAGCTTTCCAGCCTGCCGCAGTGGAAGCGCGAGTCAAGCAACCAGTTGCGCCAGCTCAACGAGGAAACCATCACCCTGGCGCTGCAGCCGCTGCTGGCGCCGCTGGTGGAGAAGTACAACAACAACTCCGGGGTCAGTGCCTACCTGCAGGCCATGCAGCTCAACCTGCTGAAGACTGTGGTCGATCAACTGGTGGATGCCGAGCGCACCGACCCGCAACGCAAGCAGGGCCTGGAGGAGCAGTACGCGCCGAACCAGGCGATCGGCCACCACGCCACCAGCGGCGCGCCGGTGGTGTTCGAGTCGCACCCGACCTACGACAACCTGTTCGGCCGCATCGAGTACGCCTCCGACCAGGGCGCGCTCTACACCAGCTACCGTCAGCTGCGCCCCGGCGCACTGCACCGCGCCAACGGCGGCTTCCTGGTGCTGGAGGCAGAGAAGCTGCTGGGCGAGCCGTTCGTCTGGGACGCCCTCAAGCGCGCGCTGCAATCGCGCCAGCTGAAGATGGAATCGCCCCTGGCCGAGCTTGGTCGCCTGACCGCCATGAGCCTGACGCCCCAGGTGATCCCGCTGAACATCAAGGTGATCATCATCGGTTCGCGGCAGATCTACTACACGCTGCAGGACCTCGACCCGGACTTCCAGGAGATGTTCCGCGTACTGGTGGACTTCGACGAGGACATCCCCCTCGCCGAGGACAGCCTCGAGCAGTTCGCCCAGTTGCTCAAGACCCGCACCTCGGAAGAGGGCCTGGCGCCGCTCACCCGTGAGGCCGTGGCGCGCCTGGCTACCTACAGCGCCCGGCTGGCGGAACACCAGGGGCGCCTCTCGGCGCGCATCGGCGATCTGTTCCAGCTGGTCAGCGAAGCGGACTTCATCCGCCAGCTGGCAGGCCAGGAAGTGACCGACCTCGGGCACATCGAGCGGGCCCTGAAAGCCAAGGAAACCCGCACCGGCCGTGTGTCGGCGCGAATTCTCGACGACATCCTCGCCGGCATCATCCTGATCGACAGCGAAGGCGCCGCGGTGGGCAAGTGCAACGGCCTGACCGTGCTGGAAGTCGGCGACTCCGCCTTCGGCATGCCGGCACGCATCTCCGCCACCGTCTATCCGGGCGGCAGCGGCATCGTCGACATCGAGCGCGAGGTCAACCTCGGCCAGCCGATCCACTCCAAGGGCGTGATGATCCTCACCGGCTACCTCGGCAGCCGCTACGCCCAGGAGTTCCCCCTGGAGATTTCCGCAAGCATCGCCCTGGAGCAGTCCTACGGCTACGTGGACGGCGACAGCGCCTCGCTGGGCGAGGTCTGCACGCTGATTTCCGCCCTGTCGCGCACGCCGCTGCGCCAATGCTTCGCCATCACCGGCTCGATCAACCAGTTCGGTGAGGTGCAGGCGGTCGGCGGGGTCAACGAGAAGATCGAAGGCTTCTTCCGCCTGTGCGAAGCGCGTGGCCTGACCGGCGAGCAGGGTGTGATCATCCCGCGCGCCAACGTCGCCACCCTGATGCTCGACGAGCGCGTGCTGCAGGCTGTTCGCAACGGTCAGTTCCACATCTACGCCGTGCGCCAGGCCGACGAGGCGCTGAGCCTGCTGGTCGGCGAGCCGGCCGGTGCGCCGGACGCCAAGGGCCACTTCCCCAAGGGCAGCGTCAACGCCCGTGTCGTCGAACGCCTGAAGGAAATCTCCGAGCTGGGCATGGACGAGGAAGAGAAGGAGAAGCCGGCCAAGGAGCCCGCCGCCGCCAAGCCCGCCAGCAAGCCGAAGGCAGAAAAGGTGCCGGTGGAAAAGGCACCTGTGGAGAAAGAACGCGCCCGCAAGAAGAAGGACGTCGATTGATTGACGTCAGGACAGGGCGCCGCGGCGGCGCTCCTGTCCGCGCGTTTTACACTCCGTTGTCTGCAAGATGACTGGATAAATCCGCGCTTTCGCGTGTCGGAACCTGGGTGTAGTCTCGAACCTAGGACAACCGCGAGGGTGCCGCCATGCCGCGTAACCTCTGCCTTATCCGCCCCTGTCTGGGGCTGACCACGCGCATCGAGTGCGAGATCAGGCCGCTGGCCGGAGAGAATGGACTCTGGACCTTGTTGTGCGCCGCCGGCATGTCCGGGGCGCAGCCCACCGCCATCAAGGCGCAGGGCCCGTTCTGCGGGCCTTTCGTGGCCGAAGGCGTACTCGAAGCGATCTCCGACTGCCTGGCCCAGCAGGGCTACATCGTGGCAGAGGATCCCCCCATCTGGCAGTTGCACCTGCAAGGCGAACTGCGCCGCCTGAACGGCGAGCGGTCGCGCCATGTCGGCAATTTCCAGTTCCGCCCGGAGGGTTGAGGGAGGATCGCGCAGCCCCTGCACAATCCGCTGAAGGCCGCGGGGCGCCTGGTCGCTACGCCTTCATGCCGTGGCCGTCCACCTATTTATCCACAGACATATTTATCCATAGAAAGTCGGGATAACTCGCCAACGCCCTCCGCTATACTTCGGCGGCCCTTTTCCCAAGACCTTTCCTACGAGCACCATGGAACGATTCGTCGAAAACTCCCTGTATGCCGCACGTTGGCTGCTGGCGCCGATCTACATCGGTCTGTCGCTGGCCCTGCTGGCGCTGACCATCAAATTCTTCCAGGAAATCTTCCACATCCTGCCCAGCATCTTCAGCATCGCCGAAGCGGACCTGATCCTGGTGCTGCTGTCGCTGATCGACATGGCGCTGGTCGGTGGCCTGTTGGTGATGGTGATGTTCTCCGGCTACGAGAACTTCGTGTCGCAGCTCGACATCGACGAGGGCAAGGAGAAGCTCAGCTGGCTGGGCAAGATGGACGCCAGTTCGCTGAAGAACAAGGTGGCCGCTTCCATCGTGGCGATCTCCTCGATCCACCTGCTGCGCATCTTCATGGACGCCAAGAACATCGAAGACAACAAGCTGATGTGGTACGTGATCATGCACCTCACCTTCGTTCTCTCGGCCTTCGCCATGGGCTACCTGGACAAGGCCACGCGCCACGACCACTGAGGCGCCGCCGCGCCATCCATGCCGCCCGGCCGTTGCAAAACGGACGGGCGGTTGCGTTTTCGGCTTGCGGTGAGCGCCTGCTGTACAAGACTTCTGGCGTGGATCAACCCGCAGGAGGTGCAGCATATGAATCTGCAGGAACTGACCAGCCGCTCTGTCGCCGGCGACATTGACGAGATCAACCTTGTATCGCTGGAAGGCGATATCTACGTACTGGAGGCTCGCATGGGCGCGCGCTTCTATCCGGTCCAGGACGAGGCCGGGCACGTCATCAGCGTCCGTTCGGTTGCCCACGCGCGGGAAGTGCTTCGCGCGCTGCCCAGCGTCCCCTTCCATCTGGTGCATGCCGTGGTGCATGACGAGATGTGCGGGATGGACGACGAGCGCGACATCGGCGCTGGCGTGACCATCCCGCTGCATTGAGTCGGGAGCTCGGCACCTGTTCCTTCCCGCTGCGCAAGGCCTGCGCGGTGGGGGAGGCGGTGCATCTGTGCTAGGCTGGCGGCCCTTTTTTGAACCCCCAGCGGAGCGCCGCCATGAGCGAACTCAATCTTTCCACCGACGAAGCCCGCGTCAGCTACGGTATCGGCCGTCAGCTGGGCGACCAGCTGCGCGAGAACCCGGTTCCGGGCATGACCCTCGACGCCATCGTGGCCGGCTTGTCCGACGCCTACGCCGGCGCTGAAAGCCGTGTTCCGGGCGACGTCCTGTCCGCCAGCTTCCAGGTGATCCGCGAGCGCATGCAGGCCGAGGCCCAGGCAAAAGCCGAAGCCGCCGCCGCTGTTGGCCGTGAATACCTGGTGGAAAACGCCAAGCGCGAAGGCGTGACCGTCCTGCCGTCCGGCCTGCAGTACGAGGTACTGGTCACCGGTGAAGGCGCCAAGCCGTCCCGCGAAGACACCGTGCGTACCCACTACCACGGCACCCTGGTCGACGGCACCGTCTTCGACAGCTCCTACGAGCGCGGCCAGCCGGCTGAATTCCCGGTGGGCGGTGTGATCGCTGGCTGGGTCGAGGCCCTGCAACTGATGAGCGCCGGCAGCAAGTGGCGCCTGCACGTACCGAGCGAGCTGGCCTATGGCGGCCAGGCCGTCGGCAGCATCCCGCCGCACAGCGTGCTGGTATTCGACGTCGAGCTGCTGGAAATCCTCTGATTCGTCAGAGGTGCAGTCCGCGGCGGTCGTCCCTGACCGCCGTGGCTTGCGCGGGGTCCCTCCGGGCCCCTAGTGCAGCCGCCTCCCGGGCGGCGACCGCACCGATGGCGCTTCCTGCGCCATCGCAAAGAACGTCTAGCGCAGCGCGCGGGCGTAACAGAACAGGAACAGGTTGCGCACCAGCTCCTTGAGCACCAGCGGCTCGCTGGTATTGAGCTCGGACAGCTCCAGGCCGCCCTGTTCGCGCAGCTCATCCAGGGCTTCTTCCTCCAGCACCGCGCAGACTTCCCCGGTGTCCCGATGCAGGATGCGCAGGTAGGGGTGCGGGCGATCCAGCCAGGCGTCGATCATGTAGGTCATGGCGTGTTCCTCCGTGCAGACCGTTTAATGAGAATAATTCTTATTATCATAATAGCAAGTCTGAATTGGAAAAATTTTCACGCAGGCGACGATCTGTTGTTCCCGGTCAACGGACAGGCAACAAAAAGCCCGCCGCGGTGAACCGGGGCGGGCTGTTGCGAAACAGAGGATCAGTGCGTGCGGGCGACGGCGAACTCGGCCAGCTCGATCAGCGCGGCCTTGTATTCGTTGTCCGGCAGCGCCTTCAGGCAGTCGATGGCGCGGGCAGCGTAGTCGCGGGCCAGGTTGGCGGTGTAGTCCAGCGCGCCGGCGGCTTCCACGGCAGCGCGGATGCCTTCCAGGTCCTGGCTGCCGCCCTGCTGGATGGCCTTGCGGACCAGCGCGGCCTGCTCCGGGGTGCCGTCGCGCATGGTGGCGATCAACGGCAGGGTGGGCTTGCCTTCGGCGAGGTCGTCGCCGACGTTCTTGCCCAGGCTGGCGGCATCGCCGCGGTAGTCGAGCAGGTCGTCCACCAGCTGGAAGGCGATGCCCAGGGCGTCACCGAACAGGCGCAGCGCCTCGGATTGTTCCGGTTGGGCGTTGGCCAGCGCAGCGGCGCTGTGGGTGGAGGCTTCGAAGAGCATCGCGGTCTTGCCGCGGATGACTTCCATGTAGGTTTCTTCGGTGGTGCTGGCGTCGCGGACCTTGGACAGCTGCAGCACTTCGCCTTCGGCGATCACGCGGGTGGCCTGGGAAATGATGCGCATGACCGGCATGGAGCCCAGCTCGACCATCATTTCGAAGGAGCGTGCATAAAGGAAGTCGCCCACCAGCACGCTCGGTGCGTTGCCCCATTGGGCATTGGCAGTGGCGCGGCCGCGGCGCAGGCCGGAGGCGTCGACCACGTCGTCGTGCAGCAGGGTGGAGGTGTGCAGGAACTCGATGGTGGCGGCCAGCAGCTTCAGGTCATCGCCCGAATAGCCCAGGGCCTTGCCCGAGAGGAGCACCAGCAGCGGGCGAAGACGCTTGCCGCCGGCGGAGATGATGTAGTCGCCGATCTTTTCCACCAGGGGAACGCGGGAAGTGAGTTGGCGACGGATGATGCCGTCGACGGCGGTGAAGTCGTCCGCCACCACGCGATAGAAAGCCTGGGGTTGCATTAAAGACAGCGCTCCTCGTAGATTGCGCGGCATGCTAGGTGCCGGTGTTTGGGCTGTCAAGGCAAGGCCCCGTGGGGCTTGATCCGCACCAGGGGTTTGCGTACAATCGCGGCCCCGAACTTCCCTGGCATATCCTGCCTTACGCAATTGCACGGGCGTCCTTTCCGGCCCCATGCAGCCATGCCGACCGATTTCTCTTTCTATAAAGCGTCGGGTGAGCAGGTCTAACGGAGACATCCAGATGTACGCAGTAATTGTTACTGGTGGCAAGCAATACAAAGTCACCGAAGGCGAATTCCTTAAGGTCGAAAAACTCGACGTCGCCACCGGCGAAGCGATCAACCTGGATCGCATCCTGCTGGTCGCCAACGGCGATGACGTCAAGATCGGCCTGCCGGTGGTGGAGGGCGCGAAAGTGACTGCAGAAGTGGTTTCCCACGGTCGTCACGACAAAGTGCGCATCATCAAGTTCCGCCGCCGCAAGCACCACATGAAGCGTCAGGGCCACCGCCAGTGGTTCACTGAAATCAAGATCACCGGCATCCAGGCCTAATTCCTTTTTTAGGAGAATTGACTCATGGCACACAAAAAAGCTGGCGGTAGTACCCGCAACGGCCGCGACTCAGAAAGCAAACGCCTTGGCGTGAAGCTGTTCGGTAGCCAGGCTGTTAAAGCAGGCAACATCATCGTGCGTCAGCGCGGCACCCAGTTCCACGCCGGCTACGGCGTTGGCATGGGCAAGGATCACACCCTGTTCGCTAAAGTCGACGGCGTGATCAAGTTCGAAGTGAAAGGCGCCTTTGGCCGTCGCTATGTAAGCGTCGTCGCTGCCTAAGCGAGCTCTCACTGAAAAAGCCCTGTCTCGCGACGGGGCTTTTTTGTTTCTGGCGTCTCCAGGCGAGGTGCTGCCGGTTCGGGCGTTTGCGCGGACTTGGCTGTATCCTATGCTCCTTTTCTTATTTTCAACCCGCCGGCTCGGCGGGAGGCGTTCGCAATGAAATTCGTCGACGAAGTATCCATCCACGTGAAAGCCGGTGACGGCGGCAACGGCCTCATGAGCTTCCGCCGCGAGAAGTTCATCGAGAAAGGCGGTCCCAACGGCGGTGACGGTGGCGACGGCGGCTCGGTGTACCTCGAGGCCGACGAGAACCTGAACACCCTGGTGGACTATCGCTACACCCGTCGTTTCGACGCCCAGCGTGGCGAGAACGGCGGCAGCAAGGACTGCACTGGCGCCAAGGGTGATGATCTCGTCCTGCCCGTGCCGGTCGGTACCACCATCATCGATGCCAATACCCAGGAAATCATCGGTGACCTGACCGCTGCCGGTCAGCGCATCATGGTTGCCCAGGGTGGCTGGCATGGCCTGGGTAATACCCGCTTCAAGTCCAGCACCAACCGTGCCCCGCGTCAGACCACTCCGGGCAAGCCCGGTGATGCGCGTGACCTCAAGCTGGAGTTGAAGGTCCTGGCGGACGTCGGTCTGCTGGGGCTGCCGAACGCCGGCAAGAGCACCTTCATTCGCTCGGTCTCTGCTGCCAAGCCGAAGGTTGCCGACTATCCCTTCACCACCCTGGTGCCGAACCTGGGTGTTGTCAGTGTGGGTCGCTTCAAGAGCTTCGTGGTTGCCGACATTCCTGGCCTGATCGAAGGTGCCGCCGAAGGCGCCGGCCTGGGTATCCGCTTCCTCAAGCACCTGGCGCGTACCCGCCTGCTGCTGCACATCGTCGACATGGCGCCGCTGGACGAAAGCGACCCGGCCGATGCGGCGGAAACCATCGTCCACGAGCTGGAGAAATTCAGCCCGGCGCTGACTGAGCGTGACCGCTGGCTGGTGCTGAACAAGATGGACCAGATCCTCGAGCCCGAGGAGCAGGAGCGTCGCAAGCAGGCCGTGGTCGATCGCCTGGGCTGGGAAGGTCCGGTCTACGTGATCTCTGCCTTGGAGCGCAACGGCACCGAGGCGCTGAGCCAGGACATCATGAAGTACCTCGATGAGCGCACCCTGCGCATCGAGGAGGAGCCGGCCTATGGCGAAGCCCTGGCCGCTCTGGATCAGCGCATCGAGGATGAGGCTCGCGCCCGCCTTCAGGCCCTGGATGATGCTCGTGCACTGCGTCGCTCCGGCCTGAAGAATGTCGACGATGTGGATGACGATGATTTCGAGGATGACGAAGACGACGGCGACGGGCCGGAAATCTTCTACGTGCCGTGATGGGTGCGTCGTCAGTTCTCTGGTTGTAGCGTGTAGTCCGGCGACCTAGGAAGCCGGGTCCTCCAGTGTTCCCCGTTGATGCGGGGATGAGCCGCCTGATTGCTAAGGTTGAGGGTATGCGTGAGAAGGTCACTGGCGCGAAGCGCTGGGTAGTCAAGATTGGCAGTGCGTTGCTGACCGCCGATGGTCGCGGTCTGGATCGCGACGCCATGGCGGTGTGGGTCGAGCAGATGGTCGCGCTGCATTGCGCGGGCGTCGAGCTGGTGCTGGTGTCCTCGGGCGCGGTCGCGGCGGGCATGAGTCGGCTGGGTTGGGTTTCCCGGCCGAGTGACATGCACGAGCTGCAGGCGGCTGCCGCGGTGGGGCAGATGGGCCTGGTGCAAGCCTGGGAGTCCAGCTTCGGTGTGCATGGCCTGCAGACCGCGCAGGTGCTGTTGACCCATGACGACCTGTCCGATCGCAAGCGCTACCTGAACGGGCGCAACACCTTGCGCACGTTGGTCGATCTTGGCGTGATCCCGGTGATCAACGAGAACGACACCGTGGTTACCGACGAGATCCGCTTCGGCGACAACGACACCCTGGCGGCGCTGGTGGCCAACCTGGTCGAGGCTGATCTGCTGGTGATCCTTACCGATCGCGACGGCATGTTCGATGCCGACCCGCGCAACAATCCCGATGCCGAGCTGATCTTCGAAGCTCGTGCCGATGATCCTGCCCTGGATGCAGTGGCGGGCGGCACCGGTGGTGCGCTGGGGCGTGGCGGCATGCAGACCAAGCTGCGCGCAGCGCGCCTGGCGGCGCGTTCCGGTGCGCACACCGTCATCGTGGGTGGTCGTATCGAGCGCGTGCTGGATCGCCTGCGTACTGGTGAGCGTCTCGGCACGCTGCTGACGCCGGAGCAGAGCCGCAAGGCGGCTCGCAAGCAGTGGCTGGCTGGCCACCTGCAGATGCGCGGCACCCTGGTCCTCGATGATGGTGCGGTGAAGGCGCTGTCGCAGGATCACAAGAGTCTGCTGCCGGTCGGTGTGAAGGCCGTGCAGGGCAGCTTCCGTCGCGGTGAAATGGTGGTCTGTGTAGATCAGCAGGGGCGCGAGATCGCTCGCGGCTTGGCGAACTACAGTGCTCTCGAGGCGCAGAAGATCATTGGTCAGCCGACCGATGCGATCGAGGGCATGCTTGGCTATGTCGACGGTCCGGAGCTGGTGCATCGCGATAACCTGGTGCTCGTCTGAGGAGGTTCTTCATGCGCAAGGGATTGATGGCGGCGCTGATGCTGCTGCCGGCGCTGGCCCGGGCTGACGTGGTCGGCGAGGTGTCCACCGTCTTCAAGTGGGTCGGGCCGAACGACAAGATCGTCGTCGAAGCCTTCGATGATCCGAAGGTGCAGGGTGTCAGCTGTTACCTGTCCCGAGCCAAGACGGGCGGCGTGAAGGGTGGGCTGGGCTTGGCGGAGGATCGCGCCGAGGCGTCGATCTCCTGTCGCCAGGTTGGGCCGATCCGCTTCTCGGGTGAGCTCAAGGATGGTGAGGTGGTCTTCCAGCAGCGCACTTCGCTGGTATTCAAGACCATGCAGGTAGTGCGCTTCTTCGACAAGAAGCGCAATGCGCTGGTCTATCTGGTCTACAGCGACCGGGTGATCGAGGGCAGTCCGCAGAATGCGGTGACGGCGATTCCGATCATGCCGTGGCCTGAAAAGTAAGAATGAAAAGGGCGGGTGACCGCCCTTTCTTTTTGCCTGCGCAAAAGTGGTTCTGTGGATAACGGTACGCTGAACAAACCGCAGGCAATAAAAAACCGGCCCTGAGGCCGGTTTTTCAAGAACAGAACGCTTACGCGGTGGCCAGGGCTTTCACGTGGGCGTTCAGGCGGCTCTTGTGACGAGCGGCCTTGTTCTTGTGGATGATGCCTTTGTCAGCCATACGGTCGATGACCGGTACGGCAGCAACCAGAGCGGCCTGGGCCTTCGGCAGGTCCTTGGCGTCGACTGCTTTGACTACGTTCTTGATGTAGGTACGAACCATGGAACGCAGGCTGGCGTTGTGGCTGCGACGCTTCTCAGCCTGTTTGGCGCGTTTTTTGGCGGAAGGTGTGTTGGCCACCGTCGAGCTCCTCGAAAAAAACTTGGGATGTTGCGAATAAATTAAGGCCGCGAATAATGCCGTTGCATCAGGGCCTTGTCAAGGGTATGCGCGGCCTCCGACGAGTGGTGCGACGGGCGCACGCTGTCCGGCGGATGGGGTGATTTATTCGCCCCGCGGCCCTACACTGCTGCGCTTCGCCTGGCAGTCGAGCAATCGCTCTAGGCCAGGGCTGCACCCTGCAGGGGCAGCCATTCTACCAGTTCTGGACGCTATGAACCTACTCAAGTCGCTGGCCGCGGTCAGCTCGATGACCATGATCTCGCGGGTGCTCGGCTTTGTGCGCGACACGATCGTCGCGCGCATGTTCGGCGCCGGCATGGCCACCGACGCCTTCTTCGTGGCCTTCAAACTGCCCAACCTGCTGCGCCGCATCTTTGCCGAAGGCGCGTTCTCCCAGGCTTTCGTTCCGATCCTGGCCGAGTACAAGACCCAGCAGGGCGAGGAGGCGACGCGTACCTTCATCGCCTACGTGTCCGGCCTGTTGACCTTGATCCTGGCGCTGGTTACGGCACTGGGCATGCTCGCCGCGCCCTGGGTGATCTGGGTGACGGCGCCCGGCTTCGTCGATTCGCCGGAGAAGTTCGAGCTCACCAGCTCCCTGCTGCGGGTAACCTTTCCTTATATCCTGCTGATCTCGCTGGCCTCGCTGGCGGGGGCGATCCTCAATACCTGGAACCGCTTCTCGGTGCCGGCCTTCGTGCCGACCCTGCTGAACGTCAGCATGATTCTCTTCGCACTGTTCCTGACGCCGTACTTCGATCCGCCGATCATGGCGCTGGGCTGGGCAGTGCTGGCCGGTGGCCTCGCGCAGTTGCTCTACCAGCTGCCGCACCTGAAGAAGATCGGCATGCTGGTGCTGCCGCGCGTCAACTTGCGCGACTCCGGCGTCTGGCGCGTGCTCAAACAGATGGGCCCGGCGATCCTCGGCGTCTCGGTCAGTCAGATTTCACTGATCATCAATACCATCTTCGCGTCGTTCCTGGTTGCCGGCTCGGTGTCCTGGATGTACTACGCGGACCGCCTGATGGAGCTGCCGTCCGGCGTACTGGGCGTGGCGCTGGGTACCATCCTGCTGCCGTCACTGGCCAAGACCTACGCTAGCGATGACCGCCACGAGTATTCGCGGCTGATGGACTGGGGTCTGCGCCTGTGCTTCCTGCTGGTGCTGCCGTGCTCCCTGGCGCTGGCGGTGATCGCCGAGCCGCTGACCGTCGCGTTGTTCCAGTACGGTAAGTTCAGCGCCCACGATGCTCTGATGACCCAGCATGCGCTGATCGCCTACGCGGTCGGCCTGCTCGGCATCATCCTTGTGAAGGTGCTGGCGCCGGGCTTCTATGCACGGCAGAACATCAAGACGCCAGTGAAGATCGCGCTGTTCACTCTGGTGTCCACCCAGTTGATGAACCTGGTGTTCATCGGCCCGTTCAAGCATGCAGGCCTGGCGCTGGCGATCAGCCTGGCGGCTTGCTTGAACGCCGGCCTGCTGTATTGGCAGCTGCGCAAGCACCAGCTCTTCGACCCGCAGCCAGGCTGGGGCAGGTTCATCGCCAAATTAGTCGTATCTGTACTGGTGATGTGTGCCGTGCTGCTCGGCATGATGCACTTCATGCCGGCCTGGGATGAGGGTGGCATGCCGATTCGTCTGGTGCGCCTGGGTGTGCTGGTGGTGGCTGGTGTGATCGCCTATTTCGGTATGCTGGCGCTCCTCGGCTTCCGCCTGCGGGACTTCTCCCGCCGCGCGGTGCTGTAACCTTCGCCGGGCAAAGCATTGCATCCGTTTGCGGCGACGGCATTTTGCCTGTCGCGCGGCCGCGGGTGTGGGTATAATCGACCACTTTCTGAGCAATACGCGCGCTATGCAGCTGCTTCGAGGCCTTCACAACCTGCGGCCCCTGTCCGGGGGCTGTGTCGCCACCATCGGTAACTTCGACGGCGTCCATCTCGGCCACCAGGCGATCCTGGGGCGTCTGCGCGAGCGTTCGCTGGAGCTGGGCGTGCCCAGTTGCGTGGTGATCTTCGAGCCGCAGCCGCGCGAGTACTTCGCGCCCGATGCCGCCCCGGTGCGCCTGACGCGCCTGCGCGAGAAGCTCGAACTGCTGCGTGAGTATGGCGTCGACTTCGTCCTCTGCCTGGCGTTCAACCGCCGTCTGCGCGAGCTGTCGGCCGCCGAATTCGTTCGCCAGGTGCTGGTGGAAGGCTTGCGGGTTCGCCATCTGGAGGTGGGTGACGACTTCCGCTTCGGCTGCGACCGTTCCGGCGATTTCGCCTTCCTGGTCAACGCCAGCGCGGAGCAGGGCTTCACCGTCGAAGCCGCGACCACCGTGGAAGTCGACGGCATGCGCGTGAGCAGCTCGCGTATTCGCAAGGACCTGGCCGACGGCGACCTGCACATGGTCGAGCGCCTGCTGGGTCGTCCGTATCGCCTGAGCGGCCGCGTGCTGCACGGGCAGAAGTTGGGGCGCACCCTGGGCTCGCCCACCGCGAACATCCAGCTCAAGCGCCGCAAGGCGCCGCTCAATGGTGTTTACCTGGTCAGCACGATGGTGGCTGGCCAGCGCCAAAACGGGGTTGCCAACATCGGCACCCGACCGTCTGTGAATGGCGACGGCCGGCCCCACCTGGAAGTGCATCTGCTGGATTTCGCTGGCGATCTCTACGGCCAGCACCTGGATATCACGTTCCACCAGAAGCTGCGTGATGAGCAGCGTTTCGCCTCGCTCGAGGCACTCAAGGCGGCCATCCTCGCCGACATCGCCGCCGCCCGAGCCTACTGGCTGGGCCAACCGCTTGATTGAAGATCCTGAACAGGCCCTGAGATGACCGATTACAAAGCCACTCTGAACCTTCCCGAAACCGACTTCCCGATGAAAGCCGGCCTGCCGCAGCGCGAGCCGCAGACCCTGAAGCTCTGGAACGATATTGGCCTGTACCAGAAGCTGCGGAAGATTGGCGAAGGTCGCCCGAAATTCATCCTGCACGATGGCCCGCCTTACGCCAACGGCAGCATCCACATCGGTCACGCGGTCAACAAGATCCTCAAGGACATCATCGTTCGTTCCAAGACCCTGGCCGGCTACGACGCCCCCTATGTGCCGGGCTGGGACTGCCATGGCCTGCCGATCGAGCACAAGGTCGAGACCACCCACGGCAAGAACCTGCCGGCGGACAAGACCCGCGAACTGTGCCGCGAATATGCCGCTGAGCAGATCGAAGGGCAGAAGGCCGACTTCATCCGCCTGGGCGTACTGGGTGACTGGGACAATCCCTACAAGACCATGAACTTCTCCAACGAGGCCGGCGAAATCCGCGCGCTCGCCGAGATGGTCAAGCAGGGTTTCGTGTTCAAGGGCCTGAAGCCGGTGAACTGGTGCTTCGATTGCGGTTCGGCCCTGGCCGAGGCGGAAGTCGAGTACGCCGACAAGAAGTCCGACGCCATCGACGTCGCCTTCCCGGTGGAAGACGCCGACAAGCTGGCCGCCGCCTTCGGCCTGGCCAGCCTGCCGAAGCCGACCGCCATCGTCATCTGGACCACCACCCCCTGGACCATCCCGGCCAACCAGGCGCTGAACGTCCACCCCGAATTCACCTATGCGCTGGTCGACACCGGCGAGCGTCTGCTGGTGCTGGCTGAAGAGCTGGTCGAGTCGAGCCTTGCGCGCTACGGCCTGGAAGGCCGGGTCATCGCCACCGCCCAGGGCGAGGCGCTGGACCTGATCCGCTTCCGCCATCCGTTCTACGAGCGCTTCTCGCCGGTCTACCTGGCCGAGTACGTCGAGCTGGGCGCCGGCACCGGCGTGGTCCACTCTGCCCCGGCCTACGGCGAGGACGACTTCCGTACCTGCAAGCAGTACGGCATGAGCAACGACGACATCCTCAGCCCCGTGCAGAGCAATGGCGTCTACGTGGCCGACCTGCCGTTCTTCGGCGGCCAGTTCATCTGGAAGGCCAACCCGGCCATCGTCGCCAAGCTCGATGAAGTCGGCGCGCTGCTCAAGCACGCCAGCATCAGCCACAGCTACATGCACTGCTGGCGCCACAAGACTCCGCTGATCTACCGCGCCACCGCGCAGTGGTTCGTCGGCATGGACAAGCAGCCGCAGACCGGCGCCACCCTGCGCGAGCGCGCGCTGGAAGCCATCACCGAGACCGAGTTCGTGCCGAACTGGGGCCAGGCGCGCCTGCACGGCATGATCGCCGGCCGTCCGGACTGGTGCATCTCGCGTCAGCGCAACTGGGGCGTACCGATCCCGTTCTTCCTGCACAAGGCTACCGGCGAGCTGCACCCACGCACCGTCGAACTGATGGAAGCCGTCGCCCAGCGCGTCGAGAAGGAAGGCATCGAGGCCTGGTTCAAGCTCGACGCCGCCGAACTGCTGGGCGATGAAGCCGCGCAGTACGACAAGATCAACGACACCCTGGACGTCTGGTTCGACTCCGGCACCACTCACTGGCACGTGCTGCGCGGCTCCCACGCCGAGCTGGGCCACCCCAGCGGTCCGGCCGCCGACCTCTACCTGGAAGGCTCCGACCAGCACCGCGGCTGGTTCCACTCGTCCTTGCTCACCGGCTGCGCCATCGACGGCCACGCGCCGTACCGCCAACTGCTGACCCACGGCTTCACCGTCGACGAGTCCGGCCGCAAGATGTCCAAGTCCCTGGGCAACACCGTGGTGCCGCAGACCGTGATCGACAGCATGGGCGCCGACATCCTGCGCCTGTGGGTTGCGTCCACCGACTACTCCGGCGAGATCGCTGTTTCCCAGCAGATCCTTCAGCGCAGCGCCGACGCCTATCGTCGTATCCGCAATACCACGCGCTTCCTGCTGTCCAACCTGTCCGGCTTCGACCCGGCCAAGGACCTGCTGCCCAACGACCAGCTGCTGGCGCTGGACCGCTGGGCCATCGACCGCGCCCTGCAACTGCAGCGCGAGCTGGAAGAGGCCTACCGCGACTATCGCTTCTGGAACGTCTACTCCAAGGTGCACAACTTCTGCGTGCAGGAGCTGGGCGGCTTCTACCTGGACATCATCAAGGACCGCCAGTACACCACCCAGGCGAACAGCGTTGCCCGCCGTTCCTGCCAGACCGCGCTGTTCCACATCGCCGAGGCCCTGGTGCGCTGGATCGCGCCGATCATGGCGTTCACCGCCGAAGAGATCTGGAGCTTCATGCCGGGCGAGCGTGCCGAGTCGGTGATGCTCAGCACCTGGTATGACGGCCTCTCCGAGCTGCCGGCCGATGCCGAGCTGGACCGCGCCTACTGGGACGAAGTCATGGCTGCCAAGGCAGCCGTGAACAAGGAACTGGAGAACCTGCGCAGCGCCAAGACCATCGGCGGCAACCTGCAGGCCGAAATCACCCTCTACGCCGAGGACTCCCTGGCCAAGCGACTGGAGAAACTGGGCAACGAGCTGCGCTTCGTCCTGATCACCTCCGCCGCCACCGTTGCGCCGCTGGCCGATGCTCCGGCGGATGCGGTCGAGAGCGAACTGCCGGGCCTGAAGCTGAAGGTGGTCAAGTCCGCCCATGCCAAGTGCGGCCGTTGCTGGCACTTCCGCGCCGACGTCGGCAGCCATGCCGCGCATCCTGAGCTGTGTGGTCGCTGCGTCGAGAACATCGATGGCGCGGGCGAGGTGCGTCACTATGCCTAATGCCGATCGCTTCGGCCGCCTGCCCTGGCTGTGGATCACCGTGGTCGTGTTCGTCCTGGATCAGGTCACCAAGGCCTTCTTCCAGTCCGAACTGACCATGTACCAGCAGATCGAGGTCATCCCTGACCTGTTCAGTTGGACCCTGGCCTACAACACCGGCGCCGCGTTCAGCTTCCTGGCCGACAGCTCCGGCTGGCAGCGCTGGTTGTTCGCCCTGATCGCTGTCGCGGTCAGCGTCGTGCTGCTGGTCTGGCTCAAGCGCCTCAAGCGCGGCGAGACCTGGCTGGCCATCGCCCTGGCCCTGGTGCTGGGCGGCGCGCTGGGCAACCTGTACGACCGCATGGTCCTCGGGCACGTGGTGGACTTCATCCTCGTGCACTGGCAGGACCGCTGGCGCTTCCCGGCCTTCAACCTGGCCGACAGTGCCATCACCGTCGGCGCCATCATGCTGGCGCTGGACATGTTCAAATCGAAGAATTCCGGAGAGACCGCCAATGGTTGATTCCTCTGACACCATTCAGCGCATCGGCGGCGACTCGAAGGTCACCCTGCATTTCGCCCTGAAACTCGATGACGGCAACGTCGTCGACAGCACCTTCGACAAGCAACCGGCCACCTTCAAGGTCGGCGACGGCAATCTGCTGCCGGGCTTCGAGCAGGCACTGTTCGGCCTCAAGGTCGGTGACAAGCGCACCCTGACCATCGAGCCGGAGCAGGGCTTCGGCCAGCCGAACCCGGCCAACGTGCAGGTGATGCCTCGCGACCAGTTCGAAGGCATGGAGCTGGCCGAAGGCCTGCTGGTGATCTTCAACGATGCCGCCAAGACCGAACTGCCGGGCATCGTGAAGGAGTTCGACGAGCAGCACGTCACCATCGATTTCAACCATCCGCTGGCCGGTAAAACGCTGGCGTTTGAAGTGGATATTATCGACGTACAACCAGCCTGACCGCTGACCGGCTGCGTGTCGGCCATACGTCGTTGGAGACACTCGGGAAATTGCTCATTTGCTGGAGCAAACTCCGCACTTCCCGAGTATCTCCGCCTAGTCTGGCTCTAGCTCGCGCGGCCAGGATTCCCGATTAAGCTTCCGGGACGCCCACGTCCACCCGAGGCCACCATGCAAATCAAACTCGCCAATCCCCGCGGCTTCTGCGCCGGCGTCGACCGGGCGATCGAGATCGTCAACCGCGCCCTCGACGTCTTCGGCCCGCCGATCTACGTGCGCCATGAAGTGGTGCACAACAAGTTCGTGGTGGAGAACCTGCGCAACCGCGGCGCCGTGTTCGTCGAGGAACTCGACCAGGTGCCGGACGACACCATCGTCATCTTCAGCGCCCACGGCGTTTCCCAGGCGGTACGCAAGGAGGCCGAGAACCGCGGCCTGAAGGTCTTCGACGCCACTTGCCCGCTGGTGACCAAGGTGCACATGGAAGTTGTGCGTTACAGCCGCGACGGCCACGAATGCATCCTGATCGGCCACGAAGGCCACCCGGAAGTGGAAGGCACCATGGGTCAGTACGATGACTCCAATGGCGGCGCGATCTACCTGGTGGAAGACGAGGAAGACGTCGCTGCGCTGGAGGTTCGCAACCCAGAGGCGCTGCACTTCGTCACCCAGACCACGCTGTCGATGGACGACACCTCCAAGGTGATCGACGCCCTGCGCGCGAAATTCCCCGCGATCATGGGGCCGCGCAAGAACGATATCTGCTATGCCACCCAGAACCGTCAGGACGCGGTGAAGGAACTGGCCGACCAGTGCGACCTGGTGCTGGTCGTGGGCAGCCCGAACAGCTCCAACTCCAACCGCCTGCGCGAGCTGTCCGAGCGCATGGGCACGCCCGGCTACCTGATCGATGGCGCCGAGGATATGCAGAAGGAGTGGTTCGATGGCGTGCAGCGCATCGGTATCACCGCCGGTGCATCGGCCCCGGAAGTGCTGGTGCGCGGTGTGATCCAGCAGTTGCGTGACTGGGGCGCGGAGCCTGAGGTGGAGCTGGATGGGCGGGAGGAGAACATTACCTTCTCGATGCCCAAGGAGTTGCGGGTGAAAGCGCTGTAAGGCGTTTACCGTCCAATAAAAAACCCGCGCAAGCGGGTTTTTTATTGGACGCGGTATCAGATACCGCTGCAGCTGCCCCAGGCGTTTGTCAGCTCACCAGTGCCGGAGTGGGCGCCTGACGAGTTGAGTGTCAGCGTGCCCTTGCCCTTCAGTACGCCCGTTGCGGTAGCGCTGGCGGTCAGGGTGTAGCCTGTGTCGCTCAGGCCGCTCAGGGCGATGGTGAAGTTCTTCTTGGTGCCGTCCACCGGAGCAGCCTGGTAGACCCCAAGGTCCGTCGCTTGCGCCGATGAATAGGTGTTGTGCTGGGCACGGTAGCGCTCCATCACATTGGCAGCGCCCTGCAGCACGCCTTTACCGTCCTCGCAGGCGCTGCGCCTCACGTAGCTCTGGTAGCTGGGGAAGGCAATGGCCGAGAGGATGCTGATGACGATGACTACGATCATCAGCTCGATCAGCGTGAAACCTTGTTCCTTGTGCATGCTTGCAACCTGGTCTGTTGGGCTCATGGGGTCTGGTCGATCCAGAACGAGCGGGGGTCGTTGTCCAGCAGGACTCGCTTGAACTGGCCGGTGGTATTGCCGTTCTGGCCAGTTACTGAATAACCGGTGCCTGCGGCGTTCACGTAGCAGCTGGAGCCCTGGCAGAAGACCACAGGGTCAGGCGCGAGGCCACCGTTGGCCAGGCTGTTCTTGAAGCGATCGGAGGGGTCGCTGCTGTCCACGATGGTCGGCGTTGCGTCGAGGATGTTCACCTCATAGGAGCGATTCAACCCAACGGCAGCTTGGCAGGAGTTGGAGACTGCCGTGGGCTGGTAGGTGTTGAAGAACAACTTGCCGTTGAGGGTTACTGCACGGGTCAGGACTTTTTCGCCGTCCTGGCTGTTCATCTTGATATACCAGCCCTTGGCCGCCTTCAGGGTGGCCAGTTGGGCGGCCTTCTCGTCAGCGGTGCCCTTCTGCACCAGGTTGGCAGTGGCGTCGTACAGGTCGCTCTCGGTGATGGTGCCTTCGTTACCACTGGCCGGCTTGGTGATGTTCTGGGTGCGGAACGAGTAGAAGCGGTCCTGGGCATTCTTGTCGAGCGGGTGGCCACGATAGCCGGAGCCGACGTTCACTGCGAGCGCCAGGGTACCGCTGTCATTGAGCAGGGCAACATCCACTTCGTTGTAGAAGCGGCGCAGCTTGGCTTTGCGATCGGCAGTGGTTTCGCTGGTGGTGTCCGCCGGGACTATGTTGGCGAAGACGCCGTCGCCGCTGTTCCCGCCTGGAGTGACCAGGTTTGCGCCGCTGCTGCCGTTATTGATGTAGAAGCGCCAGATCTGGCCACCCAGATCGCCGATGAAGATCTGGTCGGCTAACTGCTGACTGTCCGAGATCAGCGCGCCCTGGGTGTTCTTCTGCAGGTCGAGGACTCGCACACGCCCTGGCATGCTGTAGTTCATCTTGCTCAGAACTTTGGTGGGTGAGCTGTCGTTGCTGGCCGACCAGATCAGCGCGCCGGTCTTGGCATCGACGATGTACAGCGCATTGCCCTGGTCGTCGCTGGTGCGGACGCTGGCGTTGTCCTGGTCGACGTCATAGCCGCCAGCGAAGATCAGCACATCCGTGGGCGGATTGCTGTCGCTGGCGGTGCCCACCTGGATCTGCGTCTTCACTGGGGCCGACCAGGTCTGGCCGAGCTTGCTGAAGCCACTGGTGGTGCCGCCGAGGATCTGCCACATCAGGCGCGGTGCGCTCCGGTCGGTGATATCCAGGGCGTACAGGTCACGCCCGCCACGACCCATGGTGACGTAGGCATAGATGAATTCGCCGTTGTTCAGGCCATCGATGGCTTTGCCAGTCAGCAGATTCTTGCCGCCGTAGATCACACCATTGTTGTTGGCATCGTTGACCCATAGGGTGACGGTGTTATCGAGACCGTACGGGCGCGGTTTCTGGCTAGTGGAGCGGGTGTTGTTGTACAGCGCCTTGATGTTGCCCAGTAAGGCCTTGGGCATGAAGGCCATCTGCTCGGCGCCGGTCTTGGAGTTGACGACGTGCAGGTAACCTTCGTTGCTGGACACCACCACGCTCTGGTCGGCGTCGCTGCAGCTGCCATCGCTGGCCAGGTCGGTATTGCAGCCCCAGGTTGCCAGGCGGGGCGAGGAGTGAAGCGGGTCACCCATGGCCTTGCGCTGTTCACCGTCCGCCGGGTTGGTACCGCGGATGTAGCTGATCAGGTTGGCGCGTTCAGTGGCATCGGCGGCTCCCAGCAGCTCCGCGGTCAAGGTCGTGTTCGCCGTGCTGATCAGGTTGTTGTTGCCGGTGCTCAGGGTGACCGGAGCCGTGAGCGTGGAGCCGGTATAGGTATACAACTTGCGACTGGCCGGTTCCGGCAGCATAGCCGCAGCACCGCCGGCAGCTGTGTTGTTGCCGTCGGCCGGGTTGCTCCAGTAACTGCGAGACGTGTTGCGGAAGAAGCCGGTGTTGGCATCGATAGCCGGAGAGCCGTCCGCGTCGACGATCTGCGCGATGGAGGTATCGCCGGCGGGTGTAGCGAAGCGGTAGCGTTTGAGGTTGCCCGCCCAGCGGTCATTTTCGGACGGCTTGAACAGCGAGTAGTACAGCTCGTCTTTGTTGTCCGCACGGTTGAAGGAGTTCACCGGGGCGCTGACGCTGACGAAGGTGGTGTCGGTGGCCAATACCTGCTGGATGATGGCGTTGAATGCCGCCGACAGCTGGGCCGCATCGGTGGCCGTATAGAACGATCCCTTGCCGTTGCTGGCCACGTCGCGCAGGAAGTTCTTGATGTTGGTACTGGCCGTACCGCCGCTGGCATCCAGGGCGAAACCGACGGTGTGGGTGATGAAGTAGTTGTCACCGTCGAATGCGGACTGGTCATTGGCGGACAGCCAGCCGGCCAGTGACCGTGCACAGCGTTCGCCATCGTCGCTGGCATCGCCGGTGCAACTCTTGCCGATCAGGCTGCCGATAGCGTTCTTGGCGTCGCTGGTGTTGTTGTTGGCCTGGCCGTCGGTGAGTATCACGACGTGGGTGGCCTGGCAGGCGCTGGTCATCGGCGAGCTGTAGCCGCTGCGCTCGCCTCGCAGATACTGCGTGGCCTCAAGGTAGGTCGGCACGATCGGCGTACCGTCCTTGGCCGTCATGTTCTGCACCAGGGCATCCAGGTGGTTGCGCACGGTGTTGGTGCTGACCCCAAGTCCACCGTTGGCCACCTTGATGCGTAGTTTGATCGACTGCGACGGGTTGGTCTCGTAGGCGCGAACGCTCAGGTTGGTATCCGAGCCCTGGTTGAGCAAGAGTGTGACAGCGTTGCCCGGTTGCCACCCGCTGCGGTTGACGACCGATTGCAGCGCGGTCTTGATTCCTGCGTCGCGGCAGATGTACGACGAGTTGGCAGTCCAGCCGCCGCCAGCATTGTTGATGGCGCAGGTGGCGGTGCTGGTGCGATTGCGGTTGCTCAGGTTGCTGGTGTCGGAGGTGAACGCCGCCGAGTTGTCCGCCGCTTCGAAGCTGATCGTCGTCGACGCGTTGGGCGAGCTGGAGGTGGAACTCGGTGTCAGGATGACCCGCGCGTCCAGAATGCTGGCGTTGCGCTTGAGCGCCAGACCTTCATAGCGAGCACCGACATAGGAACGGTTCAGCGTCAGGTTGTTGCCCGCGAGGCTCATGGTGCCGTTACGGTTCTCGTAGGCATCGTTCTTCTGGTCGGTAACCCGTGCTTCCAGGATCGGGTTGAGGCAGCCATTTTCACCGCCGGTGTAGCTGATGGTCAGGCGCGGTTGCAGGCCGGCGCCGCCGTCGTAGCTATAGGCGGTCCTCGAACCGGTTCCTGCGGTGGGCCTCAGGAAGAAGGCCATGGAATTGTTGCCGCACCAGCCGGTCTGGTTGATCACTTCCTGGACCTGTGCAGTGACGTTCGGCCCCTCCTGATAGATAGGCGGGTTTTCCGTCGTCCACTCCGGGGCAACCCAAGTAGTCCCCGCCGTTGTCTTGGTGCGATTGACGAAATGCTCACTGGTAGTGAGGACAGGAGCATCGGTGCTCAGCTGTGCCTTGACCTCGAAGGTGGCGGGGTCGTAGTTGGAGGCGGCCGGAACGAAGTCCAGCTGTGCTTTGGTGACCGTTGCGCCCTGGGGAATGGAGACGTTCTCGAAACGCATCGCACCCACGCGTGTCTGGGTTTGGGTGCTGGGTGTGGTGTAGTTGATGATCAGGCGCGGAGCGGCGGCGTTCGAGCAACCCGAAGCGCAGAAGGTGTAATCCCGGTTCTGGGTCGCACGGAAGGCCAGCAGTACGTCGCCAATCTGCGTGCTGGCGGGTGCAGCGCCCTTGAGGGCGGTGATCAGCGAGGTGATGTTGAATTGTACAGCGTTACCATTGCTCCAGCTCGGCGCGGCGACGCTCACGGCGTTGCTGAACGTACGGTCACCGACGACCTGGTTGTCGTTCAGGTCCGCGACCACCTTGCTCTGCTGCACACGAATGCTCAGCGTCGGCAGGTTGTTGTTCGTCGCGGTTGGACTCAGCTGCAGGTAGGCGCTCTGGATAGTCGCATCCGACGGCAGGTTTACCGACTTGATCAGCAACAGCGCGGTCATCCCGGTGGTGGAGGTACCGCGGATGTTCATGACGTTGTTCGCGGCGCGGCAGTTGGCCCGGTTGGTGGTGGTGTTCGGAACGACGTTACATGCGTAATCCGTTTTTGCTGGGGCGTTGCCGGCGGCTGTCGTGCTGAAGAACGCATTGGAGCCGGTGAGTGGCACGTCCTTCAGGCCGGGCGTGTCGATGTTGACGCCGACGAAGCCCATGACCAGGCTGGGATCGTCCAGCACCGGTGTGCTGCTAACGTCGGTGCGCTCGGTGCCGTCGCCGACACTGTCCAGAAGCTCAGGCGCATTGGCTACCTGGGTCACCGAACTGGGCATGATGTCGTCGATGTTCTCCACCGGGAACACCATGCGTGTGCCGTCGTACTCGGTACGCGAGTTCAGCACCATTACGCCGGCATTGATGCCTTTGACGCTCTGGATGATGTCGGAGAAAGCACCCTTGAGGATGGTCATCCGCGAAGATTGGCTGCCGTAAGGGTTCTCGTTGCTGTCTGTCCGCCAGGCCATGGAGCCGGAGTTGTCCAGAACGAAGAGCACGTTGGGACGGATGCCGCTATCGATGGCCGGTCCGCCGAAGAAGATTTCGGTGTCGTCGGCGTAGCTCAGGGTTGCCGAGGACAGCAGGCCAGAGGCGAGCATGCCGGTCAGCAGGGCGCGGAGTTTCGGAATTCTGTTCATGGGCGCTCCTGTTATTTGACCCGGCGTTGTTCATAGCCTTGCAGGTGACGTGCGCGCGCATGACCGTTGTCGGTAGCGGGATCGCAGGCGCTGGTGTCACTGCCGCAGGCGACAGCAAGACTGGTGATGGGATAGGTGCGGAACTCGGGGTTCTCGGTGCCGATGGAGCTACCGATGCCCGGCGGCACGATGATTGGATCGGAAGAGGACACGGCGTACTTCGCCACCACGGTGTCCCCGTCTTTCAGGGGTGCCGGATCCGAAACAGTGCTCAGTGCCGTTCCGGTCTTCACGTAATTCGTGATCCATGCAGCGAGACCACTCTCCGACGCCTGGAAGGCGACGTTCTGGTTCTGGCTGTTGATCGCCATGCGCTGTTGTACGGAGGACATGCTGGCGGCACTGATGGCGATTACCGTCAGCAGCAGCAAGAGCATCAGGCTGACCAGCAAGGCCATGCCTCGTTGCGGGGCGCGGGAAGTCATTGCGAGCGATTCCTGATCTGGACGGTGGAGCTGAAGTCGCGGGTAATGTTCTGCTTGGTGTCTGTCGCTCGCACCGATACCTGGAGCGAGGTGACGCGATTGAGGTCTTCGGTTGCCGGGCTATCCGTCCAGTTAACAGAGGTGCCCGCCTGGTTCGGCAGTCCGTAACGGATCGAGCTGATGGTGACATCGCTCGTGAGCTGGGTGGCCGTACCGCCGTTGCTGCTGACGCAGATGCCGCCCTGGTCGCCCGAGCAGTTGGCGTAGGTGACGTCATGCAGATACAACTGGCTGTTGTCGCAGTCCTTCTGGGGGAAGGCGGTACTGGTGCTTTCTCGCGATGCATAACGCAAGGTCACGCCCAATGGGTCGGATTTTGCGAGTACCACGTCGTCGGGGAAGGTCACGTCGCCGACCTTGATCAGCGTGAGCGGGTTGATGCAGCCCTCGAATCCCGCGCGCCAGGCGTCCTGGCGAATCAGTTCGAGTACGGTGCGGCCGCTCTCTTGTACGCGGGCCAATGCGGAGTTGGTGCGATCGGTCGCCGCCGAGTTGGAGTACAACTGGGTCACGCCCAGTATCAGCAGGCTGGCGAGAACGATCGCCACCATCAACTCGATGAGGGAGAAGCCCCGCTGGTGGCCGGCGGCAAGGTATGGATACGCCTCTCTCATAGGTCGACTCTCAGGTTGTAGGTCAGCGTACCGGCGGTGTTATCAGTGCTGTTGGTCAGGGAGGTTTCGTTCCAGCTCACCCTGATCTGGTAACTCCTGCCGGATATCTGGGTGATGGTGGCTGTGGCGCCTGGAATGCTGGTCTGAAGATCCGCCCACCATTGCGCCTTGTCCCAGGCGGCCATTTGTGAGGGAGTGCAGGATGAGTCGCGGCAGTTCTTCGCGCTGTCCGCCGGGGCGCCGCTGGTGAGCGAATATGGGGAGCTGGCGATTTCCGCCTGTGGGCGATTGGCACGCATGCGCTCGACGATGTCGTAAGCCAGGGTGGTGGCCTGCGTGCGAGCGTAGGCCCCTTGGTTGGTCTGCAGGCTGGTAAGAGTCAAGCTGGCCATTCCGAGCAGGCCGATGGCGAGGATCAACATCGCGATCATTACTTCGAGCAGGGTGAAACCGGAAGATTGGCGTTTCATGGGCATTGCCCCGCTACGATGGCGGCATGGCCGAGCAGATTGACGTTGATCTGCCGTGCGACGTTGCCGCTGCTGTTGCAGATGCCGAAAGTAGTGGCGGAGCTGATGGTGCCGTTGGCATTGAAGGTCAGGCTGCTGACGCTGTTCGATCCGCTGTTGGCGCTGATCGAGGTGCCGTTGCTGATGTTCGGCACCACCCGCACAGGGGTGTTGCTGCCGTTGCGCAGAGCGATCATGCCGTTGCTCCAAGTGGCGCCCTGAGTGCAGGTGCTCTGGTCTGTGCTGGGACAGACGGTCACCGTCCTGCCCATGGTCATCGCTTCGCTGCGGGCGAGCTGCAGCAGACCCAGCAGGTTGTTGGAGGTGGTCGTCACTCGATTGCTAGCGAGCGTGTGCTGAAAGCTCGGGAAGGCAATGGAGGCTAAGATCGCGATGATGGCGATCACGGTGACCAGTTCCACCAGCGTAAGCCCGGCTTGCTCCTTGGGGCGCGACATGGCGCATTCCTCACATTTTCGATAGTGGCAATGCTGCCTAGTCGTGTGGGAAATGTCTTTTTTCTATGGATGACCGTTCGTATTAGGGTGATGTTCGGTCATGCCTTCTGGGGTTCTGTGAACCCCGTCGCGCAGGGTGTGAGAAGTCTGTCAGCGAGGGCAGAGGTCTTCGGTGCTTCCGGCCTCGGTGCGGATGCGTCCGGCCTTGTTGAACACGATGCGATGACTCGTTTGGCCCTCGCCGCAGAGTGCCAGCGTGCCGGAGTGGAAGGCTCCGTTTGGCTGGATCGCATTACCGCGCGCGGTGAAGTGGATGTAGCGGCGGGACGTGCTGTCGGTATGGATACGGATGCCGCCCAGCGGGCCGTGTGCGACAAGCGGTGGTCGTTGAGTATCGCGTGTCCCTCGATTGGCGGAGTCGACGAAGACCTCCCAGCCGGAGGCCCAGTCACTGTTGGCGGCGGCGATGCTGATCGGTTGCCCGCTGTGTACGGCAGTTTCCCTGGCGAAACTCAGGGCGTTGCGCAGCTCCTGGGTCGCGGTGCTCGTCCGCTGGTTGTGCAGCAGCTCGCTGAATGAGGGGGCGGCGATTGATAGTGCGATGGCAAGTATCGTGAGGGTGAGCAGCAATTCGACGAGGGTGAAGCCTTGGTCCCTGGGCATGGTTCGCTTCCGGGCAATTGAGGTGCGGGAAGTATTGGTTGCCGAGCACGGCATGCCCGTCAGGGAGTTGGACAGGCGTTGTAGGAGCGGTCCGATGCCGCACCGACTTCTGTCGTGCTCCGCCGGCGCCCCCTGCCCGGTATAGTGTGCGGCTGGCGATGGGCCGTTGTTTTTCCTGTGATGTGGGGCGTGGTATGCCGGACATGATCGTGGTGGGCGGTGGGGTAGTCGGGATGCTGACTGCCTGGACTCTGGGGCAGGCGGGTGCCGAGGTGGTGCTGCTGGAGAGGGGCGAGACCGGGCGCGAAGCGTCCTGGGCTGGTGGCGGCATCGTCTCGCCGCTCTATCCGTGGCGTTACAGCGCGGCTGTCGCCAACCTGGCCCACTGGTCGCAGGACTTCTATCCGAAACTGGGTGATCGTCTGCTGGCCGATACCGGGCTCGATCCTGAGGTGCATGTCACGGGCCTGTACTGGCTCGATCTCGACGACCAGACCGAGGCGTTGGCCTGGGCCGAAAAACATGGTCGCCCGCTTTCGGAAGTGGACATCGGCGCGGTGCACGAAGCTGTCCCGGTGCTGGGGCAGGGCTTCGAGCGTGCGGTGTATATGTCGGGCGTGGCCAACGTGCGTAACCCGCGCCTGGCCAAGTCGCTGCGCGAGGCGCTGGTACGACTGCCGAATGTGAGCGTGCAGGAGCACGTCGAGGTGACCGGCTTCCTGCGGGACGGTGGCAACACCGTGAAGGGCGTGCGCACGGCACAGGGCGACTTCACTGCCGATGCGGTAGTCCTGGCTGCCGGCGCCTGGAGCGGCCAACTGCTGGCGACGCTGGGGCTGGAGCTGCCGGTGGAGCCGGTGAAGGGGCAGATGATCCTCTACCGTGGCGAGCCGGCGTTTCTTTCCAGCATGGTGCTGGCGAAAGGTCGCTATGCGATTCCGCGCCGTGACGGGCATATCCTGATCGGCAGTACCCTGGAGCACGCCGGGTTCGACAAAACTCCGTCGGGTGAGGCTCTGGCAAGCTTGCGCGCTTCGGCAGAAGAACTGATCCCTGCGCTGGCGGGCATGGAGCCGGTGAATCACTGGGCGGGATTGCGTCCAGGCTCGCCGCAGGGCATTCCCTTCATTGGCGAGGTGCCCGGCCATCATGGCCTCTGGCTGAACACCGGGCACTACCGCAACGGGCTGGTGCTGGCGCCGGCATCCTGCCAGTTGCTGGCAGACCTGATGCAGACGCGTCAGCCGATCATTGAAGCGACGCCTTACGCGCCGGAAGGGCGCCTGGTCGCGACGCCCATCGTCTGAGAGTGGCTGGGGATCAGTCGATCCCCAGTTTTTTCAGGCGGTAGCGCATGGAGCGGAAGGTCAGGCCCAGACGCTGCGCTGCGGCCGTGCGGTTCCAGCGGGTCTCTTCCAGGGCCTGCATGATCAGCTTGCGTTCGATGTCCTCGAGGTAATCTTCAAGGTTGTCGATCTGCGCGAGGCTGGCTTCGCCGCCGGTGTCTGCGGTGCTGGTGTCGGCCAGGCGCAGGTCGTGCGGCTGGATGACGTCGTTCTCGCAAAGCGTGTAGGCGCGCTCCAGCATGTTCTCCAGCTCCCGCACGTTGCCTGGGAAGCGGTAGCTCTTGAGCTTCTCCAGCGCATCGGCACTGACCGAGGCGGCAGCCAGTCCGGTGTCGCCGGCCAGGCGCTTGAGCACGCGGTCGGTCAGCAGCGGAATGTCTTCGCGACGTTCGCGCAGCGGCGGAACGCGCAGCTCGATGACGTTCAGGCGGTAGTAGAGATCCTGGCGGAAGCGGCCGGCGGCCACTTCGGCGGCCAGGTCCTTGTGGGTCGCACAGAGAACGCGCACGTCCACCGCAACTTCCTGCTGTCCGCCCACGGCGCGCACGGCTTTTTCCTGGATGACGCGTAGCAGCTTGACCTGCATCGGCAGCGGCAGGTCGGCGACCTCATCAAGGAACAGCGTGCCGCCATTGGCCGCCTGGAACAGGCCAAGCTTGTCCTCCACGGCGCCGGTGAAGCTGCCTTTCTTGTGGCCGAAGAACTCGCTTTCCATCAGTTCGGAAGGAATGGCGCCGCAGTTGACCGGCACGAAGGTCTGGACCTCGCGGGGGCCTTGCTCGTGAATCAGCCGGGCTACCAGCTCCTTGCCGCTGCCGGATTCGCCGCTGATGTACACCGGCGCCTGGCTGCGGGCGAGCTTGGCCACCTGGTTGCGCAGGGTGCGCATGGGTGGCGAGTCGCCAAGCAGGCGGCTGTCCACCGGGGCTTCCTCGGCATCCGGGGAGCGCAGGCGCAGGGCGGAGTTCACCAGTTCGCGCAGGCGGGCAAGGTCTACCGGCTTGGTCAGGAAGTCGAAAGCGCCGGCCTTGAGTGCCTGCACTGCGGTGTCCAGGCTGCCGAAGGCGGTGATCATCGCCACCGGCATCTGGGGATGACGTTGCTGGATGTACTGCACCAGGTCCAGGCCGGTGCCATCGGGCAGGCGCATGTCGGTGAGGCAGAAGTCGAAGGGCTCGCGGGCCAGGAAGTCGCGGGCTTCCTTGACGTTGCGGGCGCTGCGGGTATCCAGCTTCATGCGGCCGAGTGTGATTTCCAGCAACTCGCGGATGTCGGGTTCGTCGTCGACGATCAGGGCTTTTTGACGGCTCATGTTCTTTGCGTCTTCTTAGCTTTGTTTGCGCGGGTGGGCGAAGGTGATGCGGAAACAGCTGCCGCCTTCGTCACGCGTCTTGTAGTCCAGCCGGGCCTGGTTGCTTTCGCACAGCTCGCGGGAAATATAGAGGCCAAGGCCGGTGCCTTTGCTTTCCGTGGTGAAGAACGGCTCGAACAGCTTCCCCCGCTGATCGGCAGCGATGCCGGGGCCATCATCGAGCACTTCCAGCACGGGCAGGTCGATCTCGCTGTCGCGGAACAGCCGCAGCCAGACCTGGCCGGTGCCGTTCTTCTGCGTGCTGTACCGTAACCCATTCTGCACGAGGTTGGTCAGTACCTGCGTCAACTGGTGCGGGTCCATGCGCGTCTGCACCGTGCCTTGGCCGGTTTCCACGTGGATCTGCTGGTCTTCGCGCAGGCTCTCGCGCATTTCGCCGGCGTAGCGGTGCAGCCAGTATTTCAGGTCGAGCAGTTGAGGCTCGGCCTGGCGCCGGCGCGACAACTGCAGGACGTTCTCGATCACCAGGTTCATGCGCCGCGACTGGTCCTGGACGATCTGCGCCAGGCGCCGGTCGGGCTTGTCCAGTTCTTCGGACTCCAGCAGCAATTGCGCCGCATGGCTGATGGCGCCCAGCGGGTTGCGGATCTCGTGGGCAATGCCTGCGGTGAGTCGGCCGAGGGCAGCGAGCTTGAGCTGCTGCGCCTGCTGGGCGATCTGCGAGATGTCTTCGAGGAACATCAGGATGTGCTGCTCGTTGCCCCGGCGCAGCGGGATGAAGCTCGGCTGCACGGTTGGCCCGGACTCCAGAGGTTGCAGGCTCGGTGGGCGCAGGGCGGGATTCTGTTGCCATTGCTGCAGGCTGGAGACCAGTTGCGGGCTGTATTCGGCCAGCGAGTGGTCGGGCAAGTCGTGGCCGCCCAGCAGGGTTGTCGCGCTCTGGTTGGCCAACAGGATCCGATGGCGATCGCCCAGCACCAGGATGCCGGTGCGCATGCGTTGCAGGATCAGCGCGTTGAGCTCTTCGAGGTTGGCCACGGTGGTGGCGCGCTGCTCGGCGATGGTCTCGACCACCTGCTGGCGCCGCGCCAGGGCCTGGATCAGCAGGGCCGACGCGAAACTCAATGCACCCAGGCCGCCAGCCTGTACGTAATGGTTCAGGGCCGTGGCCTGGCTCAGGCTCAGGTAGAAGGTCAGGTAGATCAGGCCGATGGCGGCGATGGCGGCGATCAGCAGGCCGATGCGCCCGCGCAGCAGGATGTTGGCGATGGCCACGGCGACCACCATCAGATTGCCGATACCGCTGGGAATGCCGCCGGCGGTATAGAACAGGGCGCTGAGCAGGAGGATGTCCAGCGCTGCGAGGATGAACAATGGCAACAGCTGTCGCGGGGTGGGCATCAGCACCGCGATCAGGATATTGAGGACCAGGTAGACCCAGCAGCCGACGTGGAACAGCTCGGGGTGGGCCAGTTTGAGGAGGTCGTCGTCGAGGCTGCTGGAGATCAGCAGCACCAGCACCAGCCCGATGGTCAGGCGGTACAGGTGGTACAGGCGCAGGACCCGCAGGCCCTGGCCCGTGAGGGAGATGCCTTCAGCGGCCACGGTCGGCGTGGTCCTGTTCCAGGTGCGCGCGGCTGCAGTACCACTTGCTCTCGTCCTGCAGCGCGTGGCTCTGTGGCACATGTACCCCGCACTGGGCGCAGCGAACCATGGGCGAGGCCTGTTCGTCGGCCTTGGTTTTCTTCGCGGGGCGCGCCGGGCGGGTGGCCCTGCGCCACAGCCACCAGCCAAAGGCGAAGAGGGCAATCCAGAACAGCAGACGGGTCATGGCAATCCCTTGTGCTCAAAGAGCGGCAGTTTATCCAAGCCAGGCGGTGGCGGACAGTGAGCCGGTGCCGGTGCGGCAAAAAGTGCCCATATCCTTCCAGCATGAAAAAGGGAGGCCGAAGCCTCCCTTTTTCGTCGAACCAGTCGGTATCAGTCGAAGATACCGAAGGTCATGTAGCTGAACCAGGAGCGGTCGCTGTTGCCAGCGTTGCCTTCGGACTCGTGCTGTTCTTCCTGCACGTCGCTTTGGTTTTCCGGCTTGAGCTCGGACGGGATCTGCTGCTCGGCGTCCTCGTACTGCTTGATCACGTCCTTGGATGCCTGGGTTTCCATGTGCGGCGGGGCGTCGTTGGTCTCGATCAGGCCCAGGGTAGCCTTGGCCAGCCAGGAGCGGTTGTCGGCTTCGTTTTCACGCGGAACGAACTGGCCATCCTTGAGGCTGGGGTTGTCCGGGTAGTTGGCCTTCAGGGTTTCCAGGCTCGAATCGGCCAGGTCGTTCAGCCCCAGGCGCTGGTAGGCCTCGACCATGATCGCCAGGCCATCGCCGACGGCCGGGGTTTCCTGGAAGTTCTCGACCACGTAGCGGCCACGGTTGGCGGCGGCGACGTAGGCCTGGCGCTTCAGGTAATAGTGGCCGACGTGCACTTCGTAGGCCGCCAGCAGGTTGCGCAGGTAGATCATGCGCGCCTTGGCGTCCGGGGCGTAGCGGCTGTTCGGGTAGCGGCTGACCAGCTGGGCGAACTCGTTGAAGGAGTCGCGGGCGGCGCCCGGGTCACGCTTGGTCATGTCCAGCGGCAGGAAGCGCGCCAGCAGGCCGCGGTCCTGGTCGAAGGAGGCCAGGCCCTTGAGGTAGTAGGCGTAGTCGACGTTCGGGTGCTGCGGGTGCAGGCGGATGAAGCGCTCGGCGGAGGCGCGGGCGGCCTCGGGCTCCATGTTCTTGTAGTTGGCGTAGATCAGCTCCAACTGGGCCTGCTCGGCGTAGCGGCCGAACGGATAGCGGGACTCCAGCGCCTTCAGCTTGGCGACGGCGTTGGTGTAGCTCTTGTTATTGAGGTCTTCCTGTGCCTGCTGGTACAGCTGGCTTTCGCTCAGGTTCTCATCCACCTTCTCGCCCTTGGAGGAGCAGGCGGTAACGAAGGCGAGGGTGGCGATCAGCAGCAGGTGTTTCACTTGCATGGCGGCTTGCGTCCCTGGACGGTCGGCTGTCGCGGCCGCAACCGTCTGTTATGATTGGCGCCCCAGGGATACCCCTGGGACAAAGGCCCCGTATTTAACCACAGCGTGCAGCCGAACCAAAAGGCCGCGCGCCCTTCGTGTCCCGTCATGTCCGATATCATCCAACTCGCGGCAGAAGTGCCGTTCGACCTCGGTGGTCAGCGTCTCGACCAGGTCGCCGCTCAGCTCTTCTCCGACCACTCCCGTTCCCGCCTGGCTGGCTGGATCAAGGACGGCCGTCTCAAGGTCGACGGCGCCGTGCTGCGTCCGCGCGACATTGTCCATGCCGGCTCGCGCCTGGAACTCGATGTCGAGTTGGAGGCCCAGGGGGAATGGGTCGCCCAGGACATCGAGCTGGACATCGTCTATGAAGACGACCACATCCTGGTCATCGACAAGCCGACCGGCCTCGTGGTTCACCCCGCCGCCGGCCACCAGGACGGCACCCTGCTCAACGCACTGCTGCACCATGTGCCACACCTGGCCAACGTGCCGCGCGCGGGCATCGTGCATCGCCTCGACAAGGACACCACCGGCCTGATGGTGGTGGCCAAGACCCTGGAAGCGCACACCAACCTGGTGGCCCAGTTGCAGGCTCGCAGCGTCAGCCGCATCTATGAAGCCATCGTCACCGGCGTGATCGTCGCCGGCGGCACTGTCGACGCGCCCATCGGCCGTCACGGCGTCCAGCGGCAGAAGATGGCGGTGATCGAGACTGGCAAGGTCGCGATCAGTCACTACCGCGTGCTGGAACGCTTCCGCGCGCACACCCACACCCGGGTGAAGCTGGAGACCGGGCGCACCCACCAGATCCGCGTCCATATGACGCACATCGGCCACCCGCTGGTGGGCGACCCCACCTATGGCGGGCGTTTCCGCATTCCGCCGGGTGCCAGCCCGACCCTCGTCGAGTCCCTGCGTGACTTCCCGCGCCAGGCCCTGCACGCGCGCTTCCTGGAACTTGATCACCCGGCGACCAACGTGCGCATGAAGTGGGAATCGCCGCTGCCGGATGACTTCACCTGGCTGCTGAGTCTCCTGCGGCAGGACAACGAGTCCTTCGTATGAACCTCTGGCTGACGCCTGACTGGCCGGCTCCGGCGAATGTCCGCGCCTGCGTGACGACCCGTGCCGGTGGCGTCAGCGCGGAGCCTTTCGACAGCTTCAACCTGGGTGACCATGTTGGCGACGAGCCGTCCGCCGTGCTCGAGAACCGCCGTCGCCTGACCGCGGAGCTGGGCTGTCAGCCGGCCTGGCTGAGCCAGGTGCATGGCATCGAGGTGGTCGAGGCCGATCCGTCGGTCGTCGTCACCGCGGACGCCAGCTGGAGCGCCACGCACGGCATTGCCTGCACCATCATGACGGCCGACTGCCTGCCGGCGCTGTTCTGCGACCGCGCCGGTACCCGCGTGGGTGCAGCCCACGCCGGATGGCGCGGATTGGCCGGTGGCGTGCTGGAAGCGACGGTGGATGCCATGGGCATCGCCCCGGCGGAGCTGCTGGTCTGGCTCGGCCCGTCCATCGGCCCGCAGGCCTTCGAAGTCGGATCGGAGGTGCGTGAAGCCTTCCTGGCGGAGCATGCCGAAGCCGACCGCGCCTTCGTGCCGAGCACCAACGCCGGCAAATTCATGGCCGACATCTATGAGCTGGCGCGAATCCGTCTTGCGGCAAAGGGTGTGACTGCCGTCTACGGGGGGGATTTCTGCACCTTCACCGACACCGAGCGCTTCTATTCCTACCGCCGCAGCGCCCGCACCGGCCGCCTGGCCAGTCTGATCTGGCTGGCCTGACCGTCTGTTCGTAGGAGCGAGCTTGCTCGCTCCTACGGGTTCAACTCCGTTCCGGAGGCCCTTTCCAAGGCACTAACTGACGGGTGTCATGGCCAAATGGCTTGAACCGACCAAAATCGTCCTTATCTATCTGGCATCCCGGCGGGTTAGTCGTGACCAGGGGCACTCATCGCTCCGGCCCGCTATAGAAAGGAAGGACGACCCTCATGCGAATCGACCGTTTGACCAGCAAGCTCCAGCTTGCACTCTCCGATGCCCAGTCCCTGGCCGTTGGACATGACCACCCGGCCATCGAGCCGGTACACCTGCTGTCCGCGCTCATCGAGCAGCAGGGCGGCTCCATCAAGCCCCTGTTGATGCAGGTCGGCTTCGATATCCCGGCGCTGCGCTCCTCTCTTAACAAGGAGATGGACACGCTGCCGAAGATCCAGAATCCCACCGGCGACGTGAACCTGTCGCAGGACCTGGCGCGTCTGCTCAACCAGGCCGACCGCCTGGCCCAGCAGAAGGGCGACCAGTTCATCTCCAGCGAACTCGTGCTGCTCGCCGCCATGGACGACAGCACCAAGCTCGGCAAGCTGCTGACCAGCCAGGGCGTGTCCAAGAAGGCCCTGGAAAACGCCGTGGCCAACCTGCGCGGCGGCGAGGCAGTCAACGACCCGAACGCCGAGGATTCACGCCAGGCGCTCGACAAGTACACCGTCGACATGACCAAGCGCGCCGAGGATGGCAAGCTCGACCCGGTGATCGGCCGTGACGACGAAATCCGCCGGACCATCCAGGTCCTGCAGCGCCGTACCAAGAACAACCCCGTGCTGATCGGCGAGCCCGGCGTCGGCAAGACCGCCATCGTCGAAGGCCTGGCCCAGCGCATCGTCAACGGCGAAGTGCCCGACGGCCTGAAGGACAAGCGCCTGCTGGCGCTGGACATGGGCTCGCTGATCGCCGGCGCGAAGTTCCGCGGCGAGTTCGAAGAGCGCCTGAAGGCCGTGCTCAACGAGCTGTCCAAGCAGGAAGGCCGGATCATCCTGTTCATCGACGAACTGCACACCATGGTTGGTGCCGGCAAGGCCGAGGGCGCCATGGACGCTGGCAACATGCTCAAGCCGGCCCTGGCCCGTGGCGAACTGCACTGCGTGGGCGCCACCACCCTGGACGAATACCGCCAGTACATCGAGAAGGACGCCGCCCTGGAGCGCCGCTTCCAGAAAGTGCTGGTCGATGAGCCGAGCGAGGAAGACACCATTGCCATCCTGCGTGGCCTGAAAGAGCGCTACGAGGTGCACCACGGCGTCACCATCACCGACGGCGCGATCATCGCCGCCGCCAAGCTCAGCCATCGCTACATCACCGACCGCCAGCTGCCGGACAAGGCCATCG
>CBIGPF010000016.1:0-58462 GCA_966191535.1 uncultured Pseudomonas sp. | reverse complement strand
GCCTGTTCACCCTGCGTGAGCCGGGCAAGACCTCCGAAGGCCTGCTCTGGGGCCTCGCCGGTTTCGCCGTGTTCACCCTGGCGCCGTCCCTCGGCCTGCCGCCGGAAGTCCCCGGCACCGCCGCCGCCGACCTGGCCCTGCGTCAGACCTGGTGGATCGGCACTGCCGCCGCCACCGCCGCCGGTCTCGCGCTGCTGGTGTTCGGCCGCCACTGGGCGCTACGTATCGTCGGACTCGCCCTGCTGGTGGTGCCGCACGTGATCGGTGCGCCGCAACCGGACGTGCATTCCAGCCTCGCACCGGAAAGCCTGGCTCACGAGTTCATCGTCGCCTCGCTGGTCACCAACGCGGTGTTCTGGGCTGCACTCGGCCTGATCGCTGCCTGGCTGTTCCGTCGCTTCGCACCCTCGGCCTGATCCAGGCGCTATGCTCGACCCCGCAGCCGGCCCGGCCGTCTGCGGGGTTTTTATTTTCATCTGCAAGGAGAGCGACCATGACGCTGGTTGCCGGCCTCGGTTGCCGCCGCGGCTGCCCGCTCGACGAACTGCAAGCCCTGCTGCGCGATACGCTGGCCGAAGCAGGTCTCGACGAGTCGAACCTCACCGCGCTGGCCAGCGCCACGCTGAAGGCTGACGAAGCGGGGCTGACTGCCCTGGCAGCCACCCTCGACCTGCCGCTGGTGCTATTCACGCCGCCGCAACTCGCGGCCTGCGAGAAGCGCCTGGGTGATCCGTCGGACGTCGTGCGCGCGACCACTGGCAGTGCCAGCGTGGCCGAGGCTGCGGCGTTGCTGCAGGCCGAGGCTCAGGGTGGCGCGCCGGCACGCCTGCTGGTGGGCAAGCGTCGCAGCGAGCAGGCCACCTGCGCGCTGGCCTTCATCCCCGTCGAATCCGCACAGGAGCCGTCATGACGGTCTACTTCATCGGCGCCGGCCCGGGCGACCCCGAACTCATCACGGTCAAGGGCCAGCGGCTGATCCGCACCTGCCCGGTGATCCTCTACGCCGGTTCCCTGGTCCCGCCGGCGGTGCTGGATGGGCATAGCGCCGAGCGTGTGGTGAATACCGCCGAGCTGAACCTGGACGAGATCGTCGAGCTGCTGGCGCAGGCCGAGGCCGAAGGCAAGGACGTGGCGCGTGTGCACTCTGGCGACCCGTCGCTGTATGGCGCCATCGGCGAGCAGATTCGCCACCTGCGCGAGCGGGGCATTGCCTACGAGATTATCCCCGGCGTCACCGCTACCTCGGCCTGCGCGGCGATCCTCGGCTGCGAACTGACCCTGCCGGAGATTTCCCAGACGCTGATCCTCACGCGCTATGCGAGCAAGACGCGCATGCCCGAGGGCGAGTCGCTGGCCGAGCTGGCGCAGCACCGCGCGACCCTGGCCATTCACCTGGGCGTCGGCCAGCTGGCGAACATCGTCGCCGAGCTGCTGCCGCACTACGGCGCGGGCTGCCCCATCGCGGTGATCCACCGTGCCAGCTGGCCGGACCAGGACCAGGTCACCGGCACCCTCGGCGACATCCTGCCCAAGGCAGAGGCCAAGGGCTTCCGGCGTACGGCGCTGATCCTGGTGGGCCAGGTGCTGGGCGCGGAGGGTTTTGCCGATTCGTCGCTGTACAGCGCGGGGCATGCGCACCTGTATCGGTCTTAGTTGCTCTTCATCGGGGCAAGGAGGCAGCTTTTCGTAGGAGCGAGCTTGCTCGCGAGCCGCCTCAGCTTCGGTATCGCCGGTCAACTCCGTTGGCGAGCCAGCTCGCTCCTACAGGTACTGCTCGGCCTGGTCGTCCAGCGGTTCGCGTTCGCCCAACTGCTCGTCGATCAGCGCCTTCAACTGCTCGGCCGCCAGCGGCTTGTGCAGCAGCGGCCAGCCATGGGCGGCGGCCTGGGCGAGCAGGCGCGGGTCGGTATCGCCGGTGACCAGCATGGCGGCGATCCAGTCGTCGTCGTAGTGACGGTGCAGCCGCTCGATGGCATCGAGACCGGTCTGGTGGTCGCGCAGGCGGTAGTCGCTGATGATCAGGTCGGGCTTCTCGTGTGCTGCCAGCGGGTCGTCCAGCAGGTCGGCAACGTCAGTGACGATGCGGTGGCGATACTCCCAGCTCTGGAACAGCAGGCGCAGGCCTTCGCGGTTCTCCGCGTCGTCCTCGATCACGTAGATCAGCTTGTCGACGCCCACCACCTCGCGGGGGGGAGCAAGGTCCGGTTGGCGCGGCTGCACGGCAGCGGCGCGGGGCAGGCTGATCATGAAGGCGCTGCCGTGGCCCTCGCGCGAGTGCAGGGCCAGCGGGTGATCGAGCAGCCTGGCGGTGCGCTGGACGATGGCCAGTCCGAGGCCGAGGCCCTTGCTGCGATCGCGCTCGGGGTTGTTCAACTGGTGGAACTCCCAGAACACCTTGCGCCGCTCGCTGGCGGGAATCCCCGGCCCGCTGTCCCAGACCTCCACGCGCACCAGGCGGCCGCGGCGACGCCAGCCGATCAGCACGCCGCCGCGCTCGGTGTAGCGGATGGCGTTTTCCACCAGGTTACGCAGGATGCGCTCGAGCAACGCCGGGTCGGATCTGACGAAGGGCGCGCCCGCTCGCACACGCAGGCTCAGGCCCTTGTCGGTCGCCTGCACGCCGCAATCCTCGGCGATGCGCTCCAGCAGTTCGGCGAGGGAGAACGACTGCGGATTGGGTTGGACGATGCCGGCATCCAGCCGCGAGATGTTCAGCAGCGCGTCGAACAGCGAGCCCTGCGCCGCCAGCGCGCGGGAAATGTGTTCGACGAGGTTGCGGCTGGTGTCGTCGAGTTGCTGCTTCTGCAAGGCGCCCAGGTACAGGCCGAGGGCGTAGGTGGGCTGGCGCAGGTCGTGGCTGGCGGCGGCGAGGAAGCGCGTCTTGGCCTGGTCGCTGCGCTCGGCGGCTTCTTTCTCGACACTGAGCTTCTGCAGCAACTCGATGTTCTCGAAGCGCAGCAGCAGCGAGTCCACCAGGGTGGCGTGGAAGCGGTAGGCGAAGGCACAGATGGTGACGGCGTAGATCAGTGCCGCCGCGCCGAGTGTCTTGCTCAGGGCGTCGGGCAGCAGTACCAGGAGGGTGGCGAAAGGCAGGGTAAAGGCCGGCGCGATAAACAGGTAGAACAGCGGCAGGACGATGCTGTAGGCGTTCATCACGCCGGTGCCCAGGCCAAGCAGGACCACCACCACATACATCTGCAGTGACGCAGGCAGCACCGTCATCCAGTAGGCGGCGGGCAACCCCCAGAGCAGGCCCGAGAGGCCGGTGGTGAACATGACCCGGACCAGCCAGCGCCGCCGTGCGCTGGCACCGGCCTCGCGCAGCTGGTCATAGCGGCGCAGCAGCCACAGGCGCAACGCGCCGAGGACGGTCTGCGCGGCGAACCAGGCGAGCAGGAGGATCGGCGGTTGCGCGCCGCTGAGTACCCAGGTGGTCAGGCCGGCCACCAGGTAGGCGGCGATGATGGAGAAGGGCGAGTTGCGCCGCAGCACGTCGAGCTGCTCGGCGCGCACCGGATCGGCGTAGGGGGAATGGCTGAGGTCGCGCTGCCAGAGGTTCATCGGGCCGTCCATGGTGTGGGGAGCCGTACGCGCTGCCGTCAGGGCAGTCGCCGCTGGTCACGCCCAGTCGTTCACGCCAGCCACGGTTCCCCACGCGGCATCACACCGCGCCGCAGGTACCAGCGCACCCACAGGTGCACGCCGAGTGCGGCGCACACCGTCAGCAGGATCGTCAGGCCTTCCGCATCCATGGCAGCTTCCCTCGTCCGGGTTTCCTGCCTGACAGCGTATTCCTGCGACAACTTGCCGCATAGGTGCAGAACGTTTCCGAATGTGCGGATCAGTCCTGCAGCGTAGCCCTACAAAGAGTGAATGATCCGTCCGAGGGTTTCCATGGCGTGCTCGCTGGTCGCCGTCCACGGATGGCCGTGGTTCAGTCGCAGGCAGTGGCCGAAGCGGCGTGTGGCGGAGAAGATCGGCCCCGGCGCGAGGCTGATGCCCTGGGCCAGGGCGAGCTGGAACAGCTTGAGCGCGTCGATGTGCTCGGGCAGCTCCAGCCACAGGAAGTAGCCGCCGCTGGGCCGCGTAACGCGAGTCGCGGCGGGGAAGTGCCGGGCCACGGCGGCGAGCATGGCGTGCTGCTGGCTTTCCAGGGCGTGGCGCAGCTTGCGCAGGTGGCGGTCGTAGCCGCCGTGCTGCAGGTAGTCGGCGATGGCCGCCTGGGCCGGCACCGAGGCCGACAGGCTGGTCATCAGCTTGAGCCGCTCGATCTGTTCGGCGTAGCGCCCACCGGCAACCCAGCCGACCCGGTAACCCGGCGCCAGGCTCTTGGAGAAGGAGCTGCAGTGCATCACCAGCCCGTCGCTGTCGAACGCCTTCACCGGCTTGGGCGCCTGGGCGGCGAAGTACAGCTCGGCGTAGACGTCGTCCTCGATCAGCGGCACCTGGTGCCTGGCCAGCAGGCCGGCGAGGGCGCGCTTCTTGTCCTCGGCCATGCTCGCGCCCAGCGGGTTCTGGAAGTTGCTCATGAACCAGCAGGCCTTGATCGGCAGGCGCGCCAGGCTGTCGGCCAGCACGTCCAGGTCGATGCCTTCGCGCGGGTGCACGGGGATTTCCACGGCCTTCAGCTTCAGGCGTTCGAGCACCTGCAGGCTGGCGTAGAAGGCCGGCGCCTCGATGGCGACCAGGTCGCCCGGCTGGGTGACGACCTGCAGGCACAGGTTCAGTGCTTCCAGCGCGCCGTTGGTGACCACCAGCTCTTCGACCGGCAGCGGCATGCCGCCGACCATGTAGCGCAGCGCGATCTGCCGGCGCAGCGCGTGGCTGCCTGGGGCGAGGTCGGCGACCACCGAGCGTGGGTCCATGTCGCGCACCGCATGCGCCATGGAGCGCGCCAGGCGTGGCAGGGGGAAGAGCTCCGGGGCCGGGAAGGCCGAGCCGAAGGGCACGGTGTCCGGATCCTTGATCGAGCTGAGCACCGAGAACACCAGTTCGCTGACGTCCACCTCGGTGGTCTGCGCGTCGTGGCGGGCGATTTCCGGCTCGGCCAGGGCGCGCTGCACGTGCTCGCGGACGAAGTAGCCCGAACGTGCGCGCGCGACGATCAGCCCGCGATCCTCCAGCAGGTAGTAGGCCTGGAACACCGTGGAGGCGCTGACCCCGTAGGTGCGACTGGCGTGCCTCACCGAGGGGACCTTCTGGCCGGGGGCGAGCACGCCGCTGCGGATCAGGCCGGCGATCTCGTCGGCGAACTTCTCGTAGCGCTTCATCTTGTCCTGCACGGCGGCCTGAGGGGCGGAAGAATCCGCCCACTCTAGGCGTTGCGCGGAGGTCACGCCAAGCTCCCGTGCCATGCTCAGCGCCTCGGCGAGACGAAGGTGCTGGCGGCGTCGATCGCCTCGTTGCCGTCACTGACCCTGAAGTGCAGCGGTACCGAGCCACCGGCGCTGCGCTGTGCTTCGCTGGCCACCGAGACGGCGAAGTCGCGGATCTCGCCCGGCTGCAGCATCAGCTCCGGCACGCCCTGCAGGCGGTAGCCGGCGCCATCGGCGAGGCTCAGCTGATAGTGCTGCGGTTGCTGGGTCTTGTTGATCAGCTTGAGGTTGTAGATGTTCTCGATCTCGCCGGCGGCGTTCTCGCGGAACAGGCCACGGTCACGGGCCACGTCGAGGTTGATCAGCGGCCGTGCTTCCAGGGCCCAGACGAACGCGCCGACCATCACCAGCAGCACCGCCGCGTAGCCGATCAGGCGCGGGCGCAGCAGGTGGGTCTTGCCGCCTTCGAGGGCACTTTCAGAGGTGTAGCGCACCAGGCCGCGGTCGTAGCCCATCTTGTCCATCACCGAGTCGCAGGCGTCGATGCAGGCGGCGCAGCCGATGCAGGCGATCTGCAGGCCGTCGCGGATATCGATGCCGGTGGGGCAGACTTGCACGCACTGGAAGCAGTCGATGCAGTCCCCCAGGCCCAGTGCCTTGGGATCGGCGTCCTTCTTGCGTGCGCCACGGGATTCGCCGCGCGCCGCATCGTAGGAAATGATCAGGGTGTCCTTGTCGAACATCACGCTCTGGAAGCGCGAGTACGGGCACATGTGGATGCACACCTGCTCGCGCAGCCAGCCGGCGTTGGCGTAGGTGGCGGCGGCGAAGAAGGCGACCCAGAAGGTGCTCTCCAGGTCGAGCCTGAAGGTCAGCAGGTCCGCCACCAGCGGCCGCACCGGGGTGAAGTAGCCGATGAAGGTGATCGCCGTGACCAGGCTGATCAGCAGCCATAGGCCGTGCTTGGCGCCCTTGCGCAGGAATTTCCCGGCACTGGCCGGGCCCTTGTCGAGCTTCATGCGCTGGTTCCGGTCGCCCTCGGTGACCTGCTCGGCCCACATGAAGATCCAGGTCCACACGCTCTGCGGGCAGGTGTAGCCGCACCAGACGCGGCCGGCGAACACCGTGATGAAGAACAGGCCGAAGGCGGCGATGATCAGGATCGCCGAGAGCAGGATGAAGTCCTGCGGCCAGAAGGTCGCGCCGAAGATGTAGAACTTGCGCTCGGGCAGGTCCCAGAGCACCGCCTGGCGGCCGTTCCAGGTCAACCACAGGGTGCCGAAGAACAGCAGGAACAGCAGGCCGCCGCCCAGGCGCCGCAGGTCGCGGAAGCGCCCGGCGAAGCGCTTGGTGTAGACCGTCGGGGTCACCGCCGACAGCGGCTTGGGTGGCGGGGTGAAGCGTTGCGGTGCGTCGATCTCGATGACCTTCGCGGGGATTCTTTCGCTCATTATCGTGGCCCATCAGGCAGAAGAGGCGCCGCGACTGTACGAATCGGTCTGCACCCGAAACAGATTCAGGTTCGCCGGAAAAAACCATATCAGATGCCGAAAATCGCTCCGCCCCGCAGCGCCACGGGCCTGGCGCACTGCCCGGCAGGGCGACTGATAGGGCCTGTTGCGGCAACCGGTCGCAGGCCCGCCGGGGCAGGCGCCGGGCCCATCTGATCCGGTTTTTCCCGCGTGATCTGCCGCTGTTTTGCGCAGCAGGCGCCGGCCATAGTTCGGTCATCCCTGAAGTAGCGCGCTCGACGACAGAAGCAGGCCGCTACGCAATGACCCGAAGGTGGCCTGGCGATGTACCGATACGATGATTACGACCGCGCCCTGGTGCGCGAACGGGTGGAGCAGTTCCGTGACCAGGTGCAGCGGCGCCTGAGCGATGAGCTGAGCGAAGAGGAATTCCTGCCGCTGCGCCTGCAGAACGGCCTGTACCTGCAGAAACACGCCTACATGCTGCGCGTGGCGATTCCCTACGGCACCCTGTCCAGCCAACAGATGCGCACCCTGGCCTGGATCGCCCGCGAGCACGATCGCGGCTACGGCCACTTCACCACGCGGCAGAACATCCAGTTCAACTGGGTGGAGCTGGCGCAGGTGCCGGACATCCTCGAGCGCCTGGCCGATGTCGAGATGCACGCCATCCAGACCTCCGGAAACTGCGTGCGCAACATCACCACCGAGGCCTTCGCCGGTGTCGCCGCCGACGAGTTCCTCGACCCGCGTCCGCTGGCGGAAATCCTGCGCCAGTGGTCGACGGTGAATCCCGAGTTCCTGTTCCTGCCGCGCAAGTTCAAGATCGCCCTCTGCGCCGCCGAGGAAGACCGCGCGGCGGTGATGATGCACGACATCGGCCTTTACCTGCGGCGCGCCGGGGATGGCGAGCTGCGCCTGAAGGTGCTGGTGGGCGGCGGCCTGGGACGTACGCCGATGCTTGGCCAGGTGATCCGCGACGACCTGCCCTGGTGGCACCTGCTGTCGTACGTCGAGGCCATCCTGCGCGTGTACAACCGCCACGGCCGGCGCGACAACAAGTACAAGGCGCGGATCAAGATCCTGGTGAAGGCGCTGGGCATCGAGGCGTTCTCCCGTGAGGTGGAGGAGGAATGGCAGCACCTGCGCGATGGCGAGGCACAGCTGACCCTCGACGAGTACCAGCGTGTGGCCGCCGCCTTCGAACCGCCGGTCTACGCGCCTTCCGACGATCTCGCCTACGGCACGGCGCTGGCCACGGACGCGGCGTTCGCCCGCTGGGTGTCACGCAACGTGCGCCCGCACCGCGTGCCGGGTTATGCCAGCGTGGTGCTCTCCACCAAGCCGGGCGCCGAGGCGCCGCCGGGGGATGCCACCGCCGAGCAGATGGAGCAGGTGGCCGACTGGGCCGAGCGCTTCGGCTTCGGCGAGATCCGCGTTGCCCATGAGCAGAACCTGGTCCTGCCGGACGTGCGCAAGTCCGACCTCCACGCGCTCTGGCAGGAAGCCTGCGCGGCCGGGCTGGGAACACCGAACCAGGGCTTGCTGACCGACATCATCGCCTGCCCCGGCGGCGACTTCTGCGCATTGGCCAATGCCAAGTCGATCCCCATCGCCCAGGGCATCCAGCAGCGTTTCGAGAACCTGGACTACCTGCACGACCTGGGCGATCTCAGCCTCAACATCTCCGGCTGCATGAACGCCTGCGGCCATCACCACATCGGCAATATCGGCATCCTCGGCGTCGATAAGAACGGCAGCGAGTGGTACCAGATCACCCTCGGCGGCGCTCAGGGTGTGAAGAGTGCGCTGGGCAAGGTGATCGGCCCGTCGTTCAGCGCGGCGGAGGTGCCGGACGTGATCGAGGCGCTGGTGCAGACCTTCGTGGAACAGCGCGGCGCCGGCGAGCGTTTCGTCGAAACGGTCGAACGCATCGGTCTGGAACCCTTCAAGGCGCGGGTCTACCGCCAGGCGGAGGTGCCGGCATGAACAATCTGATTCGCCTGCGGGACGGTGTGGCCGAGCTGGCGCCACAGGACGCCTGGACGCTGCTGCGCGAGGTGCCCGACGCACTGCCCGAGGGGCAACTGATCCTGCCGCTGAAGAGCTGGCTGGCACTGGAGTCCGGCACGGGATTCGGTGTCTGGCTGGCGCCGGAGGAGGATCCCGAGGACCTGATCTGGCGGCTGAAGGAGCCGGCGCTGATTGCTATCGATTTCCCCAGCTTCCGCGATGGCCGCGGCTACAGCCTGGCCTACCTGCTGCGCAGCCGTCTCGGCTGGCGCGGGGAATTGCGCGCGGTGGGCGACGTGCTGCGCGACCAGCTGGCACACCTGCGCCAGTGCGGTTTCGACGCCTTCGCCGTGCGCGAGGACAAGTCGGTGGAGGACGCCCTGAAGGGCCTGGCGGGCCTGAGCGTGCTCTACGGCCGCTCGGTGATCGAGCCGCGTCCGCTGTTCCGCCGCCGCTCCTAGACAGGCGCCGCCGCGCGCGGCGAAGGCTGCAGCGGGTCGGCCAAGCTTGACGCTGTGCCGGGGCACAGGAAAAATGCGGGCATCATCCCCCGGCGCCTCGCGTGCCGGAGGTAACCCACGGATTCGAGTGACCCCCAGAATATGCGCATGCGCCTGATGCTGTTGGGTGGCGGTAATGCCCTTGGACAGGCGCTGATCCGCCTTGGTGCCGAGGAAGACATCGGCTTCCTCGCCCCCCGGCCGCCCGAACAGGGCTGGGACGCTTCCAGCCTCACCGTCCTGCTGGACGAGACCCGCCCCGACGCGGTGATCAACCTCGCGTACTACTACGACTGGTTCCAGGCCGAGGCTGTCGACGCCGCTCGCCTGGCCAGCCAGGAGCGCGCGGTGGAGCGCCTGGCCGAACTCTGCCAGCACCACGAGATCCTGCTGATCCAGCCCTCCAGCTACCGCGTGTTCGATGGCGCCCGCGCCACCGCCTACAGCGAGAAGGACGAGCCGCTGCCGCTGGGCCCGCGCGGCCAGGCGCTGTGGCGCATGGAGCAGTGGGTGCGGGCAACCTGCCCGCGGCACGTGCTGCTGCGCTTCGGCTGGTTGCTGGACGATAGCGCCGAAGGCGTGCTCGGCCGCTTCCTCGAGCGCGCCGAGAAGGAGCAGGTGCTGTTCCTCGCCGACGACCGGCGCGGCAACCCGACCCCGGTGGACGACGCCGCGCGGGTGATCCTTTCCGTACTCAAACAGCTCGACTGCCAGGCGCCGCTGTGGGGCACCTACCACTACGGCGGCCTGGAGGCCACGACCACGCTGTCCCTCGGCCAGGTGGTGCTCGGTGAAGCCCGCGCCTTCCGCGCCCTGGCCGTCCAGGAACCGAGCCCGCAGGCTCACGCCGCGCGCCCGGATGCCGGTGACGAGCCGCAGCACGCGGTGCTCGCCTGCAAGAAAATCCTCCACACCTTCGGTATCAAGCCGCGCGCCTGGCGTGCCGGCCTGCCCGCCCTGCTGGACCGTTATTACCGCCATGTCTGATCGTCTTTCCCCCTCCGCGCAGCCCATCCTCATCACCGGCGGCGCGGGGTTCATCGGTTCCCATCTGGCAGACGCACTGCTCGCGCAGGGCTTCGCCGTGCGCGTGCTGGACGACCTGTCCACCGGCAAGCGCGAGAATCTCGACAGCCGCGTCGAACTGATCGTCGGTGACGTTGCCGACGAGGCTGCGCTGCGCGGCGCGTTGGGCGGTTGCCAGGGCGTCGTGCACCTGGCCGCCATCGCGTCGGTGCAGGCGTCGGTGGAGGACCCGGTTGGGACTCACCGCGCCAACTTCATCGGCACCCTGAACCTCTGCGAGGCCATGCGCCAGGAGGGCATTCATCGGGTGCTGTTCGCGTCCAGCGCGGCGGTCTATGGCCAGAACGGCGAAGGCACCGCGATCGACGAGGACGTGGTCAAGGCGCCGCTGACGCCGTACGCCTCGGACAAGCTTTCGAGCGAGTACTACCTGGACTTCTATCGTCGCGAGCACGCGCTGGAGCCGGCGATCTTCCGCTTCTTCAACGTCTACGGTCCGCGCCAGGATCCCTCCTCGCCGTACTCCGGGGTGATCAGCATCTTCGCCCGGCGCGCCGAGCAGGGCCTGCCGATCACCGTGTTCGGCGATGGCGAGCAGACCCGCGACTTCATCTATGTCGGCGACCTGGTGAAGCTGCTGGTGAAGGCGCTACTGGCGGACGAGGTGGCCGAGTCGGCGATCAACGTCGGCCTCGACCAGTCCACCAGCCTCAACGAACTGCTGGCCGAAATCGGCAAGCTCACCGGTGGGCTGCCGCCGATCACCTACCAGCCGGCGCGCCACGGCGACATCCGCCATTCCCGTGCCGACAATCGCCGCCTGCAGCAGCGCTACAGCCTGGACGCGCCCACGCCGCTGGCGGAGGGCCTCGCGCAGCTGATCACCACCAGGGTTTATTGACCGCCAGGTAGAAGATGCTGGCCAGCGACCCCAGGGCCAGGACGCTGAGCAGGGCCTTGCGTGGTTTCGATGCGCTGCGCAGGGCGAAGGCCGCCAGTACGATGTAGAGCACCAGCAGGCCGATCTTCGCCTGCAGCCAGACCGGAAGCGGCCAGGGCATCGCCAGGTGCACCAGGCCCAGCGCACTGAGCAGCAGCAGGGTATCGATCAGATGCGGCAGACCACGCTGCCAGCCCGAGGGGCGCCTGCCCCACCAGCTCAGCCCCAGGCGCAGGAGAAAGAGCAGGGTGCTGATGATCGCGAGGCTGACGTGCAGTGCTTTGAGTTCGAGGTACATACCGGTTTCCTGAAAGTGAAAAAGGCGCCCTTGGGCGCCTTTTTCATGTGTGCTCCGTCAGAAACGGTAGCCGAAACCGACCATGTAAACCCAGGGGTCGACATCCACATCAACCTTGGTTTTCTTCACGCCCAGTGCGGACGGGCCGTCGACGGAGGCCTTGGTGTCGATGTCCATGTACCAGACCGCGGCGTTGACGAAGGCGTGCTCGTTGAGCATGTAGTCCATGCCCAGTTCGGCGGCCAGGCCCCAGGAGTCCTGCAGCTTCAGGTTGCTGAAGCCCTGGTCCTTGCGGGAGCTGGTCAGGTCTTCGTCGAAGAAGGTGGTGTAGTTCACGCCCAGGCCGCCGTACGGCTGGAAGGCGGAGTTGGTACCCCCCATGGGGTAGTACTGCAGCAGCACGGTCGGCGGCAGCTGCTTGATGTCGGCGAGCTTTCCATCCAGGCCGGTCAGGCCGGTAGCGCGGTTCAGGCCCTTGACGTCGACCTGGTGCTTGAACGGAGTGGCGGCGACCAGCTCGATACCGATCTTGTCGGTGAGCAGGTAGGCGAAAGTCAGGCCCAGCTGGGTGTCGCTGTCGACGGTAGCTTTGGTGCCGCCGACCTTGCCGCCATCGAGCTTGATGTCGGAGCTGCTGTCATCCGGCGCTACGGTGGCGAAACCGCCGCGGACCAGGAAGTCGCCAGCCTGGTGGCCGCGAATGTCGGCGGCCTGGGCTGCGATCGGCGCTGCGACGGCGAGTGAGAGAAGCGAGGTGGTGAGCCAGGACTTACGCATGATGAGCTCCAATATCTCTTTGGTATAAGTGTTGGTGCCCAGAATAGTAGACAGCGCTAAAAGCGCTCTTTTGACCTGGCTCAATAAAGTCCCCAGGCTTTGTAGGAATCGGGGGTGCGGCAAAGCGCCGCGCCCTGTCACTGCCCGGTGTATTCGTAGGGTTCGATGCTGCTGGCCTGCATCTGGTAGCCGGCGTCGGCGAGGTCGCTTTCCACCGGTTTCACGCTCAGCGTGCCGATGATCCAGAACGGCTGGTAAAGCTCGTCGACTTTTACGCCCTTGCCGCCTCGAACATAGACGATCTGGTTGGACGGCGGCGGCGGCACGTGGATGCACGCGCCGTAGTAGGGCACCAGCAGGAAGTCGCGTACGGTCTGGCCGTCTTCATCGACCTCCAGCGGCACGATGTAGCCCGGCATCTTCACTTCCTGGCCGTCCAGCTGCTGTACCACCGGGGCGTTGGGCGTCTGCTGCTTCACCGCCGGGCCACTCTCCGAATTGAGGACATCGGAGAGCTTGGACAGATCGTGCAGCGGCACCGGCGGCGGGGGCGGCGGCGCGCCCTCGGGGATCAGCTCGGGCCAGGTCAGCTCGCGAGGCGCGGCCCAGACGGCGGCGCTGGTCAGCATCAGCAGCAGGAACAGCAGGCGGCGCATGGGGGCTTCCTCGCAGGGGGGCTCAGAGGCGGATCGACAGGCCATCGGCCAGCGACTGCCGATAAGCACGCCACGCCGGCACACAGCCGATCAGCAACGCGGCCAGGAGTATGCCGCCCAGCAGTGACCATTCATAGGCGCTGGGCAGCGCCAATGGCAGGAAAATGCCGTAGTTCGCCTGCACGTACGCCTGGCTGCCGGCGATGCCCGCGTAGAGCAGCCCGACACCCAGCACCACACCCGCCAGCGCCAGGGCAAAGGCTTCCGCCACCAACAGGCTGAAAATGTGCCAGGGCCGTGCGCCCACCGAGCGCAGGATGGCCATCTCGCGGCGGCGCTCGTTGAGGCTGGTGAGGATCGCCGTGAGCATGCCGATCAGGCCGGTCAGCACGACGAACAGCGAGACCACGAAGAGTGCCTTCTCCGCCGTGCCCATCAGGCCCCACAGCTCCTGCAGCGCGACGCCCGGGAGGATCGCCATCAGCGGCTCGCCGTCGTATTCGTTGATCTGCCGCTGCAGGGTGAAGGTCGCCACCTTGCTCTTCAGGCCGAGCAGGAAGGCGGTGATTGCCTTGGGCTGCAGGTCCATGGTGCGCGCCTGGTCCTCGCTGATGCGGCCTGCGCCACGGGCCGGCACACCGTTCTTCCAGTCGACGTGCAGCGCCTCCATGCCCTGCAGCGAAATGTGCAGGGTGCGGTCCACCGGCGTGCCGGTGCGCTTGAGGATGCCGACCACGGTGAAGGGCTTGTCGTCGTGCTGCACCAGGCTGATGGTGCTGACGCCGTGGGCGAGGACGATCTTGTCGCCCAGCTTGTAATGCAGCGCCTGCGCGACTTCGGCGCCGAGCACCACGTCGAACAGGTCCTGCCCGAACGGCCGGCCCTCGGCGAGCTCCAGCGCCTGTCCGCGACCGAAGCGGTAGTGCTCGAAGTAGCCGGTGTCGGTGCCCATCACGCGGTAGCCGCGGTGCGAGTCGCCCAGGGAAATCGGGATCGCCCACTTCACCAGTGGACTGTGGGTGACGGTCTCGTAGCTTTCCCAGCGGATGTTGTTGGTGGCGTTGCCGATGCGGAACACCGTGTAGAGCAGCAGGTTCACCGAGCCGGAGCGTGCGCCGACGATCAGGTCGGTGCCGGAGATGGTGCTGGCGAAGCTGGCCTTGGCTTCGGTGCGCACGCGCTCCACGGCCAGCAGCAGGCAGGCGGAGAGCGCGATGGCGAAGATGGTCAGCAGCGCGGTGAAGCGGCGGTTGGACAGGCTGGCGAGCGCCAGGCGCAACAGGTACATGCTCAGATTCCCGGAGCGCGGGCGGCGCGGTTGAGGTCGGCGAGCGAGACGCTGCGGTCGAACAGCGGTGCCAGGCTTTGGTCATGACTGACGAACAGCAGGCTGGCGCCGGCCTCGCGGCATTCGGCGAACAGCAGTTGGAGGAAGGCTTCGCGGGCGTCGGCGTCCAGCGCCGAGGTCGGCTCGTCGGCGATCACCAGCTCCGGCTGGCCGATCAGGGCGCGGGCGGCGGCGACCCGTTGCTGCTGGCCAATGGACAAGCTGTCGGCGCGGCGCTCGACCAGCGCCGCATCGCCCAGCCCGAGGTGCTCCAGCAACGCCTGGGCGGCCTTGTCCACGCTGCCGTGGCGCAGGGTCGCCCGCTCGGCGCGGCTGTGGGAGAAATGACAGGGCAGCTCGACGTTTTCCCGTACCGAGAGGAACGGCAGCAGGTTGAACTGCTGGAAGATGTAGCCGGTGTGGTCGACGCGAAAGTGATCGCGGCGCGCCGATTTCATCTGCGCGATGTCCTCGCCGAGCAGCTTCACGCTGCCGCGCTGTGGGCGCTGCACGCCGCCAAGCAGGCCGAGCAGGGTGGTCTTGCCGCTGCCGGATGGGCCCTTGAGGAACAGCGTTTCGCCACGGGCCAGCGCAAAGCTGGGGATGTCCAGCAGCTCCGCCTGGCCGGGCCAGGCGAAACCGAGGTTGTCGAGTTCGAGCAGTGCGGTCATTTCAACGGGTCGGTATCAGAAGTTCAGGGTCGGGTTGGCGGCAGTCAATTCTGCACCTTGCTGGCCGCTCGGGCCGATCAGTTGTACCTGAATCTTCTGGGTGGCCGGGAATCGCTTGAACAGCGGGGCGAAATCGAGCGAGGCCAGGTCCTGCGGCTGGGCGCAGGTCAATTGGTAGTGGGCGTCGATGTCGGCGTGGTGGTGGCCGTCGTGTTCGTCGTGGTCGCCGTCGGCATGGTCATGGTCGTCGGCCTTGGGCGCGTCACCGAACAGTGGGCTGAAGAGCTCCACCGATTGCACGCTGCACTTGGCCGAGGCCGGCAGGGCGAGCAGTTGCAGCGGCTGCTTGAGCTGGGCCTGGACGGTGGCGACCGTGGCCTTGTCGGCGTCGCTGGTGGCGGCATGCTCGAAGCCGACGAAGTTCATCGCCGGGCTGTCCATCTCCAGCTCCAGGGTCTTGCCGTCGAGAGCGACGTTGAGCTGGGCGACGCCATGCTCGTGCTTGCCGAGGCTGCCGTGTTCATGTTCGTCGTGGGCGTGGGCGGCGAGAGGCAGCAGGGCGACAGCGAGGAGCAGGGGGCGCATGGAGGAACTCCGGTCCGATGAATGAATTTGTTACGTTATAACAGGTTAATTATTAACGCCAGCTTAGCGTGCGTTTGCCGATGGCCCGTGGGAGCATGCGCGAAAGGCCGCGAGGAGAAGGGCGATGCTGAGAATCAAGGGCACCATCGGCGAGTGGCCGGTGGACCTGATCGTGGAGATGGATGACGACGACTGGGCGCGGCTGGCGCAGAACCTGCCGGCCATTGCCGCGGCGCCTGCGGCCACGGCTGTGCCGGCACCGGCCGCAAGTGCGCCGGTGGATCAGCTGTGGCTGGCGGCGCAGGATCTGCTGCGTCGAAGCGGCAGCAGCGAGGGGCCGCAACTGCTGGACGAGCTGGCGGCACTGGCGGGCAGCTCAGGGGCGGCGAAGGGATTGCTGGTGCGCCTGCGGCACAGCCCGAAGGTGAAGATCGAGGTGCGCGAGGGCGTGCAGGTGTTCAACTGGGTCGAAGAGTAAAGCGTTCACGGCGCGCTCCGGTAGGGCGAACAACGCGGTAGCGTTATCCGCCCTATGGTTTGGATCGAAGCGCATCCGCTCCTGCAAGGGTGGTTCTGTCGCGGGGATCAGTAGAGAACGTTCGCCAGCTTGCGGCGGTAGGCGATTACCAGCGGGTGGTCGTTGCCCAGCAGGTCGAACACCTGAACCAGTGTCTTGCGCGGCAGGTCCTCGCCGTAGCTGCGGTTGCGCACGAACAGCTTGAGCAGGGCATCCAGCGCAGCCTCGTACTGCTGGCGGGCCAGTTGCTGGACGGCGAGCTGGTAGGTGGCTTCGTCGTCGTTGGCATCGGCGGCCAGGCGGGTCTTCAGCGTGGCGGCGTCGGGCAGGTCGGCGGCCTGGCGCAGGAAGGTCAGCTGGGCCTTGGCGGCGGCCAGCGCCTGCTTGTGGTCGTCGCTCTTCACGGCGTCGAGCACAGTCTCTGCCTCACCCAGTTCGCCGCGCTCGGCGAGGCAGCGGGCGTAGAGGATCAGCGCGGCGGCATTGGTATTGTCCTCGCCCAGCAGCGCCTTGAGTTGTGCTTCGGCTTCGGCGAAGCGGCCTTCGTTGAAGGCAGTCTGTGCCAGCTCCAGGGGGTTGCCGGCGGCAGGGGCAGGCGGCTGCACATGCTGCTCGAGCATCTGGCGGATCGCCGATTCGGGCTGCGCACCGGCGAAGCCGTCGACCGGCTGGCCGTCCTTGAACAGCACCACGGTGGGCAGGCTGCGGATGCCGAAGCGCATCACGATGTCCTGCTCGACGTCGCAGTTGACCTTGGCCAGCAGCAGTTCGCCCTGGTAGGACTCGGTGATCTGCGCCAGCAGCGGCATCAGCGCCTTGCACGGGGCGCACCAGTCGGCCCAGAAGTCCACCAGGACCGGCTTGTGGAAGGAGTTCTCGATGACGACCTGATCGAAGTTGGCGATGCTGGCGTCGAAGATGTAGGGCGTATCGCTCATGGGGAATCTCGAATCGAGTGGGGCGATGAAGGTGGTTGCCACTATAAGTGGGGGCGCTCTGGAACGGAAACAACCCAGATGCCGGGCGTCAGCATTGCCCTGTAGGGGCGGGTCATGCCCGCGATCGCGCCCATGGGGCGCTCCTGCACGGTGCATCGGTCCACGCAAGGAGCGTAGGAGCGGACGTTGTCCGCGATCGTCCCACCCAACGCACCGATGTCACCCGCGCTGTGCGTGGTACAGGCTCACGTGGCGGAATTCGGCCGGCTCCGCCAGGTCCGGCCAGGTGCAGCCATCCAGAATCCCCAGGCGCTGGTACAGCGGATGGCTGAAGTCGCGAACCCGCGAGTCGGCCACCAGCGCCTCGCGACCACGGCTGAGGAACTCGTCCAGCAGCGGCAGGTTGGCGCGGTCGTAGAGCACGTCGGCGACGATGATCAGGTCGTAGCGGTCCTCTTCCTGGAAGAAGTCCGCCGAATAGGTCAGTTCCACGCCGTTCAGTTCGGCATTGGCGCGGCAGGCGTCCAGCGCCAGCGGGTCGAGGTCGCAGGCCACTACCTCGGCGGCGCCGGCCTTGGCGGCGGCGATGGCGGCAATGCCCGAGCCCGCGCCGAAATCCAGCACGCGCTTGCCGCGCACCCACTCGGGCTTTTCCGCCAGCCAGTGGGCGAGCACCAGGCCGCTGGCCCAGCAGAAGCACCAGTAGGGCGGCTCTTCGAGGATGCGCCGGGTTTCGTCGGGGCTGAACTCGCGGTCCATGTTCTGCGCGTCGATCAGCCAGAGGCGAATGTCGGTGCCGGGCAGCGTTTCGGCGGACAGGCGCGCGTCGCCGAGCAGTTCCCCCAGGGCCTTCTGCAGGGACAGCGGCGGCGTCACGGTGCGCTGACCAGGCGCAGCTCGCCCAGGGCGCGGGTTTCCGGCTGGGTGATGCGCACCGGCGGCAGGCGCCAGGCCAACTGGCCGGACTGCGAGACGCGGCCGTGCAGTTCGACGCGGGCGCCGGCCGGGAAGGACTCTGGGTTGAACACCACGCGGAACGGCAGGGCCTGGCCGGTGGCGATCATCTTTTCACTGGAGAGCAGTTGCTGCGGGCGGTCGCGCTGGTCGATCACCAGCAGCGCCAGTTCCACTTCGCTGCCGGCCGGAAGGAAGCCCTGCGGGCTGCTCAGCTGGCCGGTGAGCGCCCGCAGGTTGGCTGGCACGGGCTCGTCCAGCGGGGACATGGCTTTCTTCGGGACGGCGACCGGCTGGGCAGTCGGCGCAGGTTTCTCGCTGGCGCAGGCAGCCAGCAGGACGGTAAGGGACAGGCAGAGCAGGCGGGTGAACATGGCGGGCTCCATCGCAACAGATTCCAGGCGGGCGCCTGTATAGCCTAATGCCTGCGGCTTGTCTGCGGGGAGCGGGGTTTATTCGGTCAGGCGATGCGCTACCATGAGCCTCTTACCCTTTCTTCCGACAAGACTGCCCAAGACTCGCCATGCATTGTCCTTTCTGCGGCGCCCACGACACCAAAGTCATCGATTCGCGCCTGGTCGCCGAGGGCGACCAGGTCCGCCGGCGCCGCGAGTGCCTGGCCTGCGGCGAGCGTTTCACCACCTTCGAGACCGCCGAGCTGGTCATGCCGCGCCTGATCAAGCAGGACGGCAGCCGCCAGCCCTTCGACGAGGACAAGCTGCGTGCCGGCATGCAGCGCGCGCTGGAGAAGCGTCCGGTGAGCATCGAGCGGCTGGAAGAGGCGATGGCACATATCAAGCACAAGCTGCGCGCCACCGGCGAGCGCGAGATCAAGTCGCGGGTCCTCGGCGAGCTGGTGATGGCCGAGCTGCAGAAACTTGACGAGGTCGCCTACATCCGCTTCGCCTCGGTCTACCGCCGCTTCCAGGATCTCAACGAATTCCGCGAGGAAATCGAGCGCCTGGCCCGTGAGCCGGCGAAGGAATGAACGGCATGGATGAACGCTGGATGGCCCGCGCCATCGAGCTGGCACGCAAGGGCTGGTACTCGACCCACCCCAATCCCCGCGTCGGCTGCGTCATCGTCCGCGAGGGCGAGGTGGTCGGCGAGGGCTGGCACGTGCGCGCCGGCGAGCCCCATGCGGAAGTCCACGCACTGCGCCAGGCCGGCGACAAGGCCCGTGGCGCAACCGCCTACGTCACCCTGGAGCCCTGCAGCCACTTCGGCCGCACGCCGCCCTGCGCCGACGCGCTGATCGGCGCCGGCCTCGCCCGCGTGGTCGCGGCCATGCAGGACCCGAACCCGCAGGTCGCTGGCAGTGGCATGCGACGTATCGCTGACGCCGGCATCGAGGTGCGCTCCGGCGTGCTGGAGAATGAGGCTCGTGCGCTGAACCAGGGCTTCCTCAAGCGCATGGAAACCGGCCTGCCCTTCGTCCGCGTGAAGCTGGCAATGAGCCTGGACGGCCGCACGGCCATGGCCAGTGGTGAAAGCCAGTGGATCACCGGGCCGGCTGCGCGCCGCGCGGTACAACGCCTGCGTGCGCAGTCCAGCGTGGTGCTGTCCGGTGCCGATACCGTGCTGACCGATGACGCTCGTCTGACGGTGCGTCCGGATGAACTGGGGCTGGATGCTGAACAGACCGAACTGGCCTCGCAGCGTCAGCCGCTGCGTGTGCTGATCGACGGCCGCCTGCGCGTGCCGCTGACCGCCGCCTTCTTCCAGGCCGGCCCCGCGCTGGTGGTGAGCACCCAGGACGACCCGAACTACGCCGTGGTCGGCCATGAGCTGCTGAACCTCGCCGGCCTCGACGGCCAGGTGGACCTGCTGGCGCTGCTGAGCGAACTGGGCCGTCGTGGCATCAACGAGGTGCTGGTGGAGGCCGGCCCGCGCCTGGCCGGTGCCTTTGCCCGCCTCGGCCTCGTCGACGAGTACAGCATCTTCATGGCGCCCAAGCTGCTCGGCTCCTCGGCGCGCCCGTTGCTGGAGCTGCCGCTGGAGCGCATGAGCGAATCCCGCGAGCTGAGGATCGTCGACCTCCGCGCCGTGGGAGACGACTGGCTGGTCACCGCCCGACCGCTGTAATGGCGCGGCGGCGCCACCGTCCTCGGCGTGTCGCCGGGCGCGGAGCGATCAATAGGAAGCTTCCGACTTGCGCCGGCCTGTGGTAAAACGCCACACGCGGTCGACGCTGTAACGACCGCGATTGACGTTCTCAGGGCGGGGTGCAAGTCCCCACCGGCGGTAATGGCGCGCAATGCGTCTAGCCCGCGAGCGCCTGTCCAGACCGGTTCGCCGGATGGCCAGGGTCAGCAGACCTGGTGTGATTCCGGGGCCGACGGTAATAGTCCGGATGAAGAGAGAACGGGATGAGCCATCGGGGCGTGCCTGCGCGCGTCCGTGAAATCCCTTCGATCGAGACGCCCTGTTTTTAACCAAAACAGGAGTTCGCCACATGCATCATCTTTCCCAGTTGGCTACGCGGCCTTGCCGGCCAGCGGCCTTTGCCGTGCGGGAGGCCTCATGTTCACCGGCATAATCGAATCCATCGGCACCATTGCATCCATCACCCCGAAAGGCGGTGACGTGCGCCTCTACGTGAAGACCGGCAAGCTCGACCTCGCCGACGTCAAGCTCGGCGACAGCATCGCGGTCAACGGCATCTGCCTGACGGCGGTCGAACTGCCCGGCGACGGCTTCTGGGCCGACGTCAGCCGCGAGACCCTGGCGCGTACCGCCTTCGCACAGCTGAAGATCGGCAGCCGGGTAAACCTGGAAAAGGCCCTGACCCCGACCACGCGTCTGGGCGGTCACCTGGTCAGCGGTCACGTCGACGGCGTCGGCGAGATCGTCAAGCGCGAGGAAAATGCCCGCGCCATCCAGTTCACCGTGCGCGCCCCGCGCGAGCTGGCCAAGTACATCGCGCTCAAGGGCTCGATCACCGTGGACGGCACCAGCCTGACGGTGAACGCGGTCAACGGCGCCGAGTTCGAGCTGACCATCGTCCCGCACACCGTGCAGGAAACCATCATGGCCGACTACCGCGGTGGTCGCCTGGTCAACCTCGAAGTGGACCTGCTGGCGCGTTACCTGGAGCGCCTGCTGCTCGGCGACAAGGCGGCGGACCCCGCTGCCGGCGCCGGTGGCATCACCGAAGCATTCCTGGCCGAAAACGGCTTCATGAAACACTGATAAGGCTCTTCCCCGTATGGCACTCAACAGCATTGAAGAACTGCTCGACGACATGCGTCAGGGCAAGATGGTCATCCTCATGGATGACGAGGACCGCGAGAACGAGGGCGACCTGATCATCGCCTCCGAGTGTGTCCGCACCGAAGACATCAACTTCATGGCCCGCTTCGCTCGTGGCCTGATCTGCATGCCGATGACCCGCGAGCGCTGCGAGCGCCTCGGTATCCCGCTGATGGTGCAGCGCAACGGTTCCGGTTTCGGCACCAAGTTCACTGTCTCCATCGAGGCCGCCGAAGGCGTCACCACCGGCATTTCCGCTGCAGACCGCGCCCGCACCGTGCAGGCCGCCGCCGCGAAGAACGCCGTTGCCGCCGACATCGTCAGCCCCGGCCACATCTTCCCGCTGATGTCGCAGCCCGGCGGCGTACTGGCTCGCGCCGGTCACACCGAAGCGGCCTGCGACCTGGCGCGCATGGCCGGTTTCGAGCCGTCCGGGGTGATCTGCGAGATCATGAACGACGACGGCACCATGGCCCGGCGCCCGGAACTGGAAGAGTTCGCCCAGCAGCACGGCATCAAGATCGGCACCATTGCCGACCTGATCCATTACCGGCTGATCCACGAGCGCACCGTCGAGCGCCTCGCCGAGCAGCCGCTGGATACTGAACTCGGCCAGTTCAAGCTGATCACCTACCGCGATTCCGTGGAAGGCGACGTGCACCTGGCGCTGACCCTGGGCAACGTCTGCCCGGAAGAGCCGACCCTGGTCCGTGTGCACAACCCCGACCCGCTGCGCGACCTGCTGATGGTCAACCAGGCGGGCCGCTGGAGCCTGCGCGCGGCCATGGCCAAGGTGGCCGAGGCCGGCACCGGCGTGGTCCTGCTGCTGGGCCATCAGGTTGGCGGCGACGACCTGCTGGCGCATGTGCGCGAGATCACCAACACCGCAGCGCCGGTGCAGAAGCCGACCACCACCTACAGCACCGTGGGTGCCGGCTCGCAGATCCTGCGCGACCTGGGTGTTCGCAAGATGCGCCTGATGTCGGCACCGATGCGCTTCAATGCGATATCCGGTTTCGACCTGGAAGTTGTAGAATACCTGCCCGCTGAATGAACCTCGCCGCCGTGCCCTGGCACGGCGGTGCCGTTCTTCTACCCTATTTGCGGAGCGTCGCTGGACGCTCCGGCTCTTTAACAGACGAGACTTGCCCATGACCCTGAAGACCATCGAAGGTACCTTCATCGCCCCCAAAGGCCGCTTCGCCCTGGTGGTTGGCCGCTTCAACAGCTTCGTGGTGGAAAGCCTGGTGGAAGGCGCCATCGACGCGCTGGTGCGCCACGGCGTCGCCCAGAGCGACATCACCGTGATCCGCGCTCCGGGCGCCTTCGAAATCCCGCTGGTTGCACAGAAAGTCGCCCAGCGTGGCGAGTTCGACGCCATCATCGCCCTCGGCGCGGTGATCCGCGGTGGCACCCCGCACTTCGAATACGTAGCTGGTGAGTGCACCAAGGGTCTGGCGCAGGTTTCCCTGCAGTTCGGCGTGCCGGTCGCCTTTGGCGTGCTGACTGTCGACTCCATCGAACAGGCCATCGAGCGCTCCGGCACCAAGGCCGGCAACAAGGGCGCCGAAGCCGCCCTGTCTGCCCTCGAAATGGTGAGCCTGCTGTCGCAGCTGGAGGCCAAGTGAGCCAGGACAGCGGTACGCCTGACAACAAGCCGGCAAAGCCCGCCAAGCCGAACAAGATCGCCATGCGTCGCAAGGCCCGCAGCCTCGCGGTGCAGGCCCTGTATTCCTGGCAGATGGCTGGCCAGCCGCTTAACGAGATCGAGGCGACCTTCCGTACCGACAACGATTTCAGCGATGTCGACGGCGCCTACTTCCACGAGATCCTGCACGGCGTGCCGCGCCTGAAGACCGATCTGGACGAGGAATTCACCCCTTGCCTGGACCGCGCGCTGGAAGAGATCGATCCGGTGGAGCTGGCCATCCTGCGCCTGGCCACCTACGAGCTGCGCAATCGCCTGGACGTGCCGTACAAGGTCGTCATCAACGAAGGTATCGAGCTGGCCAAGACCTTCGGCGCCACCGACGGACACAAGTTCGTCAACGGCGTGCTGGACAAGCTCGCTCCGCGCCTGCGCGCCGCCGAACTGCGTGGCGCCAAGCGCTGAGGCATGGGTGAGTTCGAGCTGATCCGTCGCTACTTCGCCTCGGCCGCCTGTGCGGCCGGCGGCGAGGCAGTGGCATTGGGGATTGGCGACGACTGCGCGCTTCTTGCTCCAAACGCCGGCGAACAGCTGGCGATTTCCACCGATACCCTGGTCGTTGGCGTGCATTTCCCGGCCGTCTGCGATCCCTTCCTGCTTGGCCAGCGCGCCCTGGCGGTTTCTGCCAGCGACCTGGCGGCCATGGGGGCGTCGCCCATCGGCTTCACCCTTGCCCTGACCTTGCCGGAGGCTGACCCAGCCTGGCTGGAGGGCTTCGCCCGCGGTTTGAACCAGAAGGCGCAGGAATGTGCGCTGACGCTGATCGGCGGCGATACCACCCGTGGCCCGCTGGCGATGACCGTCACCGTGTTCGGCGGCGTGCCCGCCGGACAGGCGCTGACCCGCGCCGGCGCACGACCGGGCGACCTGCTCTGCGTGGGCGGTCCGCTGGGCGAGGCGGGCGGAGCGTTGCCGCTGGTGCTGGACGAGCGGACGGCCGAACCGGCCATCGCCGAGCCACTGCTGGCGCGCTACTGGTCGCCGCAGCCGCAACTGGACTTCGGTCAGGCGCTGCGTGGCAAGGCCACGGCGGCGCTGGATATTTCCGACGGGCTGCTTGCCGACTGTGGCCACATCGCCCGTGCATCCGGCGTGGCGCTCATCGTCGAGGCTGCCAAGTTGCCCGAGAGCCCGGCGCTGGATGCTCTCGTGGGTGCCGAGCGCGCGCTGCAGCTCAAGCTGGGCGCGGGCGACGATTACGTACTCGCCTTCACCCTGCCTCGCGAGCATCTGCCAGCACTTTCCGCGAACTGGCCGGCCCTGCGCGTGGTCGGTAGGGTGGAAGCCGGTTCGGGCGTGCACGTGCTCGATAGCCGTGGTGCCGACATCACGCCGCGTCAGGGCGGCTACCTGCATTTCATGGAGTGACCGTGACAGAACACCCCAACCAGGCCCCGGCCCAACCCGTGCCCCATTCGGTGTGGCGCAATCCCTGGCACTTCCTGGCCTTCGGCTTCGGCTCGGGCACCCTGCCCAAGGCGCCGGGCACCTGGGGTTCGCTGGTTGCGCTACCCTTCATACCACTCTGGCAGATGCTGCCGGACTGGGGTTACTGGCTGATGCTGGGCATCACCATGCTGTTCGGCTTCTGGCTGTGCGGCAAGGTTGCCGACGACCTGCGCGTGCATGACCACGAAGGGATCGTCTGGGATGAAATGGTCGGCATGTGGATCACCCTCTGGCTAGTGCCGGAAGGCTGGTGGTGGCTGCTGGTTGGTTTCGTGGTGTTCCGCATCGTCGACATTTCCAAACCCTGGCCGATCAGCTGGATCGACCGCAACGTCCATGGCGGTGTTGGCATCATGCTGGATGACGTGCTGGCCGGGGTCTTCGCCTGGCTGGTCATGCAGGGCCTGACATGGGGTTGGGCCCACTGGCTGATCTGAGGATGATCGATGCGCCGACTGCTGTGCCTGCTCCTCTGCCTGTGCTGGCTGCCGGTGATTTCCGTGTCATCGGCTCAGGCGGCCGACAAGACCGCTGAAGCACCTGCCGGGCTGCCCGGGGAAATCCGCGTCGTCAGCGAGGTCTGGGTCAATTACACCCAGGCGGACGGTCGTGGCCTGGCCTGGGACCTGCTGCGGGCCATCTACCAACCCGAGGGCGTGCGCCTGAGCCTGCGCAGCGAGCCGTATGTGCGTTCGGTCGGGCTGGTGCAGCGTGGCGAGGCGGATGCCTGGGTGGGCTCCTATCGCAACGAGATCGAGCAGATCATCTACCCGCACTGGCCCTATGACGTCGATCCCATCGGCGCGCTGGGGCTCAAGACCTCGCCGGCGCCTACCCTGGCCGCGCTTGACGGCTACCGCCTGGCCTGGATGCGCGGCTACGCCTTCGACCGTTACCTAGATCATCTCAAGCAGCGCAACGAACTGCAGCGGCGCAGCTCGGCGCTGCCGATGCTCGACGGCCATCGCATCGACTACTTCATCGACGCTCGGCCCGAGCTGGAAGAAATGATCGAGGCCAAGGGCGTCAACGCCAGCGTCTACCGCATCACCGATGTCGGCGCGATTCCGCTGTATCTTGGCTTCGCCAACAATGACCGTGGGCAGGCACTGGCGAAGCTCTACGATTCGCGCATGCAGGCGCTCTTCCGCAGCGGCGAGCTGGAACGCATCTTCGCCCGCTGGCACTGGCCCTACGCCCCGCTCAAACCCCTGCTGCCGCCCAAGGAGTGATCGTCATGCGCCTGCCCGCCCTGATCTGCCTGTCCCTCTGTTCCTTCGCCGCCCTGGCTGCGCCGCAGGTGCAGGTGGTGGGGCTGTTCCCTGGCGCTGCGGTGCTCAGCATCGACGGCCAGCGCAAGTTGGTGAAGGTCGGTCAGACCGGTCCGGAAGGCGTGCAGGTGGTCAGCGCCGACAGCCACAAGGCGGTGTTACGCGTGGACGGCGTCGAGCAGGCCTATGAATTGAGCCGCGAGTACAACACGACCGGCTACGCCACCCCGTCGGCGCGCACCGAGATGAGCATCGCCCGCGGCACCGGCGGCCATTACTGGGTGGCCGGCACCATCAACAACCAGAACGCGCAGTTCCTGGTGGACACCGGCGCCACCTCGGTGGCCATGAACGAAGGCGAGGCCCGGCGCCTGGGTATCGATTACCGCGCGAGCGGTACTCCCATGATGGCCTCCACGGCCAGCGGTACTGTCAGGAGCTGGCGGGTGACGCTCAACAGTGTGAAGCTCGGAAGCATCGAGTTGCTGGGCGTCGAGGCGGCGGTGGTCCAGGGTGATTACCCCACCGAGATTTTGCTGGGCATGAGCTTCCTCAACCGCGTCGGCTGGCGGGAAGACCAGGGCATGATGTACATCCAGGCCAAGCACTGACTTCGCGGCTTCTATCAAAAGCATCGATGCTTATCTTGCAGAATTCGCAATGACGGTGCGGCCGGCGCAGCTGTTACAATGCCGGTCCTCCTTCCTTAGATAAATCTTTCAGGAGTTTCCGGTGTCTGTCGTTTTCGTCGCCGCCTCCAAGCTGCCCACCCCCTTTGGCGAATTCACCATGCATGGTTTCCTCGACGAGGAAACCGGCAAGGAACACGTCGCCCTGACCATGGGTACGCTCGACGACGGCCAGCCGGTGCTGGGGCGTCTGCATTCCGAGTGCCTCACCGGTGATGCGCTGTTCAGCCTGCGTTGCGACTGCGGTTTCCAGCTCGAGGGCGCGTTGTCGGCCATCGCCAAGGAAGGCCGCGGCGTCCTGCTGTACCTGCGTCAGGAAGGCCGTGGCATCGGCCTGCTCAACAAGATCCGCGCCTACGCCCTGCAGGACGAAGGCGCGGATACCGTGGAAGCCAACCTGGCCCTGGGCTTCGGTGCCGACCAGCGTGACTACGCCATGTGCCTGCCGATGCTCAAGCACCTGGGCGTCTGCTCGCTGAGGCTGATGACCAACAACCCGCGCAAGGTGAAGGCGCTCGAAGGCTACGGCCTGACCGTCGCCGAGCGCGTGCCGCTGCAGAAGGGTCTGAACCCGCACAACAAGCGCTACCTGCAGACCAAGGCAGGCAAGCTTGGCCACATGCTGGGCAACATGCATCAGGGTGAGGCAGAGGCAGAGGCATCCGCTTCGTGAATCGCGCCGCTGCCCGGCGCCGGCTGAATCTGATCTGGTTGTTGCTGCTGGCGCTCGCGCTGGCGCCGCAGCACCTGATGCTGGCCTTGGTGGGGGACGCGCCCTGGTCGGAAGCGCTGGCCACGCCGGTGTTCGTTGTCGGCCTGCTGTCGATGTTCCTCACCCTGCCGCTGTTCCGCCGCTACAAGCATGCGCTGATCGCCACCGGCAGGGCCCGCGACAGCGCGGACGAGCCCGTCGCCTGGCAGGCGCTGGGTGCCGCGCAGCGCCGTGGTGCGCTGGTCGGTAGCCTGCCGGCCTGGATCGGCGCCCTGGCGGTGCTGGTCGACCTGCACGGCGTACCGGTCCTGCTGCTGGGCTTCGCCAGCCTGGTCATCCTCTGGCTGTACCGCCTGCCGCGCCAACTGGCTTGATGCGCCGCTTCCTCTGCCTGCTCCTGCTGCTCGCCGGCCTGCCCGTCGCGGCAGCGGAGCGGGTGGTCAGCCTGGCGCCTTCGCTGACCGACATGGTCCTCGAACTGGGGGCTGCCGACCGCCTGGCTGGCGTGCTCGACGGTGGACCGCGTTCGGAATCCCTGAGCCACTTGCCGTCCGTCGGCCGCTACGGCCAGGTCAACCTCGAACAGATTCTCGCCCTGCAGCCCGACCTGCTGCTGGTCTGGCCCGGTGCTGTGCCCGAGGCGCAGTTGCAGCGCCTGAAGGCGATGGGCATTCCGCTCTATGTCGCCGACCCGCACCGACTGGAGGATATCTCCCGGCAGTTTCGCGAGCTGGGGGAGCGCCTGGGGCGCGCGGAACAGGGGCGTGAACTGGCGCAAACCTTCGATGCGCAGATGACGCAATTGCGCGCGCAGTACCGGCGCAAGCAGCCACTCCGGGTGTTCTATCAGGTCTGGGATCGTCCGCTCTACACCGTGGGCGGACGGCAGATCATCAGTGAGGCGCTGGGCGTCTGTGGCGCTCGCAACCTCTTCGCCGACCTCGACCTGCCGGCGCCGCAGGTCGGCCAGGAGGCCGTGCTGGCGCGTGATCCGCAGGTGATCCTGGCAGCCAGCGAAGAGCAGCTGCGCAGCTGGGCCGGCATGCCGCAACTCAGTGCTACGCGCCTCAAACAGCTCTGGGTGGTGCCGGACCGCAACCTGGAGAAACCGAGCTTCGCGATGCTTTCGGCCACTGAGAAGCTCTGCCAGCTGCTGGCCGGCGCGAAGCCGGGCAACTGAACCGGACGGGGTTCGCGAGCAAGCCGCACACCGAATGCCCCTGCAGGAGCGGGCCATGCCCGCGATCGCGCCCATGGGGCGCTCCTACAGGGAGCGGTTTCGATAAGGTCTGCATAAAGCCAGGCCGGCTGCCGTCTCGATCAGAACCCTTCCAGCACGATCTTGCCCTTGGCCGTGTTGCTTTCCAGCAGCGCATGGGCGCGGCGCAGGTTGGCGGCGTCGATCTTGCCGAAATGCTCGCCCAGGGTGGTCTTCAGCACGCCGCTGTCGATCAGTCCGGCCACACGCTGCAGCAGCCTGTGCTGCTGGATCATGTCGTCGGTCTGGAACATCGAGCGGGTGTACATGAACTCCCAGTGCAGCGACAGGCTCTTCTGCTTGAGCAGGCGCACGTCGAGGTTCTCCGGGTCATCGATCAGCGCCAGGCGGCCCTGCGGGCGCAGGCTGGCGACGATCTCGGCGAGGTGTTCCTCGGTCTGGTTCAGGCTGGTCACGTGGGTGACTTCGCCGACGCCGATGCGCTTGAGTTCTTCGCTCAGCGGCTTGCGGTGATCGATCACGTGGTGCGCGCCGAGCTTGCGCACCCACTCCTGGGTTTCCGGGCGCGACGCGGTGCCGATCACGGTCATGCCGGTGAGCTGGCGCGCCAGCTGGGTGAGGATCGCGCCGACGCCGCCGGCGGCGCCGACGATCAGCAGACTCTGGCCAGCGCTGGCCGAGCCCTCGGCCACCTGCAGGCGGTCGAACAGCAGTTCCCAGGCGGTGATGGTGGTCAGCGGCAGGGCGGCGGCGTGGGCGAAGTCCAGGTTCTGCGGCATCGGACCGACGATACGCTCGTCCACCAGCTGCAGTTCGGCGTTGCTGCCGGGGCGGGTCAGGTCGCCGGCGTACCAGACCTTGTCGCCTGGCTTGAACAGGCTGACTTCGCTGCCCACCGCGCGGACCACGCCGGCGGCATCCCAGCCAAGCACCTTGTACTGCCCCTCGGCGGGCTGGGCGCGCTGGCGCACCTTGGTGTCCACCGGGTTGACGGAGATGGCGCGCACCTCCACCAGCAGGTCGCGCGGGCCGGGCGTGGGATCGGGCAGCTGGATGTCGAGCAGGGCGTTGGCGTCGCTGCTGGGCAGGCTCTGGGTGTAGCCGATGGCTTTCATGGGAATTCCTATTCGTTCTGGACGATCAGTCGATGCGGTTCATCAGGCGGATATCGAGCTCCGCCAGGTCGGGTTCCGCGGCCTTCACGAAGGCCTGGAAGTGCGAGCTGGCCTCGTGCTCGGCCAGGGCTTCCTCGTCGCGCCATTGCTCGATCATGTAGATCAGCTCGGCGTCCTTGATATCGCGGTGCAGGTCGTACTGCAGGCAGCCGGCTTCGGCGCGGGACGGCGCGAGCATGCCGTGCAGGCGCTCCTGCAGGCGGTCGGCGTGGCCGGGCTTGGCGCGAATGATGGCGATCAGGGTCAGGCTCATCCGGGTATCTCCAGGTAAGGAAGGGGGCGGGAAAGCTGAGGGCATGCTGCTCTCTTTCGCCGGGAAGAAAAACCGCGTAAGTAGAGAGTCTCTTTCAAAGGATTTTTGAAAATGCTGCGTTTCGACGACCTGCAGATCTTTGTCCGCACCGCCGAGCGCGGCAGCCTCTCCGCCGCGGCCCGTGAGCTGGAACTGTCGCCGGCGGTGGCCAGCGCGGCGCTCAAGCGCCTGGAAAGCGAACTGGATGTGCGCCTGTTCGCCCGCTCCACCCGCAGCCTGCGCCTGACCGCCGAGGGCGAGCTGTACCTGGCCCACGCCCGGGCCGCCCTGCAGAGCCTGGATGACGGCCGCCAACTGCTGGCGGGGGGCAAGAGCGAGATCGCCGGCAACTTCCAGGTGTCCGCGCCGTCGGACTTCGGTCGCAATGTACTGCTGCCCTGGCTCGACGAGTTCCAGGCGTTGCACCCGCGGATGAACCTGCGCCTGCTGATCAGTGATCGCCAGGCCGATCTCTACCGGCAGCCGGTGGACGTGGCCTTCCGCCTCGGCCTGCCGGGTGACTCGAACCTGGTGGCGCTGCCGCTGGCCACGGACAACCGTCGCGTGCTCTGCGCCGCGCCGGAGTATTTCGCCCGCCACGGCAAGCCGACGCACCCGGACGAGCTGCAGCGGCACAACTGCCTGCTGTACATGCTGGGAGGGCGCGCCCACGAGCGCTGGAGTTTCAGCGATAGCCGCAAACAGCACGTGGTGACGGTGCGCGGCGACCGCCTCTGCGACGATGCCGATGTGGTGCGGCGCTGGGCCGTGGCGGGGCAGGGGCTGGTCTACAAGTCCTGGCTGGACGTGGCGGCCGACGTGCGCGCCGGCCGGCTGGAGGTGGTGCTGACGGACTACCTGGGCGAAGCCACGCCGATGAACCTGTTCTGCACCCACCGCGCCCAGCTCAGCCGGGCGGTGACGCAACTGCGCGAGTTCGTCCAGTCGCGCTGCGCCGAGCTGATGCGCGAGCGCCCCTGGGCCTGAAACCGAGTCAGAGTGGCGTGTAGCGGTGGATTGCTGCGTGCAGGCCCCAGGCGCTCGCCACTGCCAGCAGCACCATGGCAGTCGGCAGCAGGCTCCACCAGATGCGCGGCGCCAGGGCAGGCAACTCGCTGCGGCGCTGACTTATCCACAGGCTGGCGGCGCACTCCGAGGCGCCGAGCAGGGCGCCGGCGATGATGTCGCTGGGCCAGTGCGCACCCAGGTACACGCGGGACATCGCAATACTGGCGGCGGGAATCACCGCCAGCAGCATCCAGGTCAGGCGCACGCGCGGGGACTTCTCCCGGCTGGCCAGCACGCCGAGCACCAGGAAGAAGGCGAAGGACGCCGAGCTGTGGCCGCTCGGCATGCTGAAGGCAGACAGCGGGTCGGCGATCACTTCCGGGCGGGCGCGGCTGAACAGGTGCTTGAGGGTGGTATTGAGCAGTGCGGTGCCGACCATGGTGCCGGCGGCGAAGATCGCATGGCGCCACAGCCGCAGGGCAGCGAGCAACGCGGCCAGCAGGGCGCCGGCGATGAACTGGGTGCGGAAATCACCGACCCGGGTGACGGCCACCATCACGTCGTCCAGCCAGGCGTGGCGGTGCTCCTGCACCAGCGCCATCAAGCCCTTGTCGAGGGCATCGAGGTGCGGCCAGCCGATCAGCATGCCGATCAGCAGCGTGAAGCAGCCGATGGCGCCGATCAGCGCGGCGTTGCGTTCCTTGCGCAGTTCGGCGTGGATGATCAGCGCGAAGACGACGGCGATACAGGCGGCGACCACCCCGGCCTCCGCCCAGAAACCCTCGGGCAGCGGCAGGCGCATGGCCGCGCCGGTTGCCCAGCCGGGCACCAGGTAGGCGATCGACCAGCCTGCGGCGGCCACGATCGAGACAGCCAGGAAGCGCCCGAAGGGCATGTCGAGCATGCCGGCGATCATCGGCAGGAAGGGCCGCAGCGCGCCGATGAAACGGCCCACCAGCAGGCTGGCGACACCATAGCGGTGGAAGAAACCCTCGGCGGCGGCCATCCATTCCGGGTGGTGGCGCAGCACCGGCAGGCGGCGGATATCCTGGTGGAAGTGGCGGCCGATCCAGTAGGACGACAGGTCGCCCAGCAGCCCGCCGAAGAACGCCAGTGCCAGGGTTTCCCCCAGGCCAAGAGTGCCGCTGCCGGCCAGCACGGCGATGGCGAAGAGCATCACCACGCCGGGCAGGATGATGCCGATGACGGCAGCGCACTCGAGGAAGGCGACCAGGAACAGGACCAGGGCGAGCCATTGCGGATGGGTCGCCATCCAGGCGTTGAAGGCGGCGAGATCGATCATCGGTGGGAGGCGTCCTGGGTTCCGAGCAGGTGGTAGTCATGGCCTTCGACCTGCCCGCGGCGCAGGGGGTTGCGCGTGCAGAAGCTGGCGAAGGCAGCATCGACGAAGCGGTACTGCAGGTGTTCGTCGCGGCCGTGGGGAATGCCCAGGCGCGCGGCCTGGATGACGTGCGGGGGCGTCTCGTCGATATCCTCGACGAACAGGCGCTGCGGGTCGAAGCGCTGGGCGTCCCAGTCGGGCACCTTCAGGCCCAGCGAGCGGCAGAGCAGGGTCTGGCCCGAGCACAGCTTGCCCAGCGCGCGTTCGCTGCCGTCGGCCGCCGGGTTGAGCTGGCGCATGCAGGCCAGGGCGGCATCGCCGGAGACGCGGTCGAGCCAGGGATGGCCGGATTTGATCAGCACCGCATTGCCAGCGCCGCCGGCGCTGAAGTTCAGCGAATCGCCGCCGCGGGCGTAGTACATGTAGATGTGGCCGCCATCGAGGAACAGTGCCTTGCGCTTCTCGGTGTAGCCCAGCGAGGCATGGCTGCCTTTTTCCGCCAGGTAATAGGCCTCGGTCTCGATGATCCGCGCGGACAGCCACAGGTCGCCGACGCGGTGGCGGATCACCTTGCCCAGCAGTTCGCGGGCGACGGTCAGGGCGTCGCGGTTGAAGAAGGCGTCCGGCAGCGGGTTCGCATCGGGCCAGGGCAAACTTAGGTTGGGTTCGGCGGGCATCGGATTGTCGCGGTTCTCGGGCCGGTCTTAGGCTGGGGAATCATAACAACAAGATGCTTAAGCATGGCTGAACGCACCCGGGCCGACAGCGCCCACATCACCCCCAGCGCGCATTACACCGGTTACGTCTGGTATCGCCACCAACTGGCCGACCCGGCCTTCGCCACCGCGTTCGGCCGCTGGGTGCACGGCTGCGTGGCGCCGATCAACTGGGGGGCGCGGATCGGTTTCGGGCTGAACATCGAAGACTTCCTGTTACAACGTCACCTGCTGATCGATGCCCGGCTGACCCAGGCCATCGAGCTGAGGGGGGTCACCCAGGTGGTGGAGATCGCCTGCGGGCTGTCTCCCCGTGGCCGACGCTTCCGCGAGCGCTATCCCCGGTTGACTTACCTCGAAGCGGACCTGCCGCCCATGGCCGCGCGCAAGTCTGCGCTGCTTCAGGAACAGGGCTGGCTGGATGGCAAGCACCGCGTGCGGGCGGTGGATATCCTCGCCGAACAGGGCGAACAGAGCCTGGCCGCGCTGCTCTCCGAACTGGACCCGGACCGCCCCGTGGCAGTGATCACCGAGGGGCTGGTGAACTACTTCCAGCGTCCCGTCATCGAGGGCTTCTGGCGCCGGCTGGCCTCGGCCCTGCGGGTATTCCCGGAAGCGACCTACCTGACCGAGCTCTACCCCGACCTGCGCGAACACCCGCGCTACCGGCAGATCCGCTGGGGTGTCGGGCTGATCGGCCGGCTGACCCGCGGCGGCTATCCGCTGCACTACCGCAATGCCGGCGAGATCGAGCAGGCGTTCAGCGGCTGCGGCTTTGGCCGGGTGGGCGTGCTCGATCCGCAGGTGGATGGAGCGGGGCTGGGGCTGCCGAAGGGGCGGATGCCGAGTCTGGTGCGGGTGATCGAGGCGCGTATCTAGTTCCTGAGTCGGGCGGGCCGTGCGAATGCACGACGCCGGAGCAGGGGGGCTCCCTCGCCCCCGGGCTCAAGAGCGTCTCGGCAACTCCGTCTTCAAGCCGCACAAGCCCCGCGCTGCATCGGCACCACCATCGCCGCCAGCGCCGCGCTGGCCTGCGGGTCGCCGTGGGCGAAGATGAAGGCCAGGCCGTCGCCGCTGTAGCGCAGGGGCAGGATATCCAGCTCCGGCAGGTCGGTGGCGGCCAGTTTCCAGCCGCGCGACGGTCGATCGCTCGGCAGGTCGATGTGAATCAGTCCGCCGAAATACCCCAGCTCCGCCAGCTCGCAGTGCCATTCGCCGCCTTCGCCATTGCGCAGCACGGCGCGGGTGTCGCTGGGTGCCAGGCGCGGTTCGAAGCGGCGCTCCAGGTGCAACAGCTGCTGGCGCTGGAAGCGCGTGCTGCCAGCGGCGCTGCGCGGCAACGGCTCGCCGCGCAGGAAGGGGTTGTACAGGCGCGCGCAGGCATCGCGGCGTTCGAACTGGGCCAGGTGGTCGGCGTTGTGGATCAGTGCGAACTCGGCATCGGCACAGGCGTGGGCGAACTCGGCGTGCTCCCAGGGCTGGGTGAAGTGGTCGTACTCACCGGCCAGCACCAGCGTCGGGCATTGCGGGTGACGGTCGAAGCCGCCGAACGCCAGCAGGCGCTGGCTGTTCTGCCGGTAGCGCTCGATTTCCGCCGGGGTCAGGCGCTGCAACTGGCGCAGCAGGGCCTTGCGGAAAACCGGGGATACGCCGGTATCGGCCAGGCGCAGCGGGTTGATCAGGCCGGTCAGCACGCCATGGGCGAAGGGCGTCTGCTCGCCCAGTTCCAGGCGTGCCAGGGCTTCCACCAGCAGGGCGCGGGCGCCGGGGCGGCCGAAGGCGGTGATGCCGGCCAGCAGCAGGCGGCCGCAGCGCGCCGGGTGGCGGGCAGCGAACAGCGCGGCCAGTGCCGAGCCATAGGACAGCCCGATGGGCATCAGCGGCGGCAGCTGCAGGGTTTCGGCGAAGGCAGCGATCAGGTCGGCCAGGTCTTCCAGGCTCAACTGCGGCGCCAGTTGCAGGTTGCCGCCCTGGCTGGGCAGGTCGAGCAGGATCACCGGGTGCCCGGCGAGCAGCTCCGAGACCTCGCTGGCGAAGGAGCGGAAACTCTGGAACGCGCCGCCCAGCAACAGGACCGGCGGGCGGGTGTCTTCCTCGTGCGAGGAGAAGGCCTGGTAGTGCAGTTGCCAACCGTCCAGTTCCAGCACCGCCGGGGCGGCGGTCAGGGACTGGGCGCTGTAATCGGTGCGATAGCGCATGGCAGTTCTCCGGCGGTGGACCGCCTCTTGTTGTTCTTCCCTGGCGTGCCTCCCTGGCAATGCGAGTACTGCGGGGGCAATAAGCCATGCTTGCAAGGTAAACATCGGATACGAATTTGTTTACCCAACCTTCGGGCGGCAGGGAGGGCTCGGGAGCGCTGGATGTAACCGACGGGCGGTGGATGGCGGGCAGGGGCGTTACGCGAAGCGCGCTGCCGACCGGCCGGCTGCTGTGGCTGGCCGCTGAGGGGGCGCTCCCGCTATACTCGCGCATTTCCCTCACGCAGACGCGTTAGATCATGACCGAGTCCGTTCTCGACTATATGAGCCGCCTGGGCCGCGCCGCCCGTGAAGCGTCGCGCGTTATCGCGCGCGCCACGACCGCGCAGAAGAACAAAGCCCTGCTGGCCGCAGCCGATGCGCTGGACGCTGCTCGCGCCCAGCTGACCGAAGCCAACGAACAGGACCTGGCCAATGGCCGTGCCAACGGTCTGGAGCCAGCCATGCTCGACCGCCTGGCCCTGACCCCGGCGCGCATCGACGACATGATCGAGGGCCTGCGCCAGGTTGCTTCGCTGCCGGACCCCATCGGTGAAATCCGCGACATGCGCTACGTGCCGTCCGGCATCCAGCTGGGCAAGATGCGCGTGCCCCTGGGCGTGGTGGGGATCATCTACGAATCCCGTCCGAACGTGACCATCGACGCCGCCAGCCTGTGCCTGAAGTCGGGCAATGCGACCATCCTGCGTGGTGGTTCCGAGGCGATCCACTCCAACCAGGCGATCGCCGCGTGCATCCAGACCGGCCTGGCCGAAGCCGGCCTGCCGGCCAGCGTCGTGCAGGTGGTGGAAACCACCGACCGCGCAGCCGTCGGCGCGCTGATCACCATGCCCGAGTACGTGGATGTCATCGTTCCGCGCGGCGGCAAGGGCTTGATCGAGCGCATCAGCCGCGACGCCAAGGTGCCGGTCATCAAGCACCTGGACGGCATCTGCCACGTCTACATCGACGTCGCCGCCGACCTGGACAAGGCGATCCGCGTCGCCGACAACGCCAAGACCCACCGTTACGCGCCGTGCAACGCCATGGAGACGCTGCTGGTCCACGCCGGCATCGCCGACCGCGTGCTGCCGCCGCTGGCCGCCATCTACCGTGACAAGGGCGTGGAGCTGCGTGGCGACGCCGCCACCCGTGCGCTGCTGGGCGCGGACGTGCTGGAAGCCACCGAGGAAGACTGGCGCACCGAGTACAACGCGCCGATCCTGTCGATCCGTATCGTCGACAGCCTCGACTCGGCCATCGAACACATCAACACCTACGGCTCGCAGCACACCGACGCGATCATCACCGAGAACTTCACCGACGCCCGGCGCTTCCTCACCGAAGTGGACTCGGCCTCGGTCATGGTGAACGCCTCGACCCGCTTCGCCGATGGCTTCGAGTACGGCCTGGGTGCCGAGATCGGAATTTCCACCGACAAGCTGCACGCCCGTGGCCCGGTCGGCCTGGAAGGCCTGACCAGCGAGAAGTACGTGGTGTTCGGCGACGGACACGTGCGGACCTGATGAACAAGGCGCGTTCCCGTCGGGTCGGTCTGTTCGGCGGCACCTTCGACCCGGTGCACATTGGCCACCTGCGCAGTGCACTGGAGATGGCCGAGCAGTTCGAGTTCGACGAATTGCGCCTGATCCCCAACTTCCGCCCGCCGCACCGCGACACCCCCCAGGTGAAACCGGAGCAGCGGCTGGCGATGGTCGAGCTGGCAGTAGCCGGCGTGACCCCGCTGGTGGTCGATGACCGCGAGCTGAAGCGTGACAAACCCTCCTACACCATCGACACCCTGGAGTCGCTGCGTGGGGAGCTGGATGAGCAGGACCAGTTGTTCCTGCTGGTCGGCTGGGACGCATTTTGCGGCCTGCCGACCTGGCATCGCTGGGAAGAGTTGCTGGAGCACTGTCATATCGTCGTGCTGCAGCGCCCGGATGCCGACAGCGAGCCGCCGGAAGACCTGCGCGACTTGCTGGCGGCGCGCAGTGTTGCCGACCCGAAGGCGATGACCGGCCCCGCCGGGCAGATCACCTTCGTCTGGCAGACGCCACTGGCAGTATCCGCCACCCAGATCCGCCAACTCCTGTCGCAGGGGCGCTCGGTGCGCTACCTGGTGCCGGACGCGGTATTGAACTATATCGAGGCGCACGGCCTGTACCAGGCGTCTCACTGATCAAGTTAGAGAGTCATTCAATGCAAACCGAACAACTGGTCGAGCTGGCCATCGCCGCTCTGGAAGATCTCAAGGCGCAGGACATCGTCGTCATCGACGTGCGTGAGAAAACCAGCATCACCGACGTCATGGTCATCGCCACCGGCGCCTCCAGCCGTCAGGTCAAGTCGCTGGCCGACAACGTCCTGGAAAAGGTCAAGGAACAGGGTGTGCGCCCGATCGGCAGCGAAGGCCAGGAAGGCGGCGAGTGGGTCCTGATCGACCTCGCCAACGTCGTGGTCCACGTCATGCAGCCGGCTACCCGCCAGTTCTACGACCTGGAACGCCTGTGGCAGGGCGCCGAGCAGAGCCGCGCTTCGCACAGCGCCGAGTAAGCCTGCCGTGCGTCTGCGTCTGATCGCGGTCGGCTCGCGCATGCCGCGCTGGGTGGAAGAGGGCTGGGCGGAGTACGTCAAGCGCCTGCCCTCGGAGCTGTCCCTGGAACTGGTGGAAATCCCGCTGAACACGCGTGGCAAGAATGCCGACGTGGCGCGGCTGATCCGCCAGGAAGGCGAGGCCATGCTGAGCAAGGTCCAGCCCGGGGAACGCATCGTCACCCTGGAAGTCGAAGGCAAGCCCTGGAGCACCCCCCAGCTGGCGCAGGAGCTCGATCGCTGGCGCCTGGACGCGCGCACCGTCAACCTCATGGTCGGCGGGCCGGAAGGCCTGGCGCCGGAGGTCTGCGCGCGCAGCGAGCAGCGCTGGTCGCTGTCGCCGCTGACCCTGCCGCACCCGTTGGTGCGGATCCTGGTCGGTGAGCAGATCTACCGCGCCTGGACGGTTCTGTCCGGGCACCCCTACCACAAGTAGTCGTAGCCGTTTTCGATGCCGCAGCCGATACAGCTCAAGGACCACGAGAAGGACGCCCGTCTGGTCCGCGCCCGCGTCATCGTCGGCGGGGTGGCGATCTTCCTGCTCGCCCTGGTGCTGGTGGCGCGCATGTATCACCTGCAGGTGACGCAGTACGACTATCACTCGACGCTGTCGGAGAACAACCGCGTCCACGTGCAGCCGATCCCGCCCAATCGCGGGCTGATCTTCGACCGCAACGGGGTGATCATCGCCGACAACCGTCCCAGCTTCAGCCTGACCATCACTCGCGAGCGCACCGAGAACCTGCAGGAGACGCTCAAGACCCTGGTGGACATCCTTGGCCTCACCGAGGAAGACAAGGCGATCTTCGAGAAGCGCATGAAGCAGGGCCGCCGGCCGTTCGAACCGGTGCCGATCATGTTCGAGCTGTCCGAGGAGCAGATCGCCCGCATCGCGGTGAACCAGTACCGCCTGAACGGCGTCGATGTGGCCGCGCAGTTCGTCCGCCACTACCCGCTGGGCGAGCACTTCGCCCACTCGGTCGGCTATGTCGGGCGGATCAACGAGGCGGAACTGAAGAAGCTCGACCCGGTGGCCTATTCCGGCACCCACCACATCGGCAAGACCGGCGTGGAGAAGTTCTACGAGGACGCGCTGCACGGCACCGTGGGTTACGAGGAAGTCGAGACCAACGCCCGTGGCCGCGTCCTGCGTGTGCTCAAGCGTACCGAGCCGGTCTCCGGCCGCGATATCGTGCTGAGCATCGACAGCAAGCTGCAGGCCGCCGCTGAAACCGCACTGGCCGGCCGCCGCGGCGCCATCGTGGCGATCCAGCCCTCGACCGGCGACGTGCTGGCCATGGTCAGCCAGCCGAGCTACGACCCCAACCTGTTCGTCACCGGCATCAGCTTCAAGGATTACGCGGCGCTGCGCGATTCCGAGGACCGACCGCTGTACAACCGCGTGCTGCGTGGCCTCTACCCGCCGGGCTCGACGGTGAAGCCCGCCGTGGCCATCGCCGGCCTCGATGCCGGGGTCGTGACCCCCGCCAGTCGCGTGTTCGATCCCGGCTACTACCAGCTGCCGAACTACGACCACAAGTACCGCAACTGGAACCGCATGGGCGACGGCTGGGTGACCCTGGAGACCGCGATCATGCGCTCCAACGACACCTACTTCTACGACCTCGCGCATAAGCTGGGGATCGATCGCCTGCACGACTACATGAGCGAATTCGGCTTCGGCCAGCGCGTCGCCCTGGACATGTTCGGTGAAGCCGAAGGTCTGATGCCGTCGCGCCAGTGGAAGCGCGCGCTGCGCCGACAGGCCTGGTTCCCCGGCGAAACCCTGATTCTCGGCATCGGCCAGGGCTACATGCAGGCCACGCCGCTGCAGTTGGCACAGATGACCGCGCTGCTGGCCAACAAGGGCAAATGGATTCGTCCGCACCTGGCCAAGACCATCGACGGCAAGCCGCCGGTCGACGAGGACCCGATGCCGGATATCACGCTCAAGGACCCGAACAACTGGAACCTGGTGGATTACGGCATGCAGCAGGTCGTTCATGGGGCCCGCGGCACCGCACACAAGGTCGGCGCCACGTCCGTCTACCGGATCGCCGGCAAGTCCGGTACCGCACAGGTCGTCGCAATCAAGCAGGGCGAGAAGTACAACCGCTCCAAGCTGCTCGAGCGCCACCGCGACCACGCCCTGTTCGTCGGCTTCGCGCCGGCGGACAACCCGCAGATCGCCGTGGCGGTGATGGTCGAGAACGGTGAATCCGGCTCCGGCGTCGCCGCCCCTGTACTCAAGGCTGTGACCGACGCCTGGTTGCTCGACGAGACCGGCAAGCTCAAGCCCGAATACGCACCGCAGGCTACGGCGGAGGCGCCCAAACCATGACCATGAACGGAAACTTCGACCGCACGCTGTCCAGCGAAGACGTCATGAAGCGGCGCTCCAGCCTGCTGCAGCGCCTGCATATCGACGGCCTGCTCCTGCTGCTGCTGGTGACCCTCGGCTCGGTCGGCCTGTTCGTCCTCTATTCCGCCAGCGGCAAGAGCTGGGACCTGCTGATCAAGCAGGCGTCTTCCTTCGGCCTGGGCCTGGGCGCGATGTTCGTGCTGGCGCAGATCGAGCCGCGCTTCCTCGCGCGCTGGGTGCCGCTGGGCTACCTGATTGGCGTCGCGCTGCTGGTGGTGGTGGACGTGATGGGTCACAACGCCATGGGGGCGACCCGCTGGATCAACATTCCCGGGGTGATCCGCTTCCAGCCGGCGGAATTCATGAAGCTGCTGATGCCCATGACCATCGCCTGGTACCTGTCCAAGCGCGCGTTGCCGCCCGGCTTCAAGCACAGCGTGGTGGGGCTGGCGCTGATCGTGGTGCCCTTCGTGCTGATCCTCAAGCAGCCGGACCTGGGCACCGCCATGCTGGTGCTGGCTTCCGGCTCCTTTGTGCTGTTCGTCGGCGGCCTGCGCTGGCGCTGGATCATCACGGCCGTATCGGCCGCGGTGCCGGTCGCCGTGGGCATGTGGTACTTCGTCATGCACGATTACCAGAAGCAGCGCGTGCTGACCTTCCTCGATCCGGAAAGCGATCCGCTGGGCACCGGCTGGAATATCATCCAGTCAAAAGCGGCCATCGGCTCGGGCGGCGTCTTCGGCAAGGGCTGGCTGCTGGGTACGCAGTCCCATCTGGATTTTTTGCCCGAAAGCCATACGGACTTTATCATTGCCGTGCTCGGCGAAGAGTTCGGCCTGGTCGGGGTGTGCCTCCTGCTGGTGCTGTACCTGCTGGTGATCTACCGGGGGCTGGTGATCACCGCTCAGGCCCAGACGCTGTTCGGCAAGTTGCTCGCCGGCAGCATCACGATGACCTTCTTCGTGTATGTGTTCGTCAACATTGGTATGGTCAGCGGATTGTTGCCAGTGGTGGGGGTACCGCTGCCGTTCATTAGTTACGGCGGAACTTCGCTGGTGACCCTGATGTCAGGGTTCGGCGTTTTGATGTCGATCCACACCCATCGGAAGTGGATCGCCCAGGTTTGATGACAAGAGTGAAGAAAGGAATGCAAGTACTGCGCGCCTGGGCTGCCAGGGGGGTGCATTGGGTCGGAATCGCGGGGGCGATCGGCATGTCCGGCGCCGCTGGCGCGGGCGACTACGATGGTTCGCCCCAGGTGGCCGAGTTCGTCAGCGAAATGACCCGTGACTACGGCTTCGCCGGCGAGCAGCTCATGGGCCTCTTCCACGACGTGGAGCGCAAGCAGTCCATCCTCGACGCCATTTCCCGCCCGGCCGAGCGGGTGAAGACCTGGAAGGAATACCGCCCGATCTTCGTCACCGACGCGCGTATCAGCCGCGGCGTGGACTTCTGGAACCAGAACGCCGAGGCGCTGGCTCGCGCCGAGCAGGAATACGGTGTGCCGGCCCAGTACATCGTCGCCATCATCGGTGTCGAGACCTTCTTCGGCCGCAATACCGGCAACTTCAAGGTGATGGACGCGCTGTCCACCCTGGGCTTCGACTACCCGCCGCGCGCCGACTTCTTCCGCAAGGAACTCAAGCAGTTCCTGCTGCTGGCCCGCGAACAGCAGGTCGACCCGCTCAGCCTGACCGGTTCCTACGCCGGCGCCATGGGGTTGCCGCAGTTCATGCCGAGCAGCTTCCGCGCCTACGCCGTGGACTTCGACGGCGACGGCCACATCAATATCTGGAGCGACCCGACCGATGCCATCGGCAGTGTCGCCAACTACTTCAAGCAACACGGCTGGCACACCGGCGAGCCGGTGGTGTCGCAGGCGGAAATCGGCACCTCCACAGCCGAAGACGCGCTCACCCAGGGCCTCGATCCGCAGATGAACCTTGGCCAGCTACGCTCCCAGGGCTGGCGCACCCATGACGTGATCCGCGACGACCTGATGGTCACCGCCATGCGCCTGGAGGGCGCGGAAGGCACCGAGTACTGGGTCGGTCTGCCGAACTTCTACGTGATCACCCGTTACAACCGCAGCGCCATGTACGCCATGGCGGTCCATCAGCTGGCCGGCGAGATCGCCAAGGCACGAGGTGTCCATTGAGCAAGCGAATCGCAAGTCCCGGCCTCTGGTCGCTGGCCGCCTGCGTTGGCCTGAGCACCGTGTTCCTCGCCAGCTGTACCGGCAACCGCGCGCCCCAGCAACAGCCGGTCGCCAGCAGCGGTATTTCCGGTCCGTATGACTACAACCGTCCGCACCGCGACGGCGCGCCCTGGTGGGACGTCGACGTCTCGCGCATCCCCGATGCCGTGCCGATGCCGCACAACGGGCCGTTCAAGAACAACCCCTATACCGTGCTGGGCAAGACCTACTACCCGCTCAACAACGCGAACACCTACAACGTCGTCGGCACCGCCTCCTGGTACGGCACCAAGTTCCATGGCCAGGCGACCGCCAACGGCGAGCAGTACGACCTGTACGGCATGACCGCCGCGCACAAGACCCTGCCGCTACCCAGCTACGTGCGCGTGACCAACCTGGACAACGGCAAGAGCGTCATCGTCCGCGTCAACGACCGCGGTCCGTTCTACTCCGACCGGGTGATCGACCTGTCCTTCGCCGCCGCCAAGAAGCTCGGCTATGCCGAGACCGGCACCGCCCATGTCAAGGTCGAGGGGATCGACCCTGATCGCTGGTGGGCCGCCCAGGGCAAACAGCCGCCGATGATCATGGCCCTGCCCAAGATGGCCGCTCAACCCGCCGCCGCGCAGCCGCAGGCGGTTGCCATGGCCCAGCCCATCGAGACTTACACCCCGCCGCCGGCGCAGCACGCCGCGCCCCTGGCGCCGGTCCAGATCGACTCAAAAAAAAACGCTTCATTACCAGCCGATGGCCTGTATCTCCAGGTGGGTGCCTTCGCCAACCCGGACGCTGCGGAGCTTCTCAAGGAGAAGGTCGGCGGCCTGACGGGGGCGAAATCCTTTATCAGCTCGGTCGTGGTCAACCAGCAGACCTTGTACCGGGTGCGCCTGGGACCGATCGGAACGCAGGATGAAGCAAGCAGGATGCAGGACAGCATCCGCGTGGCCAATCTTGGCCAACCCAAGCTCGTGCGCCTGGACTGAGATTCCACCGCACGCGCCGCAGCGGCCCGCCAGAGGTCGCGGCAACCGAGTTCCCCCCAAGGGGATTGTTTGACCATTAGTGAACCCCAGAGAGACGGATGAACATCTTCAACTTCGCCAAACGCCTGTCCTTGCTCGTGCTGTTCAGCGCCCCCGTGGCCAGCTGGGCAGCGGAAGTCGTTCCCGCCGCCCCGCAGCTCGCGGCCAAGGCCTGGGTGCTGATGGACGGCGCCAGCGGCAATATCCTGGTCGAGAACGCCGGCGAGGAGCGCCTGCCGCCCGCCAGCCTGACCAAGCTGATGACCGCCTACATCGCCACCAAGGAAATCGAGGGCGGCCGAATCGCCGAATCCGACCTGGTGACCGTCAGTGAACATGCCTGGCGCACCGGTGGCTCGCGCATGTTCATCAAGGTTGGCTCCCAGGTATCGGTGAGCGACCTGCTGCACGGCATCATCATCCAGTCCGGCAACGACGCCTCCGTCGCCCTGGCCGAGCACATCGCCGGCAGCGAGGACGCCTTCGCCGACATGATGAACACCACCGCGCAGAAGCTGGGCATGACCAACTCCCACTTCATGGACGCCACCGGCCTGCCCAACCCGGACCACTACTCGTCCGCGAAGGACATGGCGATCCTGGCCCGCGCCATCATCTACGGCGAGCCGACCCACTACGCCATCTACGCGCAGAAAGAGTTCTTCTGGAACAACATCAAGCAGCCCAACCGCAACCTGCTGCTGTGGCGCGACAAGACCGTCGACGGCCTGAAGACCGGCCACACCGACGAAGCCGGCTACTGCCTGGTCGCCTCCGCCGTGCGTGACGGCCAGCGCATGATCGCCGTGGTGTTCGGCACCAACAGCGAGCAGGCTCGCGCCGCCGAGACCCAGAAGCTGCTGACCTACGGCTTCCGCTTCTTCGAAACCCAGACCTTCTACAAGAAGGGCGCCGAGCTGACCAAGGCCATGGTCTGGAAAGGCTCCGAGCATGAAGTCAAAGCCGGCCTGTCCGAAGACCTGACCATGACCGTGCCGCGCGGCCAGCTCAAGCAGCTGCAGGCGAACATGGTCGTCGAGCCGAACCTGATGGCGCCGATCCAGCAGGGTCAGGTCATCGGCAAGGTCGAGGTCAAGCTGAACGACAAGGTTGTCCGTACCGCTGACCTGGTTGCCCTGAACGCCGTGGAAGAAGGTGGCTTCTTCCGCCGCATCTGGGACAGCATCCGCCTGTTCTTCTTCGGTCTGTTCAACTGACCGCCTGTCCCGGCCTTGCACTTTTGTATACAAGGCCGGGATTGACCCGCCCGCGCAGTCGCAAACTCGGGTAAAATGCCCGCCTGCGACTGCCTGGTCCCCCCGTGGCCCGGCGGCCGCCGTCCGATCCACCCGGAGCGTCCCCATCCCGGACGCTCATGCGGAGGCGGGCCACACGCCCGCGAGAGCCATGACTGATACCCCTGATTCCGTCGACACCAGCGAACAGCCCGCACCGAAGATCGAGTTCCCCTGCGAACGCTACCCGATCAAGGTCATCGGCGACGCCGGCGAAGGCTTCCCCGATCTGGTCGTCGAAGTCATCCAGCGCCATGCGCCGGACCTCGACATCACCACCCTGGTCACCCGTGACAGCCGCAACGGCCGTTTCCTGTCCGTGCAGGTGCTGATCACCGCCACCGGCGTCGACCAACTGCAGAACATCCATAAAGACCTGCGCGCCACCGGCCGCGTCCACATGGTGCTCTGATGGGCGAAACGCTGGGCTTTCGTGAGCTGGGGATACTCCCTTACGAGCCGACCTGGCACGCCATGCAGCGCTTCACCGCCGAGCGCGAACCCGTCACGCCCGATGAAGTCTGGCTGCTCGAACACGAGCGGGTGTTCACCCAGGGCCAGGCCGGCAAGGCCGAGCACGTGTTGTTCCCCGGCGACATTCCGGTCGTTCAGGTCGACCGCGGCGGCCAGGTGACCTACCACGGTCCCGGCCAGCTGGTGGCCTACCTGATGCTGGACGTGCGTCGCTCCGGCATCGGCGTGCGCGACCTGGTCTCGCGCATCGAGCAGAGCCTTATCGGCCTGCTGGACAGCTACGGCGTCACGGCTGTGTCCAAACCCGACGCTCCGGGCGTCTATGTGGACGGCGCGAAGATCGCTTCCCTCGGCCTGCGCATCCGCAACGGCCGCTCCTTCCATGGTCTGGCCCTGAACGTGGACATGGACCTGGAACCTTTTCGACGCATCAATCCCTGCGGTTACGCAGGCATGGCCATGACCCAGCTGAGTCAGCTGGCTGGCCCCATCGCATTGGCCGATGTGCGCGAGCGCCTGCGTGGCGAGCTCGTCGAACGCCTTGGCTACGCGGCACAGAAGACCCTAACGGGCGGGATCCAACCTAGATGAGCACTGTTGTGGAGAATTCCGGCCAGGCCGCCCCGGCCGCCAAGCCGGGCAAGGTGGAAGTCGGCGTCAAGCTGCGCGGCGCAGAGAAGGTCGCGCGCATTCCGGTGAAGATCATCCCCACCGACGAACTGCCGAAAAAGCCCGACTGGATTCGCGTGCGCATCCCCGTTTCCCCCGAGGTCGACCGCATCAAGCAACTGCTGCGCAAGCACAAGCTGCACAGCGTCTGCGAAGAAGCGTCCTGCCCGAACCTGGGCGAGTGCTTCTCCGGCGGCACCGCCACGTTCATGATCATGGGCGACATCTGCACCCGCCGTTGCCCGTTCTGCGACGTTGGCCACGGCCGTCCGAAGCCGCTGGATGTCGATGAGCCGACCAACCTCGCCATCGCCATTGCCGACCTGCGCCTGAAGTACGTGGTGATCACCTCGGTGGACCGCGACGACCTGCGCGACGGCGGTGCTCAGCACTTCGCCGACTGCCTGCGCGAAATCCGCAAGCTGTCCCCTGGCGTGCAACTGGAGACCCTGGTCCCGGACTACCGTGGCCGCATGGACATCGCTCTGGAAATCACCGCCAACGAGCCGCCGGACGTGTTCAACCACAACCTGGAAACCGTACCGCGCCTGTACAAGTCGTCCCGTCCCGGCTCCGATTTCGAGTGGTCGCTCGACCTGCTGCAGAAGTTCAAGCAACTGGTCCCGCACGTACCGACCAAGTCCGGCCTGATGCTCGGCCTGGGCGAGACCGACGAGGAAGTCATCGAAGTCATGCACCGCATGCGCGAGCACGACATCGACATGCTGACCCTCGGCCAGTACCTGCAGCCCTCGCGCAACCACCTGCCGGTGCAGCGCTTCGTCCACCCGGATACCTTCGCCTGGTTCGCCGAGGAAGGGGAGAAGATGGGCTTCAAGAACGTCGCCTCCGGCCCGCTGGTACGTTCCTCGTACCACGCTGATCAGCAGGCTCACGGTACCAAGATCGGCTGAACCGTCGATCCATGAAAAAGGCGCCTTCGGGCGCCTTTTTCATTCAAGCCTTCTGTCGGAGCTGGCCCAGCAGAGCGGGGGTCGGATAGCCGTCCGCCGGGGAGCCGACGGATTGCTGGAAGGCGCGGATCGCCTTGCGCGTATTGGCGCCGATGATTCCGTCTGCGGTGCCCGGCTGATAACCGCGTTGTGCCAGCAACTGCTGCAGCTCGATGCGCTCGGAGCGGCTGAGCGGGACGTCGCCTACCGGCCACTGTGCCGCCAGTTGTCCACCGCCCTTGAAGCTGTCTGCCAACAGGCCCACGGCAAGCGCGTAGGAGGTGGAGTTGTTGTACTTGAGGATGGTGCGGAAGTTGTCCGTCACCAGGAAGGCCGGGCCGCGGTAGCCGGCCGGCAGCAGCAGCGAGACGCTCGCCTGTGGGTTGCTGGGCAGGTTGCCGCTGGCGACCTTGATGCCCTGGCGTAGCCACTCGTTCATCGGCTTGCGGATATCCATGTCGGCCTGGGCGTAGTCGAATCCCGGCGGCAGACGCACTTCGAAGCCCCAGCTCTGTCCACGCTGCCAGCCAGAGGTTTTCAGGTAGTTGGCGGTGGACGCCAGTGCGTCGGGGGATGAGCCCCAGATGTCGCGCCGGCCGTCGCCGTCGAAGTCCACGGCGTACTGGTTGTAGGTGGTCGGGATGAACTGGGTCTGGCCCATGGCGCCGGCCCAGGAGCCGATCATGTTGCTCGCGGGCACATCGCCATGCTGCAGAATCTGCAGCGCGGCGATCAGTTGATCGCGGCCGAAATCAGGGCGACGGCCTTCATAGGCCAGGGTGGCCAGGGAACGAATGACGTTCTTGCTGCCCATCTGCTGGCCGAAGTTGCTCTCCATACCCCAGATCGCCACCACGGCTTCGCGGTCGACGCCGTAGGTCGTGTCGATGCGTTGCAGCACATCGACGTTCTGCTGCAGGCGGTCCTGGCCGTTGCGCACACGAGCGGGAGACACGGCACTTTCCAGGTATTGCCAGACGGGCCGGGTGAACTCGGGCTGGCTGTGGTCGGCGGTGACCACGGAATCGTCCGGCTCGATGCCGGCAAAGGCAGCGTCGAAGGTCTGCGCGCTGATACCCGCCGCCAGCGCCTGTGCGCGGAAGCCGTCGCGCCATTGGGCGAAGCTCTGCGTCGGTTGCGCATGCGCAGCGGAAGCGCCCTTGGGCGGTGGCTCGGTACAGGAGGTCAGCAGGCCGAAGCTGGCCAGGGACAGCGCGGCGATGAGCAGGCAGCGTTGGCCGACAACAGGTGAAACAGGCGTGCGCATTGCTCTCCTCGGGAACTGGCAGGGGAAGGGCCACCTTAGCATGGCCACTGTGACGCGTCTGCGTTGGGCAGAAACGATAGGTCTGCAGATTCGATGGCACGGGCGGGCGAAAATTCCCGCGACGGCGAGACGCTCGTCGGGCAGTACCAGGCCGTGTTTGACCGGGCGCGCTATGGCGTGGACTTGGTGCCGGTTTCCTGGTCGACCTTGGGCGCGCTCTGGTTCAGTTCCTTGAGCATGTCGTCATAGGCGGCGCAGTCGTCCGGGCGCTGCTCGCTGGAACGGGCCTTCTTCATCTCGGCGAGCTTCTCGTTGAGCTTCTGTGCGCGCTGGGGATCGCTGCGCGTCACCTCGGTGACCTTGGCGGCGACTTGCTTGCCCTTGGCTTCGGCTTCCTGGTCGGAGCAGAACGCGTGGGCGGACAGGCTGAAGGGGAGGGCGAGGATCGCGGCGATCAGGGGAGCTTTCATGGGGGACCTCCAGGGTTTGGCTGTCCGGTTGAAAGCGAAGGAGCGGGGGTGGTTCAGGTTTTCTGCGGTTTTCAGGCCGCCAGAAGCGAAGAAGCCTCCCATTTGCGGGTGGCTCCGCGGCGGTAGCTGCCTTTGCCTTTGAGCGGCTGTTCCTGGCGGCTGCGGAACAGGGGCTGTGCGACCAGGGACTTGGCCTTGTTCGGCCGTTTGGATTTCTTCGCCATCTGCGTTTCCTCGTCTGGCTTGTCTCTCGGAGTCCGGCCAAGCGCCGGCGCGGGCATCTTCCGCCTATCTGGCACGCTTGTCCATGCCGCTGGTCTACCGGCAGGCGGGCCAAGGTCGGCGCGCGTCGATCAGGGCTACTCTGGGACGGCGAACCTTTCTGACAAGACGGACAAGAACGAGGACAAGGGCGATGAAGTTTCTCTGCATGATCTATTTCGACGAGCGCAAGGCGGCGGAACTGCCCGAAGCCGAGCTGCGCGGCATTGTCGACGAGTGCATGACCTACAGCGAGCAGCTGCGCCGCAGCGGCAACTACATCGCGGCCAATGCGCTGTTGCCCACCGCTACCGGACGCACGCTGCGCGGACAGGGCGACAAGCTGGCGGTGACCGACGGTCCCTTTGCCGAGACCCGCGAACAGCTGGGTGGCTTCTACCTGATCGAGGCGCAGAGTCTGGATGAGGCCGAGCGTATCGCCGCGAAGATTCCACCGGGACGCCTGGGATGCGTGGAAGTGCGCCAGGTCCGCGAGTGGGAGTGAGGCGACGCCTACGTGATCATGGATTCGAGCGGCGCAGGGCGCCAGGCGCCATGCCGTAGCGCTGCTTGAACGCCCGGTTGAAGTGGGCCTGGTCTGCAAAGCCCCAGCGATAGGCCAGTTCTCCGATGGAGACCGGTGCCGGACTGGAACGCAGGGCCTCATGGCAGGCCTGCAGGCGCAACTCGCGGATCCAGTCCTGCACGCTGCGACCACTCTGACGGAACAGCAGGTGCAGGTAGCGCACCGAGATGCCGCAGGCGGTGGCGATCCCGGCCGGATTCAGTGCGCTGTCCCCCAGGTGGCGGAGTATGTGTTGCTCGATGCGCCGCAGGTGCGCGGCACGTACGGCGCTGCTGTCGCTTTCGCCGGGGTTCTGGCGCTCCAGGGCCATGCCGAGCAGTTCCAGCAACTGGTTGCCCAGGCGTCGTCCATCGCCGGGCTGCAGTTCGGGCAGGCGGCGCGCGCTGAGGGCGAGGTAGTCGGCGAACAGTGCCCCGGCGCCGTGGCTCGCGTCGAAGTTGAGGGCGCAGCGCTGATCCGGGACGGCGACGTGACGGTGCAGGATGCGCTCGGGCAGCTTCAGCACCCACATGGCGTTGTGTTCGGCGTACTGGAACTCGTACGGCTCGCTGCTGCGCTCCAGCACGAATGCGCCGGGATCGCAGCGGGTCTGGCGGCCACGCTGGGTAAATTCGAAACAGCTGTGCAGGGGCAGGGTGAGCAGGAAGGATGATTCATCGCACTGCGCCAGGTGGTGCGTCTGGCGTCGGTAGCGCAGCGGGCTGGACTCCAGGTACGACAGGCTGAGGTCGCCCAGTTCGTGGGTCTCCAGGCGGCCGCTGAAGCCCGGCGCACGGGCGAAATCCAGCTCCAGCGGGAAGTAAGTCTGGCTGACGCAGCGATTCCAGTACGCCTGGCGCTGCTCGCCTGGAATCTCGGTGGTGTCGTAGCGGTCGTGCATGGGAGGGGCCGCGGTTCGCCGGGAAAGTGGTTTCTGCAAGCAGGTCCCGTGCCGGCCGCGGGTCCGGGCCCCGTTCTTCGCCGGGGCCCGTCCGTGCTCAGCGCTGGCGGGTCAGGCGATAACAGCCGGACTCGTGCAGCTCCACGATCCAGTCCGGGCGGATGAGGATGTTGGTGGTGGCTTCCTCGATGACCGCCGGGCCGTGCAGGCGGTCGCCGGCCATCAGTGCTTCACCCTGGTAGACCGGGGTGTCGCTCCAGATGCCGTCCTCGCCGAACAGCATCGGTCGATTGCCGACCAGCGCGCGGCGCACCTGGCCGTCGCTGGTGGGCAGGCTCGGGAAGGGCGGACGCGAGACGCGGCCGATCACCTGGCTTTCCAGGTTGACGATTTCCACCGGATTGTCCGGTTCGGCGTAGGTGTAGAGGGCCTCGTGGCGGCGGTGGAAGGCAGCGACGATGGTGGGCAGCGTCGCGGCGTTGACCGGCATGTCGCCGATTTCCACGGTGCACTCGTGAATCTGCCCGACGTAGCGCATCTCCAGGCTGCGCACCAGGGCGATGTCCTCGTCGCGGAAGCCGTCGCCGCGCAAGGTGGTGCGGCCCTGTTGCTCCAGTTCGGTGAAGGCGGCCTCCAGGCCGGCGAGGTCGGCATCCTCCTGGGCGAGAATGGGATGGGTGGCCAGGTAGTTGTGCTTCACGTCGGAGAGGATCTGCCCAAGCGCGCAGAGGCCGGAGGCGACCTTGGGGATCAGGACGGTATCGATACCCATGTCTTCGGCCAGCGCGGTCATGTGCACCCCGGCTGCGCCGCCGGCGCCGATCAGGGCGAAGTCGCGCGGATCGTAGCCGCGCTCGATGGAGACGCGGCGGATGCCGTTGACCATGTTGGCGTTGACGATGGCGTGGATGCCCCACGCAGCCTTGTCGACTTCGATGCCCAGCGGTTCGGCGATCTTCGCGCCGATGGCCGCCAGTGCAGCCTCGCGGTTGAGGCTGATGCGTCCGCCCAGGCGCGCGGCAGGGTTGAGGTAGCCCAGGGCGAGGTTGGCATCGGTGACGGTGGGCAGATCACCGCCCTGGCCGTAAGCCACGGGGCCAGGGCTGGAGCCGGCGCTCTGCGGGCCGACCTCGAGCATGCCATAGGGGTTGATGTGGGCGATGGAGCCGCCGCCTGCGCCGAGGGTTTCCACCTGGATCATCGGTACGCCGATGCGCTGGCGGAGGAAGTCGGCGTCGCGGCTGAGGTTGGTCTTACCTTCGCGGGTCAGCGTGATGTCGAACGACGTGCCGCCCATGTCGACAGTGATGACGTTGCAGATGCCGAACGGCTGGGCGACGAACAGCCCGGCCTGGGGCGCCGACGCCGGACCGGAGTTGATCGCGTTCACCGCGCGGCCGCGCATGTGCTCGCCGGTTGCCAGGCCGCCATTGGACTGGAAGTAGCGTACCGGGCGCTGGGCGCCGAGCTGGCGGAAGTAGTCGTCGATCTTCGCCACGTAACGCGCCATCACGGGGCTCAGGTAGGCGTTGACCAGGGTGGTGGAGGTACGGGTGTATTCGCGGATCTGCGGGAACACCTCGGTGCCGGTGCAGACGAAGACGCCCGGCAGCATCTCGCGCAGGATGGCGGCGGCGCGCTGTTCATGGGCCGGGTTGCGCACGGACCAGAGGAAGGACACGGCGACCGCCTCGACGCCTTGCTCGGCAAACAGCCGTGCGGCGGCGCGCACGTCTTCCTCGTTCAGCGGGGTGTGTTCCCGGCCATCGGCGAGGATGCGCCCGCGCACCGGGCGGCGCAGGAAGCGCTGGGCCAGCTGTGGCGCCGGCGGGTAATCGGGGTCGTAGCGGTAGCCTTCCTCCTTGTGGCCCAGGCGGATCTCGATGCTGTCTTCGTGACCCTGGGTGGCGAGCAGGCCGACCTTGACGCCCTTGAGTTCGATCAGGGCATTGAGCGCCACGGTAGTGCCGTTGATGCAGAGGTCGCAGTTGGCGACGATTTCCTCTACCGGACGGCCGAGGGCCTGGCTGATCTGGCGCAGCCCGTCGGCGATGGCCAGGGTGCCGTCCTGCGGGGTGGAGAGTGCCTTGAACAAGTGCACGCAGCCCTCGCGTTCGGCCAGGATGAAGTCGGTGAAGGTGCCCCCGGCGTCGACGCCGAGGCGGTATTGGCTGTGCATGGTCGATTTCCTCAGGCGGATTGGCGGCGTTGGACGGTAGCGGTGGAATCGACGTCGCCGTCGGCGGTGAGCACCACGCCATAGTCGAGTTCGGCACCTCGCGCGGAGACCAGGCCGTCGCGCACGTCGCGCAGGACGTCCGCGGGCAGTCGCTGGAAGGCCTGTCCGTAGCCGCCACCACCGGGGGTGCGGTTGATCAGTCGCTCGCCGGGCTTGAGGACGGTCATGACGTTGCGCGTGTGCGTCTCATGCTCGCCTGCGCGTATCAGCTCCACGCCCCCGAGCTTGGGTTCGATCAGCGCATTGGCTGCGCCGGCGGCGCCCATGGTGGTGCGCTGGCGGCCTTCGCCGAAGGAGATCACGGTCATCTCGTGGTCCAGCGGCTCGACTTCCAGGCAGGTGCCCGAGCCTCCGCGCAGGCGACCGGCACCGGCACTGTCGGCCATCAGCCCGTAGCGGTGGATGAGGATGGGGTAGCTGTACTCCAGCAGTTCGATGTCTCCGGAGTACAGGGCGCCGAAGCAGCACAGCGGCCCGCAGGCGTGCCAGCCGTCCAGCTCGGAGGTGGCGCCGGCACCGGAGATGATCGAGGCGAGCACCATGGTCACGTATTCCTCGCCGGTGCGCGGGTCGACGCCGGCGATGTTCACCCCACTGGTGTGACCCCACGAGGCGGTGACGCGCTCGGGCGCCGCCTGCTCGAAAGCCTGGCGCACCGCATCGGTGAGGGTTTCCATCGGCGTGGTGGTGCAGTTGACGTGGGGCGCTGGCTCTTCCGCATTGCAGAGGGTGCCCTTGGCGCCCAGGTCGACCGACACGCAGCGGTACAGCCCGGCGTTATAGGGCGGCGGAACCTGGGCGAACATCATCAGCCCAAGATAGACGCCGGACATCGAGTTGCCTGCGTAGGAGTTGATGAAATAGGGCACCTGCGGCGGGCTCTGCACGGCGATGTGGCAGGTGTCGTCCTTGATCGTCACGGTGGCGCTGATCGCCAGTTCGCCCAGGCCGTGGCCGGAGTCTTCCAGTACCGCATGGCCGGTGTAACTGCCATCGGGGACCGAGCGGATCAGTTCGCGCATCTGCCGGTCGGCCATGTCCTTCAGCTCGGCGATGCATTCGCGCACGGTGGCGACGCCGTATTTGTCGAGCAGGGCGAGCAGGTTGCGCTCGCCGACCCGGCAGGCGCCGTACTGGGCGTTGAGATCGCCTTCCTGGTTGCGCCGGGCGCGCATGTTGGTGAGCAGCAGGTTGATCACGTCCTCGCGACGGCGGCCTTTCTCCCACAGCTTCACCGGCGGAATGCGCAGGCCTTCGGCGTAGATCTCCTTGGCGTCGGGGTTGTAGCCGGCCGGCACCGGGCCACCGATGTCGGTCAGATGGCCCTTGCAGACGGTCCAGAACACCAGCTCGCCCTGGTAGAACACCGGCTTGTACATGCAGCAGTCGATGATGTGGCTGCCGGCATAGGTGGGGTCGTTGTGATAGATCACGTCGCCTTCGGCGATGTCCTCGCCGAAGTAGCCGGAAACCGCTTTCATCGCGGGGATCAGCGAGCCCAGGTGGATGGGAATGTCCTGCCCCTGCAGGATCATTTCCGAGTGATGGTCGAAGAGTGCGTTGGAGTAGTCGTGCGCGAGGTTGAACACGCTGGAGCGGCTGGTCTTCTCCAGGGTCAGGGTCATTTCGCGCTGGGTCATTTCCAGCGCACCTCGCACCACGGCGAGGGTAATCGGATCGGCCGGCATGCTTGTTCTCCTTATCGGGGCGGATCGATGAATCGACGATAGGGAGGCGCGCGTGCGGCGTATTGCGTGGCAGTGCAGTGGTTGTTGTCGCCCAGTGCACTGTGGGGCGCGGAGGGAGGCTGCGACGCTTTGTCGCAAATTTTGTAACAGACCTTTTCAGTTGCACGGCTGTGGCGCGTACTGGGGCTCAGCTAGTTTAGTAGCTGGCTAAGTATCGTTCTGGTGTGCAGGGACCGCGACGCCCCCGGTTGGAGATGTGTCATGCAGCAATGGTCCCCGACCCAGCGCAACGTGGTGATCGCTTCGGTGCTCGCCTGGACGCTGGATGCCTTCGATTTCTTCCTGCTGGTCTTCGTTCTCACCGATATTGCCCAGACTTTCCATGTCGACCTGCCGCAGGTGTCGATGGCAATCCTGCTGACCCTGGCGGTACGCCCCATCGGCGCGCTGCTGTTCGGCCGAGCGGCCGAGCGCTACGGGCGGCGGCCGGTGCTGATGGTCAACATCCTGATCTACTCGCTGCTGGAGCTGGCTTCGGCGTTCTCGCCGAACCTGACGACCTTCCTGATCCTGCGGGTGGTCTATGGCGTGGCGATGGGCGGCATCTGGGGCGTGGCGTCGTCGCTGGCGATGGAGACCATTCCCGAGCGTTCGCGGGGCATGGTGTCCGGGCTGTTCCAGGCCGGCTATCCGGCGGGCTACCTGATCGCCTCGATCATCTATGGCCTGTTCTTCGAGGTGCTGGGCTGGCGCGGGATGTTCATCGTCGGCTGCCTGCCGGTGGTGCTGGTGGCATTCATCTGGTTCAAAGTGCCCGAGTCGCCGATCTGGCTGGCGGCGCGTGAGCGCAAGGAATCGACGCCGCTGTGGCCGGTGCTGCGCAGCCAATGGAAGTTGTGCCTGTATGCGGTGGTGCTGATGGCCTGCTTCAACTTCTTCAGCCACGGCACGCAGGACCTGTATCCGACGTTCCTCAAGGTGCAGCACGGGTTCGATACGCACACGGTCAGCCTGATCGCAGTGGCCTACAACATCGCGGCGATCCTGGGGGGCATTCTGTTTGGCAGCCTGTCCGAACGCATCGGGCGGAAGAAGGCGATCATCTGCGGCTCGCTGCTGGCGCTACCGGTGCTGCCGCTGTGGGCATTCAGCCATGGCGCGGTGGCGCTGGGCGTTGGCGCCTTCCTGATGCAGTTCATGGTGCAGGGTGCCTGGGGCGTGATTCCGGCCTACCTCAACGAACTGGCGCCGGTGGGCACCCGTGCGGTGCTGCCGGGATTCGTCTACCAGTTGGGCAACCTGATCGCCTCGGTGAACGCCCCGCTGCAAGCGGAGATCGCCAAGAGCTACAGCTACGGCACGGCGATGGCCATCGTTGCCGGCGTGGTGGCGGTACTGATCTGCGTGCTGATCAGCACCGGCCGGGACACGCGCGGCGTGGCGCTGGACCGGGCCGATGGGCAGGCACATCGGCCGGTGCCGGCGCGGCCGTGAGGACCAGTCGCCAATTGCAGGAGCGCCCCAGGGGCCCGCTCCTGCAGAGGGATCTCAGGCCGAGGGCAGGCTGATGCGCTGGCCGGCGACCAGCAGGGCGAGGCGGGCGAGACTGTTCCAGACGTTGCCGGGAGCCTGGCCCTTGATCTGTGCATCGATCAACTGGGCGTCCTGCAGCATCTGGTTCCAGCGCTGCGCGGTGTGTCGCTGCAGGGCCTTGCTCATCAGCGGGCGGCGTTTGTCCCAGATGGGCGGGCGGGCCTGGCTGAAGGCCTTGTCCAGCGGGACGCCTTGGCTGAACTGCTGGGCGAGGCTGGCGAGCACGCGGACCTCACGGGCCAGGGCCCAGAGGATTACCGGCGGTTCGACGCCTTCGCCACGCAACCCTTCGAGCATGCGCAGGCAGTGGGCGGCTTCGCCGTTCAGCGCGGCATCGATCAGGCCGAAGACGTCGAAGCGCGCGCTGTCGGCCACGGCGGCCTGCACGGTGTCGGCGTCGATCTGCTGGCCGTCGGCGAGCAGCTTGAGTTTCTCGATTTCCTGGGCGGCAGCCAGCAGGTTGCCTTCGACCCGCGCGGCGATCAGGTCGACCGCTTCCTGGCTGGCGGCGAGACCGGCCTGGGACAGGCGCTGGCGAATCCACTGCGGCAGCTGGTGCGCGTCGATAGGCCATATCTGGATGAACTGGGCGGCATCGCCATCGATCAGGGCCTTGGCCCACTTGGTCTTCTGCGTGCTGCCATCGAGCTTGGGCAGGCTGACCAGCAGGACGGTGTCCTCCGGCGGGCGCTGCAGGTATTCCTGGAGAATCGCCGCACCCTTGTCGCCGGGCTTGCCGGACGGCAGGCGCAGTTCGATGAGGCGCTTTTCGGCGAACAGCGAGAGGCTGGCGCCGGCTTCCAGCAACTGGCCCCAGTCGAAGTTGGCTTCGGCGTTGAACACCAGGCGCTCGCTGAAATCACGCTGGCGGCAGGCGGCGCGGATGGCGTCGCAGGCTTCCTGGCAGAGCAACGGCTCGTCGCCGCTGACCACGTAGACGGGCTCGAGGGTGCCTTGCAGGTGCTTGGCGAGTTGTCCGGGATTGAGCTTCATAATGAGAAAGGGGCCGGTTGGCCGGCCCCTTGTCGCTTACTGCGCTTTCGGGAATTCGATCGGCGACTGCTGCGGCTGAGACTTGGCAGCCTCGTCCGCGGCCTTCATCGCATCGGCTTCGGCCTTGGCCTTGGCTTCTGCCTTGGCCTGCAGGTCGTCGAGCTGGGCCGGGGTGATCAGCTGCAGGCGGGTAACCATCTGCTGGACCAGGTCGCGGCGCATTTCGTTGCGAATCTGCTGGGCTTCCTGGTCGGAACCGATCAGGTTGTTCTCGTCCTGCACATAGACCTTGCGGACCTGTACCTGGTTGGCGAGCAGCAGCAGGTTGTCGGAGCCGCGGATCTCGTAGCTCAGGGTGTTGGTCAGTTCGTTTTCCGCACTGCGCGCCGAGCTGGTGTAGCTGACGCTGCGGCTGGTCACGTCTTCGCGAGCGAGGATCAGGTGGTACGGCGCGCGGGAGACGACTTTCACACCGCTGCCTTCAAGCACCTGCTTGAGCTGCGTAACGGTTTCGCCATAGGCATTGCGCGCGCTCACGTCGATTTCCTTGAGCGCAAAGTTCGTATCGCCCAGGCCACGCAGTTGGAAACCGCAGGCGCTCAGCACGCTGGCCAGGCCGATCAGCGCGAGGCTGGTCAGGATACGTTTCATCAAGCTTCCCTCACTCCTGTTGATCCGGTATGCCCGTGGCGAAGGTGCCACGGGCGAATGGGTCTTTTCCAGCGTTGCTTTTAGTTGGCGACGATATTGACCAGCTTGCCGGGCACCACGATGACCTTGCGGATGGTCAGGCCGTCGGTGAAGCGCAGCACGTTCTCGTTGGCACGGGCGGCCGCTTCGACTTCCTCGCGGCTGGCGCTGGCGGGCATGTCGATGTGACCACGCAGCTTGCCGTTGACCTGTACCACCAGTTGCAGGCTGTCCTGCACCAGGGCGGCCTCGTCGACCTGCGGCCAGCTGGCATCGATCACGGCGCCGTCCTTGCCCAGCTCCTGCCAGACCACGTGGCAGATGTGCGGGGTGATCGGGGCGAGCAGCAGGGTGACGGTTTCCAGGCCTTCCTGCAGCAGGGCGCGGTCGGCGGCGGATTCTGCCGGGGCTTTCTCCAGCACGTTCATCAGGGTCATCACGGCGGCGATGGCGGTGTTGAACTTGTGGTGCTGGCCCACGTCCTGGCTGGCCTGGCGGATGGCCAGGTGGATGGCGCGGTGAATGGCCTTCTGTGCGTCGTCCAGCGCGGACTTGTCCACGGCGCCGGCAGGGCCAGTGTTGACGTGGGCCTGGGCCAGACGCCAGACACGGCGCAGGAAGCGGTTGGCGCCTTCAATGCCGGAGTCGGACCATTCGCAGCTCATGTCCGGCGGCGACGCGAACATCATGAACAGACGGCAGGTGTCGGCACCGTAGGCGTCGATCATGGCCTGCGGGTCCACGCCGTTGTTCTTGGACTTGGACATCTTCTCGGTGCCGCCGATTTCCACCGGCAGGCCGTCGGTCTTCAGGCGCGCGCCGATGACCTTGGCCTTGGCATCACGCTCGACTTCCACGTCCGCCGGGTTGAACCATTCCTTGCCACCGTTGGCGGCAACGCGGTAGTAGGTCTCGGCGACCACCATGCCCTGGGTCAGCAGGTTCTTGAACGGCTCGTCGGAGTCGATCAGGCCTTCGTCGCGCATCAGCTTGTGGAAGAAGCGCGCGTAGAGCAGGTGGAGGATGGCGTGTTCGATGCCACCGATGTACTGGTCGACCGGCAGCCAGTAGTTGGCGGCCTTCTTGTCCAGCATGCCGTCTTCGAACTGCGGGCAGGCGTAGCGGGCGAAGTACCAGGACGACTCGACGAAGGTGTCCATGGTGTCGGT
>CBIGPF010000015.1:0-58798 GCA_966191535.1 uncultured Pseudomonas sp. | reverse complement strand
TGTCCAGCGCCGGTACCGGCCACTTCTACACCACCGACAAGAACAAGCGCACCAAGCCTGAGAAAATCGAGATCAAGAAATTTGATCCGGTTGTTCGCAAGCACGTGATCTACAAGGAAGCCAAGATCAAGTAATTGATCTTCGCCCTTGTGAAGAAACCCGCCCTCGTGGCGGGTTTTTTCTTGCCCGCAATTTTTCCATCAGGCAGATCGCGGACGATAAAAAGCCCGCCGTTTGGCGGGCTTTTTCATGTTCGGCGCGATCAGGCCTTCTGTTCGAAGATCACGTAGACCTTGCGGCAGGGCTCCAGCACTTCCCAGGTGCCGCTGAAGCCGGCCGGGATCACGAAGCGGTCGCCGACGCGCACGGTCTTGGCGCCGCCGTTGGCATCGCGGATCACCGATACGCCCTGGAGAATCTCGCAGTATTCGTGCTCGGTGTAGCTGACGTTCCAGTGACCCGGCTCGCCTTCCCAGATGCCCACGTTGAACTGGCCGCAGTCGCTGGCGTAGTGGTTGCGCACGTTCTGCGCCGGGTCGCCCTTGATGATGCGGTCAGGAGCGGGGCGGTAGTGTTCGGGGGCGGTGGTGGCCTGGGCGAAATCGACGATCTGCTCGACGTTCATGGCGGTCTCGGTTCTTTAGAGTTGTTGGCGAGAGTGCGTGCGGGCACGCGCAGCGCTGTTGGATATTTACTCCGAAGCGGCTGTCGGAAAACCATCAGCCGACGAATCAGGGCAGTCTATGTTTAATAAAACGAACGTGACAAGGCCATTTGGCCGCTTAGTGTAAAAAATATTGAAAATTGGCTGCCTCCGGTTTAGGGTTGCCAACAGCATGCGTTTGCTCCGCCTTGCGGAATTTTTGACAGCGCGCCCGTCGGGCGCCTGCACCTGATAAGTACATTAATAAGAGGACACGTTGTCATGGGTACCCTCACTCGCGCCGATTGGGAAGCTCGCGCCAAGGACCTGAAGATCGAAGGCCGCGCCTTCGTCAACGGTGAATACGTCGACGCCGTATCCGGCGCCACCTTCGATTGCATCAGCCCTGTGGATGGCCGTTTCCTGGCCAAGGTCGCCAGCTGCGATCTGGCCGATGCCGAGAGTGCCGTGCAGGTTGCCCGTGCCGCGTTCGATTCCGGCGTCTGGTCGCGCCTGGCCCCGGCCAAGCGCAAGAAGGTCATGATCCGCTTCTCCGAGCTGCTGCTGGAGAACGCCGAGGAACTGGCCCTGCTGGAAACCCTCGACATGGGCAAGCCGATCAGCGACTCGCTGAGCATCGACGTGTCCAGCGCCGCCAACAGCCTGCGCTGGAGCGGTGAAGCGATCGACAAGATCTACGACGAAGTCGCCGCCACCGCCCACAACGAACTGGGCCTGGTCACCCGCGAGCCGGTCGGCGTCGTCGCCGCCATCGTTCCGTGGAACTTCCCGCTGCTGATGACCTGCTGGAAACTCGGCCCGGCGCTGTCCACCGGTAACTCGGTGATCCTCAAGCCTTCCGAGAAGTCCCCGCTGACCGGTATCCGCATCGCCCAGCTGGCCATCGAGGCCGGCATCCCGAAAGGCGTGTTCAACGTCCTGCCGGGCTTCGGTCACACCGTAGGCAAGGCCCTGGCCCTGCACATGGATGTCGACACCCTGGTGTTCACCGGTTCGACCAAGATCGCCAAGCAACTGATGATCTATGCGGGCGAATCCAACATGAAACGCGTCTGGCTGGAAGCCGGCGGCAAGAGCCCGAACATCGTCTTCGCCGACGCTCCGGACCTGAAAGCCGCTGCTGAAGCTGCCGCCAGCGCCATCGCCTTCAACCAGGGCGAAGTCTGCACCGCCGGCTCGCGCCTGCTGGTGGAAAAGTCGATCAAGGCCGAGTTCGTGCCGATGGTCGTCGAAGCCATCAAGGCCTGGAAACCGGGCAACCCGCTGGACCCGGAAACCAACGTTGGTGCGCTGGTCGACACCACCCAGATGAACAACGTGCTGAGCTACATCCAGGCTGGCCACGACGACGGTGCCAAACTGGTCGCCGGCGGCAAGCGCACCCTGGAAGAGACTGGCGGCACCTACGTCGAGCCGACCATCTTCGACGGCGTGACCAATGCCATGCGCATCGCCCGTGAAGAGATCTTCGGCCCGGTGCTGTCGGTCATCGAGTTCACCGATGCCGAAGAAGCCGTCCGCATCGCCAACGACACGCCGTACGGCCTGGCCGCAGCGGTGTGGACCAGCGATCTGTCCAAGGCCCACCTGACCGCCAAGGCGCTGCGCGCCGGCAGCGTGTGGGTGAACCAGTACGACGGCGGCGACATGACCGCTCCGTTCGGTGGCTTCAAGCAGTCCGGCAACGGCCGCGACAAGTCGCTGCACGCGTTCGACAAGTACACCGAGCTAAAAGCCACCTGGATCAAACTCTAAGGTCGGTTCGGAGGGGCTGCGCGTCGGCCATGCTGCGTTGAGAACGAATTTTGGCTGCTCATTTACGAGAGTAAACTCCGCGCCAAAATTCGTTCTCGCCTTGCCTGGCTCTAGCTCGCGCCCTCCGTGGCGAACTTAGCGATTCAGGCTGGTACAGGTCGGCCCCGAGTCAGGGGTCGGCTCTGACAAAGAGCCACACCCGCGGCCGGGTTTCCCTCAGGGAAGCCCGGCCGCTGTGCATTGCGCATCGGGCACCCCTCGCGCCTGGCGTGCGCTCCGGATGGAACGGGAGAAAGACAATGCGTTGGGGACCGTATTTCGCTGTCTGCGCTGCCGTGATCAGCATCGGCCTGGCCCTGGGCCTGACCATGCCGCTGGTCTCGCTGCGCCTGGAAGGCTGGGGCTACGGCAGCTTCGCCATTGGCGTCATGGCGTCCACCCCGGCGGTGGGCGTGCTGCTGGGCTCGATGATCGCCGGTAGGCTGGCTGCGCGGGTCGGCACGCCACGCCTGATGCGCATTTGCCTGATTTCCGGAGCCTTCTCGGTCGGCCTGCTCGCGCTGTTGCAGAGCTACCCGATCTGGCTATTCCTGCGCCTGCTGATCGGCGTGCAGCTGACCGTCGTGTTCATCCTCGGTGAAAGCTGGATCAACCAGCTGGCCATCGAGAAATGGCGCGGACGACTGGTCGCGCTGTATGGCACCGGCTATGCGCTGAGCCAGCTGTCCGGCCCGGTGCTGCTGACCTTCATCGGCACCACCGACAACCGTGGCTTCTGGTTCAGCGTCTGCCTGCTGGTGGGCGGCTCCCTGCTGCTGCTCGGTCGTACCGGCGCGCCCAGGGTCGATCCGAACAGCGCCAACGGGCGGGGGCTATTCGCCTTCTGTGGTCAGCTCCCGGCGATCGCCTGGGCAGTGGTGCTGTTCGCCGGCTTCGAGGCGATGATCCTCACGCTGCTGCCGGTCTACGGCATCCAGCAGGGCTTCACCCAGGCGGTGGCGCTGGCGATGGTCAGCACCGTGGTGGTGGGAGACGCGTTGCTGCAATTGCCCATCGGCTGGCTGGCCGACCGCATCTCGCGGCAGACCCTGTTCAAGGGCTGCGGCATCGTGCTGTTCCTCAGCAGCCTGGCCATGCCGCTGCTGCTGCATCACATCGCCATCTGGCCGGTGCTGGTGCTGTTCGGCGCCAGTGCGGGCGGGTTGTTCACCCTGTCGCTGATCCTCATCGGCGAGCGCTACCGCGACGACGCGCTGGTCCGCGCCAATGCGCACATCGCCCAGCTCTGGGGTATCGGCTGCCTGATCGGGCCGCTGGCCACCGGTGCGGCCAGCCAGTGGATCAGCGGCCATGCGCTGCCGCTGGTGATGGCGCTGGGAGCTGCCGGTTTCGTGGTGCTGGTGTCTTACCGCGGCCTGCCCCCGGTGATGCGGACGACCGATGCCGAGCTGCAGCAGGAGCGCTCCTAGAGCATCTTCTCCAGCCCGATGGCGCCGGCGATCCACGCGTTGAGCCGGCGCCAGGCGTTGCCTGGCTCACGGTCCAGCGCCACCAGCTTGCCGCCGCGCTCCTCGATCCAGACCAGCTTGGGCGGGTCGCTGTTCGGGGCGATCTTCACCTGGTAACTGACGCTGGGCGACATGCTCGCCAGCGCCAGGCGGCGTACCTGGTCCGCCAGTTCCGGGCTGTCGACGATGATGCCGACCTCGGTGTTCCACAGCACCGAGCGCGGATCGAAGTTCAGCGAGCCGACGAACACCTTCTGCTGGTCGAACACCGCTGCCTTGCTGTGCAGGCTGGCGCTGCTCGACCCGCGGACCATCCATGGCGCGCCGCTCAGGCGCTGGTCCGGGTCGGCGCGCAGCTCGTAGAGCTTCACCCCGTGCTCCAGCAACTCGAGCCGATAGGGCGCGTAGCCGGCGTGCACGGCCGGCACATCGGTCGCCTCCAGTGAATTGGTCAGCAGGCGCACGCTGACGCCGTGGTCGGCGCGCTGGGTCAGGTACTCGACGCCGGCGCTGGTCGGCACGAAATAGGCCGAGACCAGAATCAACTCTTTCGAGACCCCATCGAACAGCGGCTGCAACTGCGTGCTGAGCAGGTGTTCCGATTGCGGGTCGCCCTGGTCGAGCACTTTCAGCGGGGTATCCCAGACGGCCTTGCCCGGTGCCCAGACCAGGTCGTCCAGCCAGTTCTGCAGGTGCGGACGGTCGCTGCTGCGGTTGAGCCGCGCGATGTAGCTGGAGCTCTTCACCCGTTCTTTCGCCAGATAGTGGTCCAGCGTGCGGCGCATGCGGTTGAGCTCATCGAGGTCGGGGTCGCCCCACAGGTAGTCCTCGATGGGGCGGCTGATGCGGCTGTTCCAGTACTGGTCGAAGCTCTGCCCCAGTGACTGCGCCACCGGCCCGACGCCCATCAGGTCGAGGTCACTGAAGTTCATCTCGGCCTTGGCGTCGAAGTACTCGTCGCCCAGGTTGCGGCCGCCGACGATGGCCACGCTGTTGTCGGCCAGCAGCAGCTTGTTGTGCATCCGCCGGTGCTGTTCGGAGAGGTTGAACAGACGGCCCAGGTTGCGCGTGACGCCGGTGCTGCGGCCCAGGTGCAGCGGGTTGAACAGGCGCACCTGGATGTTCGGGTGGGCGGCGAGGGTGCCCAGCTCGTAGTCCCAGCCGTCGCTGCTGGTGTCGTCGATCAGAATGCGCACGCGCACGCCACGATCCGCGGCCCTGATCAGCTCACGGATCAGCGCGCGGGTGGTGAGGCCGTCGTGGACGATGTAGTACTGCAGGTCGATGCTGCGCTGGGCCTTGCGGATCAGTTCGGCGCGGGCGAGGAAGGCGTCGACGCTGGAGGCGAGCAGGTGGAAGCCGGACTGGCCGGGATGCGACGCGGCCTGTTCGCTGACCTGGTTGTCCAGCCGGGTACCCTGCACCGACAGCACGTGCGAAGGCTCGGGCGTAGGCGCACTGGCGCAGCCACCCAGGGCCAGCAGGATCAGCAGGAGCAGGCGTGGAAGCAAAGCGGAGTCTCCGATAAGCCCGCCGGGGACGGGCTGCGGAAGATTCTAGCCGCTGGATCGCAGCGGCGGTCAGCCGCCGAGGGTTTCCTTGAAGCGGTACCAGGCCATGCCCAGGGCCAGCAGCGGCGAGCGCAGCAGCTTGCCGCCGGGGAAGGTGATGTGCGGGACCTTGGCGAACAGCTCGAAGCCGCTGCCCTGCTGGCCGGTGATGGCTTCGGCGAGCAGCTTGCCGGCCAGGTGCGTGGCGTTCACGCCGTGGCCGGCATACGCCTGGGCAAAGTACACATTGTTCTGGTCGGGCAGGCGGCCGATCTGCGGCAGGCGGTTGGCGCCGATGCCGATCATGCCGCCCCACTGGTAGTCGATGCGCACGTTGTCCAGGTGCGGGAACACCTTGAGCATCTTCGGTCGCATGTAGGCGGCGATGTCCGCCGGGTCGCGTCCGGAGTAATGGCAGGCGCCGCCGAACAGCAGGCGGTTGTCGGCGGAGAGCCGGTAGTAGTCCAGCGCCACGCGTTGGTCACACACCGCCATGTTTTGCGGCAGCAGGGCGTGGGCCTGTTCAGCGGACAGCGGTTCGGTGGCGATCACGTAGCTGCCGGCTGGCAGCACCTTGCCGTCGAGGTAGTGGTTCAGGCCGTTCTGGTAGGCGTTGCAGGCAATCACCAGGGTCTTGGCGCGTACGCTGCCCTTGGCGGTGCGCACGCGCACTTCGCTGCCGTAGTCGATGCCGGTGACGGCGGAGTTTTCGAACAGCCTCACGCCCAGGCTCTGCGCCGCGGCAGCTTCGCCGAGGGCGAGGTTGAGCGGATGCAGGTGGCCCGAGCCCATGTCGACCATGCCGCCGACGTACTGGTCGGAGCCGACGATGGAGCGCATGTCCTCTTTCGGCACCATGCGCAATTCGTGGCGGTAGCCGAGGCTTTTCAGCTCGTCGAGATCTTCCTGGAAACCTTCGATGTCGGAGGGCTTGTTGGCCAGGTCGCAGTAACCCCAGGTCAGGTCGCAGTCGATGACATATTTTTCGACGCGGCGGCGAACGATCTCCACCGCCTCCAGACCCATCAGCTTCATGGCGTGGACGCCATCGGCGCCGACCACCGGTTCGAACTGCTCCAGGCCGTGACCGACGCCGCGGATCAGTTGGCCGCCGTTGCGGCCGCTGGCGCCCCAGCCGATCTGGTGGGCTTCCAGCAGGATTACCGAGAGCCCGCGCTCGGCCAGTTCGATGGCCGTGTTCAGCCCGGAGAAGCCACCCCCGATGACGCACACATCGGCCTTTTCCTCGCCGGCCAGGGGCGGTACTTCGAGGCGGCGATTGACGCTCGCGGCGTAGTAGGACGGGGCGTGGCGGTCGGTGTGCACCGGCTGGTGAACGCGGGCGTTCATGTGCGATATCCTGATTTTTGTGTTGTTAAAATTTTACGCAGGATAAACGCCGACTTCCCGCGCAGCCAATAGCCTGGGCTGCAAAAAGCGCCGGGAAGTCGTAAATAAATCTGTTGAGCTTGCCGCGAATGGCGGGAATCAGCTCGCTTCTCAGTCGGGGATGGGCAGGGTGAGGCTTTCCTTCACCTCTTCCATCACGATGTAGCTCTTGGATTCGCGCACGTGGGGCAGCTTGAGCAGGATGTCGCCCAGCAGCTTGCGGTAGGAGGCCATCTCCGAGATGCGCGCCTTCACCAGGTAGTCGAAGTGGCCCGACACCAGGTGACACTCAAGCACGTGGGGCAGCTTGAGCACCGAGCGGCGGAAGTCCTCGAAGGTGTCGCCGGACTTGTAGTCCAGGCTGATCTCGACGAACACCAGCAGGCTGGCCTTGAGGTACTGCGGGTTCAGCCGGGCGTTGTAGCCCATGATGATCCCCTCGCGCTCAAGCCGGCGAACGCGCTCGGTGCACGGCGTGGTGGAGAGGCCGACGCGCTCGCCCAGTTCGGTGAAGGAGATACGGCCTTCCTCCTGCAGGATGCGCAGGATGTTGCGGTCGATCTTGTCCAGTTCGCGGCGGCTTTGATGCTGGGTTCTCATGGGAAGGACTCTGAAGTCGAGCAATGAGCTTTGGGGGAATGTCGGCAATATAGTCGGTTGTGCAGGGAATATCACTGGCATCCCTTGAACTTCCCGCGCCGGACGGCCAGCCTGTAGGCCAAGGTCTCGTCCCTGTCGGGCGACGCCGGCACTCTTCCGCCGAGGTTTTCGCATGTCGCTGTCCCGCCTGCGCACCGCTTTCCTGCTGCTGTTGCTGCTACTGGCAATGGTGGTCGGTGCGGCGTGGCTGACGCTTCCGCGCCTGCTGGCGAATGCCGGGGTGAGCGTCGAGCAATGGCAGGGCCTGGGTGTGTCGCGCCAGGGGCTGACACTGGAGCGCCTGGCGCTGCAACGCCAGACGCCGGAGGGTTCGCGGCAGGCCCTGCAGGTGCAGGGCCTGCGTGTCGGCTGGCCCGAACATGCCGACGGGCGCTGGCGCCTCCGGGAGCTGGCCGCCGGCAGCATCGACCTGCGCCAGTGGCCGGGGCAGGGCGTGCCGGAGGAGGACGCTGCGCTGCCGGATATCACCCAGCTCAACCGCTGGCTGGCGCTGCTGCCGGGACGGCTGGCGCTGGAGCACGTCGCCGTCGAGCTGCCCTGCGCCCGTGAGCAACGCTGCACGCTCAATGGCAGCGCGCACTGGCAGCAGATCCAGGGCGGCGCCGCCGCGCTCGGTGGCGAGCTGCGCCAGGGTGGCCAGCAACTCGCCTTCAACGGACTGCTGCAACCCGGCGATGGCCAGTGGCGCCTGCAACTCGACAGCTACCTGGACAACCAGCAGTTGCTTTCCCTGGACTCCAGCTGGGCGCCCGCCAGTCGCCAGCTCAGTGGCAGTCTCTTCAGTCCCGCCGTGCCACCAGTGCAGGCAGTCCGCAACTGGCTCGAAATGTGGCTGCCGACGCCGAACCTGCCGTTGCCGATTCCCGAGGCCGGGCGCCTGCGCCTGAGCTGGGACACCCAACTGGCCGGCGACGCCGCCTGGCCGGACTGGCCCGGCCTGCGTGATGGCCGTGGCAGTGCCGACCTCTCCCTGCAACTGCCGCAGCCCTGGCCACTTCCGGGGTTTGGCAGCCTGCAGGGTGACCTGCGGCTGATCGCCGGTGCGACCGAGGTCGGTTGGCGACCGTCGGTGGTCAGCGGCGACCTGCGCCTCTCCGATCTGTACGGCGACTGGCTGCAAGCGCTGCCGGTCGGCCTGCGCCCGGCGCGCCTGACGCTGCACCTGGAGCCGGGCGTGGAGGAAGAAGTCGGTAGTGTGCGCGCCGACCTGCGTGCGGTGGGGGCCGCCGACCTGCGTCTGCGCTCCCGCGTGGCTCTGCTGGAGACGACCCCACTGGCGCTGCAACTGAGTGATTCGCGGCTGGAGGGCAAGGTTCCGCACCTGGAAATCGCCGGCCTGCGCGGTGACAACAGCCGCGTCGACCTGAGTTTCGACGGTCGGATCGATCAGCAGTCGGCGAGTTTCAACCTGGCCGACGGCGCGCAGTTGCAGGTTGGCACGCTGGCCGGCCCGCAGTCGCTGAAGGCCAGCAAGCTTGCCGCCACGCTGGGTAAAGGTGCACTGAACCTGGGGTACGCCAGCGACTCGCCGGCCACCCTGCAGCTCAACGCCCCCCTGAAGCTGGCCGTCGGCGAACTGCGCCAACCCCACGTCAAACCGCTGTCCTGGAATGCCATGGGCACACTCGCGGCGAGTCTCGACGCCCAGCAGTTCAAGGGGCGCTTGCTGAACAGCGGCGGACTGAATGCCGAAGTGGAGCTGAACCACTCGGCGAAACAGGGCGTGGCCCTGGTGGCGCGGCAGCCGGAGTTCTTTCTGCGCACCGGCAACCCCCTGGAAAAATCCCTCGGCGATTGGCCCGGTCTGCTCAGTCTGAACAATGGCAAGGCCAGCTTCGACCTGAACTGGCACCTGCCGCCGGGCAGCGCGCCGCAAAACCTCGACCTGAACCTGCGCGGCAGCGGGCTGGAGGGTGTCTACGATCGCAGCGAAGTCCATGGCCTCGACCTGCAGGCGAAGTTTGTCCTGAAAGGTTCGCAGATGGAGCTGCAGTTGCCCCAGGTGAAAGTCACTTCGCTCAACCCCGGCGTGACCCTCGGTCCGCTGTCCCTGCAGGGCCATTACACGGCTTCGCTGTCCGCGCCGCTGGCGGGGCGTTTCGACTGGCAGCAGGCGGAGCTTGGGCTGTTCAAGGGCCGCGCCTGGCTGCCGGCCGGAGCCGTGGATCTTTCCGCTCTGGGCCAGGGTCTTACCCTCAGGCTGGAAGGGCTGGCGCTGGAGGCGATCCTCGCGGCCTATCCGGCGGAAGGGCTGTCCGGCAACGGGATCATCGACGGCAACCTGCCGCTGGGCCTGCACGAGGGCAAGCCGGTGATCCGCAATGGCGAAGTGGCGGCGCGTGAACCGGGCGTCCTGCAGTTCCGCTCGCCGAAGATCCAGTCGCTCGGCCAGAGCAATCCGGCCATGCAACTGGTGGCTACCGCCATCGACGACTTCCGCTACGACAAGCTGAGTAGCCGCGTGGATTATGATGAATCCGGCAAGCTGCTCCTCGCCCTGAGCCTGAGCGGGCGCAATCCCGAGCTGGAGCAGGGGCGGCCGATCAACCTCAACGTCAACCTGGAGGAGAACGTGCCCAAACTGCTCACCAGCCTGCAACTGAGCGACCGGGTCAGCGACACCATCCGCAAGCGCGTGCAGGACCGCCTGCGCAACGACCCGGCCGCCGCGCCATGACCGCAAGGAGAACCTGAAATGCGCCTCCGCGCCCTATTCGCACTATTGCTCCTGGCAGGCCTTGCCCAGGGCTGCACGCCCACCGTGCAGCTGGCGGCGCCCAAGGAGCCGATCAACATCAACCTCAACGTGAAGATCGAGCACGAGATCTATATCAAGGTAGACAAGGCGCTCGACGGCATCATCAACGAGAACAGTGGCCTGTTCTGAGAAGGAGCCTTTGCATGAGATTGCACCGCAAACTGGGCGTCGCGCTGGTCGCCCTCTGCCTGAGCCTGCCGGTCATGGCCATGAGCCTGGAGCAGGCGATGTCCGCCCTGGGCGGCGCCAAGTCCCAGGGGCTGGTCGGCGAGCAGCCCGACGGATACCTGGGCGTCGTGAAGAATGGCGGTGATGCCGCCGACGTCGCCGCGCAGATCAACGCCGCGCGCCGCGCCGAGTACCAGAAGGTCGCCAGCCAGAGTGGCGCCACCCTCAAGGACGTGGAATCCCTGGCCGGCAAGAAGGCCATCGAGCGCACGCCCCCGGGGCAGTACGTGCAGGTCAATGGTCAGTGGGTGCGCAAATAAGCGCGCCAAGGGGATTTCCCTGCTCGCCGCCGTGTTCGGCGGCTAGTCCGGGGGACGGTGGTGGAAGCAGGTAATTCCCGCTGGAGAGCGGTCCGGCGCGAGAAGTTCTGGCCAATCCCGGGCTGTTCGCTATTTCCTCTGGAACTGGTGAAAACTTCGCCAGATCCTCGACCATTCGGTCTCGGGTGAAAATGCTGTAATTCTGGTGGATGTCCCTCCGTGAAAGCGACTTTAACCAGGAATTTTCGTCAAATACCGCATCGCAATCAGTGAATATCGCTGAGCCTGACTTCCTATACTGCGCGCATCTACGTTCAGAATAAGAAACGTCCGCGCCCCTGGCGCGACGTAGGAGGCAAAGATGCGCGTTCTGGTGCTTGGCAGCGGTGTGATCGGTACCGCCAGTGCTTACTATCTCGCCCGTGCCGGCTTCGAGGTGGTCGTCGTCGACCGCCAGCCCGGCCCGGCCCTGGAAACCAGCTTCGCCAACGCCGGCCAGGTTTCCCCTGGCTACGCCTCGCCCTGGGCCGCCCCGGGCATCCCGCTCAAGGCCATGAAATGGCTGATGCAGACCCACGCACCCCTGGCCATCAAGCTGACCGGCGATCCCAGCCAGTACAGCTGGATGTGGCAGATGCTGCGCAACTGCAACGCCAAGAGCTACGCAGTGAACAAGGAGCGCATGGTTCGCCTGTCCGAGTACAGCCGCGACTGCCTCGACGAACTGCGCGCCGAGACCGGCATCACCTACGAAGGCCGCTCCCTGGGCACCACCCAGCTGTTCCGTACCCAGGCGCAACTGGACTCCGCTGCCAAGGACATCGCCGTCCTGGAAAGCACCGGCGTTCCCTATGAAGTGCTCGACCGCGCCGGCATCGCCCGCGTCGAACCGGCCCTGGCCAAGGTCGCCGACAAGCTGGTCGGCGCCCTGCGCCTGCCCAACGACCAGACCGGCGACTGCCAGATGTTCACCACCAAGCTGGCCGAGATGGCCAAGGCCCTGGGCGTGGAATTCCGCTTCGGCCAGGACATCCAGCGGCTGGACTTCGCCGGTGACCGCATCAACGGCGTCTGGGTCGATGGCCAACTGGTTACCGCCGACCGCTACGTGCTGGCGCTGGGCAGCTACTCGCCGCAGATGCTCAAGCCGCTGGGCATCGATGCTCCGGTCTACCCGCTCAAGGGCTACTCGCTGACCGTGCCGATCACCAACCCGGACATGGCGCCGACCTCGACCATTCTCGACGAGACCTACAAGGTCGCGATCACCCGCTTCGACCAGCGCATCCGCGTGGGCGGCATGGCGGAAATCGCCGGCTTCGACCTGTCGCTGAACCCGCGTCGCCGCGCCACCCTGGAAATGATCACCACCGACCTCTACCCGGAAGGCGGCGACGTCAGCCAGGCGGAGTTCTGGACCGGCCTGCGCCCGGCCACCCCGGACGGCACCCCGATCGTTGGCGCCACCCGCTACCGCAACCTGTTCCTCAATACCGGCCACGGCACCCTGGGCTGGACCATGGCGTGTGGCTCGGGTCGCTACCTCGCCGATCTGATGGCCAAGAAGCGCCCGCAGATCAGCACCGAAGGTCTGGACATTTCCCGCTACGGCTCTGCCTCGGAGGCCCATGATGGCCATCCTGCGCCTGCACACTAATCAACGGATGAGCCAGGTCGTCGTCCACAACGGCACGGCGTACCTTGCCGGCCAGGTGGCAGACGACCTCTCCGCCGGCGTCGAGCAACAGACCCGCGAAGTCCTCGCCAGCGTCGAGCGTCTGCTCGAGGAAGCCGGCACCGACAAGTCGCGTGTCCTCTCGGCAACCATCTACCTGAAGGACGTCGCTGCCGACTTCGCCGGCATGAACGGCGTCTGGGACCAGTGGGTCCCGCAGGGCTGCGCTCCGGCGCGCGCCACCGTCCAGGCGGCGCTGTGCTACCCGGAGATCCTCGTCGAGGTCTCCATCGTCGCCGCACTGCCCTGATCGTTTTTGCGTGGCCCGGCCGGAGCGCCGGGTTTTTTTCGTCCGTCGTTTCTGTTCCACACAGACCATAAGAGAGCCTCGCCATGCGTCCCGCCCGTGCCCTGATCGACCTCGCCGCCCTGCGCCACAACTACCGCCTGGCCCGTGAAGTCACCGGCGCGCGAGCGTTGGCGGTGGTCAAGGCCGACGCCTACGGGCATGGCGCGGTGGTCTGCGCCCGCGCACTGGAAGCCGAGGCCGACGGTTTCGCCGTGGCCTGCATCGAGGAAGCGCTGGAGCTGCGCGACGCCGGCATTCGCGCGCCGATCCTGCTGCTCGAAGGCTTCTTCGAAGCCAGCGAGCTTGAGCTGATCGACGCCCATGACTTCGGGTGCGTGGTGCACTCGGCCTGGCAGCTGGAAGCCATCGAGCGCGCCCGTCCGAGCAAGCCGCTGACCGTCTGGCTGAAGATGGACTCGGGCATGCACCGCGTCGGCTTCTTCCCGCAGGACTACGCCGCCGCGCTGGCGCGCCTGAAGGCGCTGCCGCACGTGGCCAAGGTCGTGCTGATGAGCCACTTCTCCCGCGCCGACGAGCTGGATTGCCCGCGCACCGAGGAGCAGGTCGCTGCCTTTCAGGCTGTGCGCGAAGCCGCGGGCCAGGGCCACGAGATCAGCCTGCGCAATTCTCCCGGCATTCTCGGCTGGTCCGACGTGCCCAGCGACTGGGTGCGCCCCGGCATCATGCTCTACGGCGCCACCCCCTTCGAACAGGCGCACCCGCTGGCCGACCAGCTGCGCCCGGTGATGACCCTGGAGTCCCAGGTCATCAGCATCCGCGAACTGCCGGCCGGCGAGCCGGTGGGCTATGGCGCACGTTTCATCGCCGACCGCCCGGTGCGTGTCGGCGTGGTCGCCATGGGGTATGCCGACGGCTATCCGCGCCACGCGCCGGACGGCACGCCGGTGTTCATCGACGGCAAGCCCAGCCGCATCATCGGCCGCGTGTCCATGGACATGCTCACCGTGGACCTGACCGACTTGCCGAGCGCGGGCCTGGGCAGTCGCGTCGAACTCTGGGGCCCGAATATCCCCGCCAGCCAACTGGCTTCCCTGTGCGGCAGCATCCCTTATCAGCTGTTCTGCAACCTCAAGCGCGTCCCGCGGGTCTATAGCGGCGAGTGACGGATACCGCCCGTAAAGTTTGCGCAGGATCGGCGGGCGATCTGTTGTAAATACTGAACGGTGTTGCCATGATACGTGGCACTTGGAACCCGCTCGGCTCAAGCCGTTGCGGGTTCTGCCTTTCAGAGCCTGCCTGATCACAAGAATAAGGAGGACCCCACCCTTGGACGTCGGTGCTCGTCTGCAAGCCATCCGTAAGCTCAAAGGTTTGTCCCAGCGCGAACTCGCCAAACGGGCGGGTGTGACCAACAGCACAATCTCGATGATCGAGAAGAACAGCGTCAGCCCCTCCATCAGCTCGCTGAAGAAAGTGCTGGGTGGTATTCCGATGTCCCTGGTCGAGTTCTTTTCCCTCGATCTGGAACAGAGCAGCAACACTCCTGTGGTCTACAAGGCAGACGAACTCAGCGACCTGTCCAGCGGCTCGATCATCATGAAGCTGATCGGCAAGGACTATCCCAGCCGCGCCATCACCCTGCTCGACGAGACCTATCCGCCGGGCTCCGATACCGGTGACGACATGTACGCCCACGAAGGCGAAGAGACCGGCGTGCTGGTCGAAGGCCGCCTGGAACTGACCGTCGGCGACGAGACGTTCGTCCTTGAATGTGGCGACAGCTACTATTTCGACAGCACCAAGCCGCACCGCTTCCGTAACCCCTACGAGGCTCCGGCCCGGCTGATCAGCGCGACCACACCGGCAAATTTTTGAACAGCCGGTAGGACCGGCCAGACCAGCTGCGACCTAATGCCGCAAAGCCCGGTAAGAAAGCCCGGCAAGGTGGCGCAATGGTTTCGAGCCTCGAAGCTTTGCCGTTATACTTGCGCCCGCTCGCGCGGCCCGAGACTGTGACTGCACCGCGAACGGGCGTGATAAGCCACGATGAGGGTGAAAGGGTGAACCTGATTAGAAAAATCCTGGCAGCCCAAGCTGCCGTACTGGCCCTGTGGGCAGTGAGCGTTCAGGCCGCGACCAACGATGACGCCATTGCCAAGCGTCTCGAACCTGTCGGCAAAGTCTGTGTCCAGGGCAAGGAATGCGAAGGCGTTGGCGCCGTCGCTTCTGCTGGCGGTGGCGGTGCCCCGCGTTCGGGCGAAGAGATTGTCGGCAAGGTCTGCACCAACTGCCACGGCAGCGGCCTGCTGGGCGCGCCGAAAGTCGGCGACAAGGCCGAGTGGGGCAAGCGTGCGAAAGAGCAAGGCGGCCTCGACGGCCTGCTGGCCAAGGCCATCTCGGGTATCAACGCCATGCCGCCCAAAGGCACCTGCGCTGATTGCTCCGATGACGAGCTGAAAGCTGCGATTCACCACATGTCCGGCCTGTAACAGCCGACCTGTGGAAAAAAGCCGCCCAAGGGCGGCTTTTTCATGCCCGCGATTTGTCAGCGCGTGAGTCGCGGGAGCAACTTTTGCGTAAAGCCGGTCCAAACTCCTGTCGTTGACGCGAACCTGGAGGGACGCCCGGTGCAATCCTGCTCGATCGAAACTGCCGTCGAACACCTGCTGCAGCGCCTGGAGGACCATATCCGCCTCGGCCTGCCGCTCGGGCTGGGCAAGCCCAACCAACTGGCCAACGCGCTGTACCGGCACATCCGCGAGAACCCGCGCCGGCAGCTGACGCTTTACACCGCGTTGTCGCTGGGCCGCCCGCAGGCCGGCGGCGAGCTGCAGCGGCGCTTCCTCGAGCCCTTCGTCGAGCGCATCTACGGCGACTACCCCGAACTGGACTACCTGCACGACCTGCGCAGCGGCAGCCTGCCGGAGAACATCCGCGTCGAGGAGTTCTACCTGCAGCCCGGTAGCCTGCTGGACAGCGCACCGGCGCAGCAGAACTACATCAGCTGCAACTACAGCCACGTCGCGCGGGACATCAATGCCAAGGGCGTCAACGCCGTCGCCCAGCTGGTGGCCCGAGACCCATCGCGACCGGGCAAGCTGAGCCTGGCGTGCAATCCGGACATCACTCTCGACCTGCTGCCGATGCTGCAGCGCCGCCGCGCGGCAGGCGAAACCATCGTCATCATCGGCGTGGTCCATGACCAGTTGCCCTACATGCCCGGTGATGCCGAAGTGGACGAAGACTTCTTCGACCTGCTGGTGGATGCGCCGGGCGACAGCAGCACGCTGTTCTCCACGCCCAACCTGCCGGTGGGCTTGCAGGACCACTGCATCGGCCTGCACGCCAGCACTCTGGTGCGTGACGGCGGTACCCTGCAGGTCGGCATCGGCTCCATGGGCGACGCCCTGACGTCGGCGCTGCTCACCCGCCAGCGTGACAACGACGGTTACCGCGCGCTGCTCGACAGCCTCGATTCCAGTGACCGCCACGCCGGGCTGATCGAGCGCGACGGCGGCCTCGGCGTGTTTGAGCAGGGCCTGTACGGCTGCAGCGAAATGTTCGTTCCCGGCCTGCTGGCGCTGGCCGAAGCGGGCGTATTGAGCCGGCGGGTCGCGGCGCGGCCGGGCTCGCCGGCCAACGAGCCCGGCGTCTGGCTGCATGGCGGCTTCTTCCTCGGCCCACAGGCGTTCTACCGGCGCTTGCGCGAGATGCCCCGTGAGGAACTGGCCGGGATCGGCATGACCGGCATCGGCTTCGTCAACAACCTCTATCGCGACGAAGAGCTCAAGCGCGAGCAGCGTCGCGACGCACGCTTCCTCAACAGCGCCTTCACCGTCACCCTGCTGGGCGCTGGCGTGGCCGACCAGCTGGAGGACGGCCGCGTGCTCAGCGGCGTTGGCGGTCAGTACAACTTCGTCGCCCAGGCCCATGAACTGGACGGCGGGCGCTCGATCCTGATGCTGCGCAGCTGGCGCGAATCCGAGGGCGAGCTGAGTTCCAACATCGTCTGGAGCTACGGCCACACCACCATCCCCCGGCACCTGCGCGACATGGTGGTGACCGAGTACGGCGTCGCCGATCTGCGCGGCCGCAATGACGCCGAGGTGATCGCCGCGTTGCTGGCCATCGCCGACTCGCGCTTCCAGGCCGCGTTGATCGCCCAGGCGCAGGAGGCCGGCAAGCTGCCGAAGAACTTCGAACTGGACGAGCGTTACCGCAACAACACGCCGGAGCGCCTGCGCGAGGCGACCCGGCGGTTGCGCACGTTGCTGCCGGAATTCCCGTTGGGCTGCGACTTCACCGAGCAGGAGCGCGACCTGCTGCGCGCGCTCGGCTGGCTGAAGAGCAAGTTGCGCCTGAGCGAAATACTCGAATTGGGCAAGGCGACCCTGGATGCGCCGGAGCCTGAGGATTTCCCGGAGCACCTGCAGCGCATGGGGCTGGCGAAGCCGGAAGGATTGCGCGAGGAGCTGTACCAGCGGCTGGTGCTGGCCGGCCTGAAGGCCAGCCGGGAAAACCTGTAGGAGCGGGCCATGCCCGTGAACCGCCGGCAGGCGGCCGTGGTGCATGATCCCCCTGTAGGCGCGTGTTTTACGCACGATCGCGGGCAGGGCCCGCTCCGACAGGGTGGTTCCCCATCGCGAGAATGAAAAAAGGCGGGCCCTGTCGGCGCCCGCCTTTTTCGTGGATCGCGCTGGATCAGTCCTCGAGGAACTCGACCTGACCGTTGGCCAGGGACTTCACGCGAGCCAGGGATTCCACGCGGTAGCCTTCGCTTTCCAGCAGGGCACGACCTTCCTGGAAGGACTTCTCGATGACGATGCCCAGACCGGCGACGCTGGCGCCTGCTTGCTGGATCAGGTCGATCAGCGCCTTGGCGGCATGGCCGTTGGCGAGGAAGTCGTCCACTACCAGCACGTGGTCGGCGGCGGTCAGGTGCTTGGCGGAGATGGCGATGGTGCTTTCGGTCTGCTTGGTGAAGGAGAAGACCTTGGAGATCAGCAGGTCGTTCTTCAGCGTCAGCGACTGGAACTTGCGGGCGAAGATCACCGGAATACCCAGCTCGAGGCCAGCCATGACGGCCGGGGCAATGCCCGAGGCCTCGATGGTGACGATCTTGGTGATGCCCTGGTTCTTGAAGCGTTCGGCGAACTCGTGGCCGATCAACTTCATCAGCGCCGGGTCGATCTGGTGGTTGAGGAAGGCGTCTACCTTGAGGACCTGTTCGGAGAGAACGATGCCTTCGCTGCGAATTTTGTCTTTGAGAGTGTTCACGGGGGGGGGCTTCCGGAGCGGCTGTCGCTGATGAAGCGCGTAATTCTACAACGCCATTGGCCATCTGCGCGACGTTCCGACCAATGCAATTGCTGATCGAATGGACAGTTTTTCGATGGGCGGAGCGCGCAGGCATCCTGCAGGAGCGGGCGATGCCCGCGATCGCGTGCTCCTGCAGGTGTTTCGGATCAGCGCTTGAGCATCGCCCGGATATCCGCCAGTGCCGAGTTGCCCTTGGCCACCTTGACCTCCTGAGGCGCGTCTTCCTGACCTTCCCAGACCAGATCCTCGGGCGGCAGTTCGTCGAGGAAGCGGCTGGGCGAGCAGTCGATGATCTCGCCGTACTGCTTGCGCTTGGCGGCGAAGGTCATCGCCAGGTTCTTCTTCGCCCGGGTGATGCCCACGTAGGCCAGGCGCCGCTCTTCCTCGATGGTGTCGGCCTCGATGCTGGAGCGGTGCGGGAGGATTTCCTCTTCCACGCCGAGAATGAACACGTAGGGGAATTCCAGGCCCTTCGAGGCGTGCAGGGTCATCATCTGCACGCCATCGGCGCCTTCTTCCTCTTCCTGCTGGCGCTCGAGCATGTCGCGCAGCACCAGCTTGGCGATGGCCTGCTCGATGGTCATGTCGCCTTCTTCGTCGCGCTCCAGGGTGTTCTTCAGCGCTTCGATGAGGAACCAGACGTTGCCCATGCGGAAGTCGGCGATCTTGTCGCTGGATGCGTTCTGCCGCAGCCAGTTCTCGTAGTCGATGTCCATCACCATGCTGCGCAGCGCACCGATCGGGTCGCTGCCGGCGCACTGCTCGCGGACCTTGTCGATGAAGCGTTTGAAGCGCTGCAGGCGCTCGATGTAGCGGGCGTCCAGGTGTTCGGACAGGCCGAGCTCGCCGGAGGCGTTGAACATCGAGCAGCCGCGCTCGGTGGCATAGTTGCCGAGTTTCTCCAGGGTCGTGGAGCCGATCTCGCGGCGCGGCACGTTGATCACCCGGAGGAAGGCGTTGTCATCGTCCGGGTTCACCAGCAGGCGGAAGTAGGACATCAGGTCTTTCACTTCCTGGCGCCCGAAGAAGCTGGTGCCGCCGGACAGGTGATAGGGAATCTGGTGGTGCTGGAGCTTCAGCTCGATCAGCTTCGCCTGGTAGTTGCCCCGGTAGAGGATGGCGAATTCGCTGTAGGGCCGCTGCGTCTTCAGGTGGATGGTGAGGATTTCCATGGCCACCCGTTCGGCCTCGGATTCCTCGTTGCGGCAACGGATCACCCGGATCGGGTCGCCTTCGCCCATCTCGCTCCACAGCTGTTTCTCGAACACGTGGGGGTTGTTGGCGATGAGGATGTTGGCGCATTTGAGGATGCGGCTGGTAGAGCGGTAGTTCTGCTCCAGCATCACCACCTTCAGCGACGGGAAGTCTTCCTTGAGCTGCATCAGGTTTTCCGGACGCGCGCCGCGCCAGGCGTAGATCGACTGGTCGTCGTCGCCCACCACGGTGAAGTGCGCGCGCTGCTGCACCAGCATCTTCACCAGCAGGTACTGGCTGGCGTTGGTGTCCTGGTATTCGTCCACCAGCATGTAGCGCACGCGGTTGCGCCACTTGTCGAGGATCTCCGGGTGCTCCTGGAACAGCTTCACCGGCTGCAGGATGAGGTCGTCGAAGTCCACCGCGTTGTACGCCTTGAGCGTGCGCTGGTAGTGCAGGTAGACCATCGCGGCGGTCTGTTCCTTCGGATTGCGCGCCTTTTCCAGCGCTTCTTCCGGAAGGATCAGGTCGTTCTTCCAACTGCCGATCAGGCCCTTGATCTCGTCCAGGCCGTCATCGCCGGAGTACTCCTTCTGCATGATGTCGGTCATCAGCGCCTTCACATCGCTCTCGTCGAAAATTGAGAAGCCGGGCTTGTAGCCCAGGGCCGCGTGTTCCTTGCGGATGATGTTCAGGCCCAGGTTGTGGAAGGTCGAGACGGTCAGGCCCTTGCCCTCGCCGGGGCGCAGCAGGGTGCTGACGCGCTCCTTCATCTCGCGGGCGGCCTTGTTGGTGAAGGTCACGGCGACGATGTACTGGGCGCGGATGCCGCACTGCTGCACCAGGTAGGCGATCTTGCGGGTGATCACGCTGGTCTTGCCGGAGCCGGCGCCGGCCAGCACCAGGAGCGGGCCGCCGACGTAGTTCACGGCCTCTTGCTGCCGGGGATTGAGTCGGGACATGAAAGGCGGGGGTCTGTAGTGGAGCGGGCGCGTATTCTAGCAGGCCGTGCCGGGCGTCGGGGTGCCGCTCGGAATAGCGGCGATCTGTGACACGATCGTACTTATGTGTTTTGGATAAATCTGTACATGTATTAGGCTTGTGACAGCAATACTTGAAGAAAACTCTTAAGAGTTTCTCTGAAGTTTCGTCTACATCCGTGGGATGTCCGGAGGACGTTGCTTCAAAACCGGGAGAAGTGGGCGCACGGATGGTGCCTGGAGTTTCTCCCCTTTCTAGAGATACATGGGGGTCGCTTGGCAGCGTCGGTCGAACCAACGCGCCTGCTCCTGCTGGCGGAAGCGCCGCAGTGGGCCCAGCTACTGCGCGGGCATCTGGCCGCGTTGGGGCAGGGCTATTCGCTGATCACGGCCCCGTCCTGGCAGGCCGCCAGCAGCCTGTTCGACGAAGATCAGGTCGGTCTGGTGCTGGCCACGCCCGGCAAATTGCCCTCCGCCCACCAATGCCACCTGCCGCTGATCCTGCTGCTGGAGCGCGAGCCCGCGGAGGAGCCGGTCGGCGTCGCCGACTACCTGGTCGCCGAGTCCCTCACGGTCGAAGTCCTGCGCCGCACCCTGCGCTATGTGCGTGAGCGCACGTCGCTGCAGAACACCCTGCAGACCCTGGCCGAACAGGACCCGCTGACCGGCATCGCCAACCGCCAGGGCTTCCAGACCCTGCTCGCTGCCCGTCTCAGCGAGAGCGAAGGACGTGGCCTGGCACTGGGTCACCTGGACCTGGACAACTTCCGCCACGTCAACGATGCCCTCGGCCACCAGGCTGGCGACCGCCTGATCCTGCAGGTGGTGGCGCGACTGAAGGCTCACCTGGACAACGGCGACGACATCGCCCGCCTGGGCAGCGACGAATTCGCCCTGCTGCTGGACACCCGTCGCGATCCGGCGCGGGTGGAGAAGATTGCCGAGCTGATCGTCGAATCCCTCGGCGAGCCCTACTGGGTCGAAGGTGAAAGCCTGCTGCTGGGCTGCAGCCTGGGCGTGGCCCATGCCCGCGCCGGGGAGGCCGCCGACCCGCTGCTGTGGCACGCGCACATCGCCATGCAGCAGGCCAAGTCGCGGCAGGGCTGCACCTTCCACGTCTTCGACGAACGCATCAACCGTGGCGCCCGCAGCCTCGCCGACCTGGAAAGCGAACTGCGCCGGGCGCTGCGCCGCGATGAACTGGAGCTGCACTACCAGCCGCGCCTGGACCTGCACTCCGGGCAGATCGTCGGCCTCGAGGCCCTGGTGCGCTGGCGCCACCCCGAACGCGGCCTGCTGACGCCGGGCGACTTCGTGCCGCTGGCCGAGGAGAGCGGGCTGATCGTGCCGCTGGGGTACTGGGTCATCTCCCGCGCCCTGCGCGACATGCAGTGGCTGCGCGGGCGAGGCCTGCCGCCGCTGCACATGGCGGTGAATCTGTCGTTCCGCCAGTTCCAGGACAGCCAACTGCTGCCCACCCTGGAGCGCCTGATCCGCGAGCGCGGTGTCGACGCCCAGTGGCTGGAATTCGAACTCACCGAAACCGCCGTCATGCGCCGCAGCGACCAGGTACTGCAGACCATGCAAGCCCTCGGGCGGCTGGGTGTGCGCTTCTCGCTGGACGACTTCGGCACCGGTTTCTCGTCCTTCGTGCACCTGAGCAGCCTGCCGATCACCCTGCTGAAGATCGACAAGAGCTTCGTCGGCGGCATGCACGAACGCACGGAGAACCTGCAATTGGTGCGGGCGATGATCAACCTGGCGCATAACCTGAACCTGGAAGTGGTCGCCGAGGGTGTCGAGACCGCTGCCCAGCAGGATGAGCTGCGCCTGTTCGGTTGCGACCAGGTGCAGGGCTACTGGATCAGCCGTCCGCTGCCGCTCGCCGAGCTGGCGCGCTTCCTGGTATTCGGCGCCAACCGCGCGCTGCGCATGCAGGACTCGGTCAGCTAGCGACCAGCTAGCCCAGCCAGCGCCGCGCCGGCCGTGTGCGGGCGCAACAGGCGCGAGGTCTTCGCCTCGAAGGCCAGGGTCAGGCCGATGGCCGCGCAGGCCAGCCCGGACGCCAATCCCCACCACACGCCACTCGGCCCCCAGCCCAGCGGGAAGGCCAGCAGCAGCGCCATCGGCACGCCCACCAGCCAGTAGCCGGCCAACCCGACGAGGAAGGTCGTGCGCGCATCCTTCAGGCCGCGGATGGCACCCATGGCGATGCACTGGGTGCCATCGAACAGCTCGAACCACGCGGCGATGGCCAGCAGGCTGACAGCCAGTTGCACCACCTCGCGGTTGGCCGGGTCGTTGTGGTCGATGAACAGCCCGATGACCACCTCCGGCGCCAGCCAGAACAGCGCGGCGAAGGCGAACATGCAGCTGGCGCCGAAGCCGATGCCCAGCCGCCCGGCGCGACGCGCCTCGACCAGCCGGCCGGCGCCGTAGTGCTGGCCGATGCGGAAGGTCACCGCGTAGGAAATCCCCATGGGCACCATGAAGGCCACGTACACCGACTGGATGGCGATCTGGTGCGCCGCCAGCGCGGTACTGCCGATCACGCCCATGCACAGGGTCGCCACGGTGAACATGCCCGACTCCACCGCGTAGGTGCCGCCGATGGAAATGCCCAGGCGCAGGGACTCGCCGATCACCTTGACGTCCGGCTTCGACAGTCCGGCCAGCAACGGATAGGGCGCGTATGCCCGGTGCCAGCGCAGGTACAGGGCGAAGATCACCGGCAGCGCGTTCATCACCACCGCGGTGACCATGCCGATCCCCGCCAACCCCAGGCGCGGCAGGCCGAACAGGCCTTCGATGAAGGCGTAGTTGAGGGCGAAGTTGGCCAGCGCACCGATCAGGCTGATGGCCATGACCGGGCCGGGACGCTCGATGGCGCTGGTGAAGCCCCGTAGCACCATGAAGGCCATGTAGCCGGGCAGGGCGAAGACGATGCTGTGCAGAAAACTCATGGTGCCGGCGACCGTTTCCGGCGCCTGGCCGAAGGCGACCAGGATTGGCCCGAGATTCCACAGCAGCAGGCCTGCCAGCAGGGCCAGCGCGCCGCCGATCCACAGGCCGGCCTGGGTCGCCTCCACCACGCCGCGCGCGTCCTTCGCACCATGCCGGATCGCCACCAGGTTGCCGGTAGCCGCCACCACGCCGACGCAGAACGTCGACACCAGCGCATAGGTGGATGCGCCCAGCCCGCCACTGGCCAGGGCCTCTCGGCCGAGCTTGCCCATCATCACGGTGTCGGTGAACACCATCGCCACGTAGGCCAGCTGCGCAGCAATCAGCGGGCCGGCGAGGCGAAGGATGGCGGCAAGTTCGTCACGGTACAGGCGTTTCATGAGTCAGGCTCAGCAAGCGGCGGTTGCCGCATCGATAGGGAGTCGCCCATTCTCCGGCCGCTACGGATGCGGGCACAAAAGGAAAAATGCGATGCCATGCATGAGTCATACTCATGCATGAATGCCTGGGAGTCCGCCATGAACCGCCAGTTGCCGCCCCTCTATGCCCTGCGCGCCTTCGAGGCCGCCGCCCGCCATGCGTCCTTCACCCGCGCCGCGGAGGAGCTGGCGATCACTCAGAGCGCGGTCAGCCGGCACATCAAGACCCTGGAAGAACACTTCGCCTGCCGCCTGTTCCAGCGTCGCGGTCGCCAACTGGAGCTGACCGAAACGGCGCGGATGCTGCTGCCCGGCCTGCGCGATGGCTTCGATGCGCTGGAGCGTGCTTGTGCCACCTTGCGTGCGGAGGAGGGTGTGCTGCGCCTGAAGGCGCCCTCGACCCTGACCATGCGCTGGCTGCTGGCGCGGCTGAGCAAGTTCCGCATGCAGCACAGCGATATCGAGGTGCAGTTGACCAGCGCCTGGATGGACGTGGACCGTGTGGACTTCGTCCATGAGCCCTTCGATTGCGCGGTGTTGCTCAGCGCCGGGCACTTCCCGCCGGACTGGGAAGCCACACTGCTGTTCCCCGAATGGTTGATTCCGGTCGGCGCGCCGGAGCTGCTGGCGGATGGGCCGTGGGACGCCGAGCGACTGGCCGGCGCGGAGCTGTTGCACCCGACGCCCGACCGCCGGGACTGGCGGCGCTGGCTGCAGCGCATGGACCTGGGGGAGCGGGTATCGCTCAAGGGCGGGCAGGTGTTCGACACGCTGGAGCTGGGCATCGTGGCGGCCGCCCGTGGCTATGGGGTATCCATCGGCGACCTGGTGATGGTCGCCGAGGATGCCAACCAGGGCCGGCTGGCATTGCCCTGGCCCAGCGCGGTGGCCAGCGGTGAGAGTTACTACCTGGTCTGGCCCCGTGCGCGTCGGCACCAGGAGCGGCTGCGCCGGTTGCGCGACTTCCTGCAGGCGGAGATGCAGGCCATGCAATTGCCGCCGGTGGACTATTTCGAATGAGCGCGACGGCCGGTCAGTCGCCGCTGCAGCCATTGGCCCAGACCTGGTAGTGCAGCTCGTGCCGCTGGGCCTGGTCGTCTTCGTAGACCATGGTCACCGGCACGATGCCGCAGGCGTCCTGGGTATCGGTGATGGAGATGACCCGGTGCACGTCGGGCTTGTCGTGGGCCGGCACGGTGCTGCACGCGGCGACGAACAGGGTGGTGAGAACCAGGGCGATCAGCGCTTTCATGGTGTGCTTCCTTCAGAAAAGGGGAGTCAGGCGCGTTCGCGCAGCAGCGAGCGGGCGGAGTCGGCCATCACCAGCAATCCGCCGGCGAGCATCAAGGTGTCCTTGAGCACCAGCCGGCCCGCGCCGGAGAGGTAGGGGAAACCGTGCTGGGCATCGCCCAGCGCTGGTACCCAGGCCTCGGGCGTGGTGATCAGGAAACTCAGCGTCACCAGTGGCGTGCCGAACGACAGGAATCCGCCCAGCAGGCCCAGGCGGCGCGACAGCGGATTGAGCAGCACCAGCAGCGCGATGCTCAGCTCCACCACGCCGAGACCCTTGGAGAAGCCGTAGGTGTTGTTCTCCGTTTGCCAGGCGCGCTTCTGCACATCCAGCTCGCCCTCGTGGGTCAGGTGCGCCCGGTAGTCCTCGGGGTGCTCGTAGAAGAACGACATGAACGGGCTGTTGGCGACGAAGGGCGTGATGCTGTCGGCCTCGTAAGGCACGAATTTCAGCGCGCCGATCCAGATGAACACGGCGGCGATGGCCACCCGCATCAGGTTGGCGCCGAAGTGATCGAGGCGGCTCAGCGCCTGCAGGCCCTGGATGAAGGGAGAGGTCATGGGGAACTCCTTGAGCGTCGGTTGAAATCAGGAGTGCCCATTGTCGAAATCGCGCCGCTGCCCTTCTTGCGCGTTGCGCTCGGGTTTTTGTCGGTGGGTCTCGGATTGCGTTGCGCACCGATGGAGGACTTGCGCCGGAGGGAAGGAGGTAGTGGCGTTTACTTGGCCGATCCCGCGCGTAATCTGTAGGCCCTTTCCTGCGCGCGGAACGCCATGAACTCCATCGACCGCCTGATCCAGCTTGCCGGCCTGCGCGGCAGCCTCGACCTGCGTTGCCAGCTTCAGGGCGACTGGGCGCTGGACCACGAGCAGGCGCCAGGCGGCGTGGCGCAGTACCACATTCTGCTGTCGGGGCGTTGCCAGGCGGAAATGCCTGACGGACAGGCCCTTCAGCTGAAAGCCGGTGACATCCTGGTCTTCCCTCGCGGCGGCGCGCACCTGCTGCGCAGCCAGGGGCCGAAGGTGATTCCGGTGGCTGCCCAGGTCAGCCAGGACGGCCTGCTGCCGGTGCACCGCATTGGCAGCGAAGGCGAGGCGCTGGATATCCTCTGCGGCAGCTTCCACTACCAGCGCGATTCGCTGCTGATCGGCGCACTGCCGCCCTTCCTCAATGTCTCCAGCCAGGCGCAGGGCCTGAGCGAGCAACTGGCTGCACTGGTCGGCCTGCTGCGCGGCGAAGCGGACGGCAATCAGGCCGGTGCGCGCTTCCTGGTCGATGCGCTGTCCTCGGCGCTGTTCACCCTCATCCTGCGTGTCTACCTGGAGAACCACGTCCCCAGCAGCGGTACCCTGGCGCTGCTCGCCGACAAGCGCCTGAGCCGCGCCTGGCAGGCGCTGCTCGACGACCCCGCCCACGCGTGGACCATCGAGGCGCTGGCCGAGCGCGCGAGCATGTCCCGCGCTACGTTCATGCGTCTGTTCACCCAGGTAGCCGGCCTGTCGCCCTGGGCACTGCTGACGAAAGTGCGCATGGAACTGGCCTACCGCCTGCTGAGCAGCTCGCAGCTGAGCCTCAGCGACATCGCCGCCCAGGTCGGCTACCAGTCCCAGGCGTCCTTCACCAAGAAGTTCAAGGAAACCTACGGCGACGCCCCTGGCCGCTTGCGCCGCGCGGTGAGCTAGACCAGCCGTCGTTGTCGGGAAACCGCCATGGCGCGGATGGATACGTCCTGCCGCCCTCGCGACGATTCACGTCGCTGCCGTCGCAGAGCTGAAACAGCGCTTTGCTAGGGTCATTGCTGGACTAGTCCAGTGAAGGCCCGCCATGGGCCTTCCCCATACCCACAAGACCATTCGGGGGAATTCCATGAAGCCCATGCGCACCTTGCTCGCCGGCCTGATCCTGGCCGGCCTCGCCAGCACCTCGTTCGCCGCCACTGAGCTGAAACACTGGCCGGCGCCGGCCGCCAAGCAGCTCGACGCCCTGATCGCCGCCAACGCCAACAAGGGTGCCTTCGCGGTCTTCGACATGGACAACACCAGCTACCGCTACGACCTCGAAGAATCGCTGTTGCCCTTCCTCGAGATGAAAGGCGTGCTGACCCGCGAGAAGCTCGACCCCTCGCTCAAGCTCATTCCCTTCAAGGACGTGAACGGCCACAAGGAAAGCCTCAACAGCTACTACTACCGCCTCTGCGAAGTCGACGACCTGGTCTGCTACCCGTGGGTCGCCCAGGTGTTCTCCGGTTTCACCCTCAAGGAGCTCAAGGGCTACGTCGACGAGCTGATGGCCTACGGCAAGCCGGTGCCCAGCACCTACTACGAAGGCGACGTGGTCAAGTCCCTCTCGATCAATCCGCCCAAGGTCTTTACCGGCCAGCAGGAGCTGTACAACAAGCTGATGGAGAATGGCATCGAGGTCTACGTGATGACCGCCGCCCACGAGGAACTGGTGCGCATGGTCGCCAGCGATCCCCAGTACGGCTACAACGTGAAGCCGGAGAACGTCATCGGCGTCACCACCCTGCTCAAGGACCGCCAGAGCGGCGCCCTGACCACCGCACGCAAGCAGATCGCCGAAGGCAAATACGATCCCAAGGCCAACCAGGACCTGGAAATCACTCCCTACCTGTGGACCCCAGCGACCTGGATGGCCGGCAAGCAGGCGGCGATCCTGACCTACATCGACCAGTGGAAGAAGCCCATCCTGGTTGGCGGCGACACCCCCAGCAGCGATGGCTACATGCTGTTCAACGGCACCGCCGAGAACGGCGTGCACCTGTGGATCAACCGCAAGGCCAAGTACATGGACCAGCTCAACGGCATGATCAAGAAGAATGCCGAGGCCCAGGCCAAGCTCGGCCAGCCAGTCACCGCCGACAAGAACTGGGTGATCGTCACCCCGGAGGAGATCCAGTAAGCCGCAGCGTCTGGTCTTCGTAGGCTGCGCTCCACGCCATCCTGCGGACTGACTCCGGGCTCACACTGTAGGAGCGGGCCATGCCCGCGATCGCGCGCATGGCGCGCTCCTACAGGTGAGCGCCGTTGCCCGGACTGGAGCCCCCGCCCCACGCCAATTCCGGGTGAATGACTCAAGTATTCTCGCGTCCCGCCGATAGCCTGTGCAGACCGGCGAACCACGTCGGCACTCCCCTCGAACCGAAGCAGGCCGCTCCTCGAACAACGGGCGACGGCCAGCCGTTGCGTGCAGAACCCGAAAATGAACCAACCCCGATCCCGCATCGCCCTGCAGTTGGCGATGGCCCTGGCCGTGCTCCTGATCCTGTTGATCAGCGGCAGCACGCTGTTTGCCTTGCGCTCGCTAGACAGCGCTACCCTGACCACCCGCGAGGAACACCTCGCCAGCGAGGCGCGCCTGCTGGCGGACCAGCTGGAAACCTTCCACGGCACGCTGCGCGAGAGCACCCAGCGCCTCGCCGGCCTGTTCGAGCAGCGCTTCGCTGCCGGGCTGAAAGCACGCGCGGACGAGCGCGTGCCGGTTGCCGCATTGCAAGCCCCGGCGCTGTACCTGGGCGACACCCGCCTGAACGGCGACTTCACCCTGGTCGATGAATTCCGCCAGCTCACCGCCGGCGTCGCCACCGTGTTCGTACGCGATGGCGAGGACTTCGTGCGCATCACCACTTCGCTGATGAAGCAGGACGGCAGCCGCGCCATGGGCACTGTGCTCGACCACAACAGCCCGGCCTATCCGCTGCTGATGCGCGGCGAAAGTTACGTCGGCCGCGCGCTGCTGTTCGACCGCTACTACATGACCCAGTACACGCCGGTGCGCGACGGCAGTGGGCGGGTGATCGCCGTGCTGTTCGTCGGCTTCGACTACACCGACGCGCAGAAGCGCCAGTTCGACAACCTCGGCCGCTTCCGCCTCGGCCAGGGCGGTTCGCTGGCGCTGCTGGATGAACAGCACCACTGGTTGGTACCTCCGGCCGGTGCGCGCAACCCCGAGCGTGCTGCCGACAGCCTCGCCAGCCTGCTGGACAACCCCGGCCGCGGCCGCTTCTGGAGCGACGGCCAGGACGATTTCTACAGCGTGGCGCAGCCCTTCGCCGGCGGTCCCTGGACTGTCGTCGCGAGCATGCCGAAGGACGAGATCCGCGCGGTGACCTGGCGCGTTGGCGGCCAACTGGCCATGGGCAGCCTGATCGCCATGCTGCTGGCGGTGATCGCCACCACCTGGTTGCTGCAGCGCCGCCTGCGTCCGCTGGGCGACCTGGTGCGCCAGGCCCATGCGCTGGGCGCGGGTGATCTGGGTGCGCGCCTGTCGGTTTCCAGCCGTGACGAGATCGGCGATCTGGCGCGCAGCTTCAACCAGATGGGCGAGGCACTCTCCAGCATGGTCGCGCGGGTGCGCGGCGCGGCAGAGGAAGTGGGGCATTGCTCGCGTTCGCTGTCGGGGCTTTCCAGCGGCGCCTACGCCGGCATGGAGCAGCAGTCCGGCGAGATCAACAGCATGGCCGGCGCGGTGGAAGAGTTCAGCGCCACCTCGATGGACATTGCCGACAACATGCGCAGCACCGAACGCATGGCCAGCGAGAACACCCGGCAGACACGCATCGGCCTGCATTCCATGGACGACGCCTCCGCCTCGCTGGCACAGATTGCCGGCGCGCTGGAGCAGACCGTGGAGCGGGTGAACCGCCTGGGTGCGCGCTCCCAGGAGATCGGCAGCATCGTGGGGGTGATCACTTCGATTGCCGAGCAGACCAACCTGCTGGCGCTCAACGCCGCCATCGAGGCCGCCCGTGCCGGCGAGCAGGGGCGTGGTTTCGCGGTCGTCGCAGACGAGGTGCGCAGCCTGGCGGCGCGTACCCAGGCCGCGACTACGGAAATCTCGCAGATGATCGGCGCCATTCAGCAGGACACCGGTAGCGCCATCGAGACCATCGAGCAGGGCAGCCAGCTGATGCAGCACGGGTTGACGCTGAACGAGAAGGTCGCGGCCGCCCTGGCGGAAATCTCCCAGCAGAGCAGCGCGGCGGGCGAGCAGTTCGCCGCCATCACCACCGCGACCCAGGAACAGAGCCGCACTGCGACCCTGCTCAGCAGCAACCTGCAGGGCATCGCCCAGGCCAACAGCGAACAGCGTCAGGTGGTGGCCGATCTGGCGCAGACCGTGCGTGAGCTGGACAGCCTGGCTGCCGGCCTGCGCGACGAGGTCGGGCGCTTCCGCTGACGCCGGGCGGGTCAGTCCTTGAGCTGGCCCAGCCCGTACTCCAGGCTGGCGGCGGACAGCTCGCCCATCTGGCTGTGCTTCAAGCGGCCCTGGGCGTCGTAGAACAGCGTGGTGGGCATGCCGTAGGAGCCGGTGGCCTGGCCGAGGCGGTTGCCGCTGTCGAGCAGCACTGCCGCGTCGCTCAGGCCCTGGTCGCGCAGGAAGCGCTGCACGGCCTCGACGTTCTCGCCCTGGTTGACCAGCAGGAAGCGCACGTCGCTGCGCTGCTTCTGCGCGGCCTCCAGCACCGGCATCTCGCGTCGGCACGGCGGGCACCAGGTGGCCCAGAGGTTCACCACCATGGGCCGGCCATCCAGCGCGCGCAGGTCCACGGCACTGCCGCGCAGGTCCATCACCGTGAGTTCGGGAATCTGCTGGCTGCGGTCCAGCGCCGAGGTCACGGCCTTGCCGCCACCCCACAGGCACACACCGACCACGGCCGCGACCGCCAGCGGACGGCGCAGGTCCGTCCTGCGCCAGGCCTGCAACCCACCGATCAGCGCGGCGGCGATCACGCCCGGTAGCGCGAGAAAGCCGCCATCGCGGATATCCACGATGCTCAGCGGCGTCGTTGCGTACTGCTCGAAATAGCGTGCGACGAAGGCCAGGCGCGCCACCAGCAGGCCGCCGAGGAACATGGCGAATAGCGCGCCTTCGGGGTTGGCGCCGCGCTTGCGCCCGGCCAACCAGCCGGCCAGCAGGGCGCCGAAGAAGCCGAGATAGAGAAGGACGTGGGGCAGGGGAATGGCCAGCGAGCCAAGGGTGAGACTGGTCAAGACGGGTGCCTGGCAAAAGGAAACCAAGGTACAGCTGGGCGCGCCCGCGCGCCCGCGCCGGGCTGTGGATAAATGTTTCGCCTCAGGCCGGCAGCGGCTCGGCCTGCTGCTCGCGCAGCTCGGCGGTCAGCCGCCGGGCGCAGGCACCGACCTTGCGCACGGCGTCCTCGATCACCGGCAGCTCGCGGTTGGAGTAGTTCATGCGGATGCAATTGCGGTACTTGCCCGAGGCCGAAAAGATGTTGCCCGCCGCCACCTGCACATTGTCGCGCCGCAACTCCTGGTTCAGCCGCACGCTGTCGAACAGCGGGTCGAACTCGACCCAGAGCATGAAGCCACCACGCGGCCGGGTGACCCGCGCACCTTCGGGGAAGTAGCGGCCGACCCATTCGGTCATCAGGTCGCGGTGGCGCTGGTACTGTGCGCGCATGCGACGGATGTGCGGCTCGTAGTGGCCGCCACCGACGAACTCGGCCAGCGCCATCTGCGGTTGCGGCGCGCAGGTGCCGCTGGCGATGTACTTGAAGTGGAGGATGCGGTCCAGGTACCGCCCCGGTACCACCCAGCCGGTGCGCAGGCCGGGTGCCACGGTCTTGGAGAAGGAACTGGCCAGCAGCACGCGGTCGTCGGTGTCGAAGGACTTGATGCTGCGCGGGCGCGGATAGGCGTAGGCCAGTTCGCCGTAGACGTCGTCCTCGAGGATCGGCACGTCGTAGCGCGCAGCGAGGGTCAGCAGGGCGCGCTTACGGGCGTCGGGCATGATGTAGCCCAGCGGATTGTTGCAATTGGGTGTGAGCAGGATCAGCTTCACCGGCCACTGTTCCATGGCCAGTTCCAGCGCTTCCAGGCTGATGCCGTTGCTGGGATCCGTGGGAATTTCCAGCGCCTTCAGGCCATACGCCTTGAGCGCCTGCATGGCGCCGTGGAAGCTCGGCGAGTCGATGGCGATGATGTCGCCCGGCTCGCAGATGGCGCGCAGGGTAATGGCCAGCGCCTCCTGGCAGCCGGTGGTGATGACGATCTCGCTGGGCGGCACCTGGCAGCCGGAGTCGAGCATCAGGCGCGCGATCTGTTCGCGCAGTGGCAGCGAACCCTGGATGCCTTCGTAGCCCAGGCTCTGCAGGTCAGTCCGCCGCGCGGCGTGCACCATCGCCCGCTGCAACGGCTTGAGCGACGGGCTGGCGATGTCCGGCGTGCCGCGCCCGAGCTGGACGAAATCACCGCCCGGCGCGCGGCGGACCTGTTCCAGCACCTGGTCCCACTGCGACACATCCACCGGCCGTTGCGCCGGGCGGGTCATGGCCGGCATCGGCGGCAGCTCGCGGCGCTCCGGCACGAAGTAGCCGGACTTCGGCCTGGGTTCCACCAGCCCGGAATCCTCCAGCACGCGGTACGCCTGCTGCACGGTGCTGATGCTGACGCCGTGCTCGTCGCTCAGTGCGCGCACCGAGGGCAGGCGGTCGCCGGGGCGATACAGGCCCTGCTCGATGCGTTCGCCGAGGGTGGCGGCCAGCTGTGCATAGCGTTTCATGACAGATCTCCCGTGCCGGACTGATTCGGCGTGATGCAGTACAGATAGGGAGAAAATACGCCATTCAGACGGATTTTGTTGGCCTCTGTATGGAAAAAACTTCGTTCCGTTGAATCTGTAATGATTTCCTCCGATTCGCCACGCTAGTTCCATGTGTGAGGAAACCGTTGGAGTAGCGACGAGATGAACGGCCTGAGCGATGTGCGCCTGACCCTTTACCAACAGGAACTGCTGGAGATGCCCGGCGTGCGCGAGGCCCCGCGCAGCCCTCAGGAGAGCCGCTGGCAGCAGTTCTGGCGCCGTGTACGCACTCGCAAGCAACTGATGGAGTTGTCCGACGAGCAACTGCGCGATATCGGCATCAGCCGCGAGCAGGCGAAGCTGGAAGCGATGCGGCCGTTCTGGCGTTGCTGATCAGAAATCGATCAATCCGGGAGTGCTTATGAGTGAGACGCGCGCTGCCGCGTTCGAGCGGATCGCCGCCGAGCTTGGCTACGACTTCAGTGGTGAAATGAAGATCGGCGGCAACTACGTGCCTTTCCTCATGGAAGGCAATCAGGTGCACCTGAGTGGGCAGATTCCACGGTTGGGCGATGTGGTCGTCGTCACCGGCCGGGCGGGCAGCGAGGTGTCGCTGGCCGATGCCCAGTTGGCCGCGAAGGTCTGCGTGATGCGGGCGTTGGCGCTGCTGTGGCAGGCGCTGGGCGACCTCGATCGCGTGCGCAAGGTGCTGCAGCTCAACGTGTTCGTGCAGTCGGCGGAGCATTTCACGCAGCAGAGCGAAGTGGCCGACGGCGCTTCCGCCGTGCTGTACGAAGTACTGGGGACGGCCGGCGTACACACGCGCACGTCGGTTGGCGTTTACCAGTTGCCGAAGAACGCGACGGTCGAACTGAATCTCCTCGCCGTTGCGCAGGATCTGCCCGGCTAGTGCCCCGCCCGGTACTGCAGCGCTTCGGCCAGGTGGGGGCGGGCGATAGCGTCCGCCTGCTGCAGGTCGGCGAGGGTGCGCGCGACCTTGAGAATCCGGTGCAGCGCGCGCAGTGACAGGTTCAGGCGCTCACCGGCCTTCTCCAGCCAGGCCTGGTCTTCCGGGGTCAGTGCACAGTATTGGTGCATCTTCTTCAGCGTCAGAAAGGCGTTCGCGCACCCCTGGCGGGTGAGCTGGCGCTGGCGTGCGGCGGCGACCTGCGCGGCCAGCTCGGCGCTGCTGGTGCTCGGCCCGCTGGGCGCGAGGCTGGTGCTTTCGCGGCTGACGGTCAGGTGCAGGTCGATGCGGTCCAGCAGCGGCCCGGACAGCTTGGCGCGGTAGCGCTGGATCTGTTCCTGCGAGCAGCGGCAACGGCCGCTTGGATCACCGAGATAGCCGCAAGGGCAGGGGTTCATTGCCGCCACCAACTGGAAGCGCGCCGGGAAGCGCACGCGGCCGTTGGCGCGGGCGATGACGATCTCGCCGCCCTCGAGTGGCTCGCGCAAAACCTCCAAGACCTTTCGATCGAATTCCGGCAGCTCATCGAGGAACAGCACCCCTTCGTGCGCCAGGGTTATTTCCCCAGGTTGTGGGCGGCTGCCACCGCCGACCAGCGCCGGTGCGGAGGCGGTGTGGTGCGGTTGCCGGAATGGGCGCTGCGGCCAGTGGGTCAACGGCCCGCGACCGGCGACGGAGTGGATCGCCGCCACCTGCAATGCCTCATCTTCGTCCAGCGGCGGCATCAGGCCGGGCAGGCGGCTGGCGAGCAGCGTCTTGCCGGTGCCGGGCGGCCCGCTGAACAGCAGGTTGTGCGCACCGGCGGCGGCGACGAGCAAGGCTCGCTTGGCGGCGGCCTGGCCCTGTACTTCGGCGAGATCGGGATAGGGCGGTGTGGCGCGCAACAGGCCATTGGCTTCGTAGGGGCGCAGGCGTTCCTGGCCACTGAAGTGCGCGGCCAGCTCCAGCAGGTGGCCGACCGCATAGACGGTCAGGCCACTGGCGAGGCTGGCTTCCTCGGCGTTCTCCATCGGCACCACCAGGGCGCGCCCGGCCGCGCGGGCGGCCAGGGCGGCGGGCAGGACGCCGGGGACCGGCCGCAACGTGCCGGAGAGCGCCAGTTCGCCCAGGCATTCGAGACCATCCAGCCCGGCGGCATCAGCCAGCTGGCCGCTGGCGGCGAGGATGCCCAGGGCGATGGCCAGGTCGAAGCGCCCGCCGTCTTTCGGCAGGTCGGCCGGGGCGAGATTCAGGGTGATTCGTCTGCTGGGAAAGTCGAAACCGGCGTTGAGCAGGGCGCTGCGGACGCGGTCCTTGCTCTCCTTCACGGCGCCTTCGGGCAGGCCGACCAGGGTCAGTGAAGGCAGGCCGTTGGCGAGGTGCGCCTCGACGGTGACGCCGGGCGCTTCCACGCCGACCTGGGCGCGGCTATGGACGATGGCGAGGGACATGGATCACTCCTGGATCGCATGCCGCCCGCCAGGCGGGGCTTATCTTTCGGCAGCGGGGGCGACGGGGGCGGCGGTATCGGCGGGCGAGAGCTTGGCTTCCATCTCCGCGACCTTGGCTTCCAGCGCCTCGAGGCGGGCGCGGGTGCGGGCGAGCACGACCATCTGGCTGTCGAATTCGTCGCGACTGACCAGGTCGAGCTTGCTGAAGGCGCTCTGCATCAGAACCTTGAACTGGGCTTCCAGCTCGGCCTTCGGCAGGGGCGATTCGCCACCGAACAGGCGTCCGGCTTGTTGGCTGATGGCATCGAGGAAGGCTTTGGGCGGCAGCATGGTTCATGGGTTCCGGATTGAATCAGAGCGCAGTCTATCACGCAGCCAGCACAGGCTGCGGCGCGCGGGGTTGCACGCTTTTTGAGCAGTGTGCCCGCTTGCCGTGCGCGCTTTCGGTGCGCCAGAGCGGCGCTGGCGTTTCGCCAGAAAACCCGATTTCGACCCAAGTGCCTGATGTCACGGGGCTTTTCACGAACTGGCAAGCTTCATGCTTTGGGGCAGATATGACGTGCACCGATGCAGTTCCGGTGCGGCAGGCGAGGCGGTGGATTGCTTCGATCAAGGCAGTCGGAGTGCTGAGGTAGGGCGGCCGGCGCATTACAAAAGCCAGACACTGCGCTTAGACTTGTCTCCGGGTTCGTTCTTCCTGGGGCGGGTCCACCAAAACACGGGAGAGAGTTACATGAAGCTAGTCACAGCCATCATCAAGCCGTTCAAGCTGGACGACGTTCGTGAGTCGCTGTCCGAGATCGGCGTGCAGGGCATCACTGTGACCGAAGTCAAAGGCTTCGGCCGGCAGAAGGGTCACACCGAGCTGTACCGTGGCGCGGAGTACGTTGTCGATTTCCTGCCGAAGGTGAAGATCGACGTCGCCATCGCCGATGACCAGCTGGATCGTGTTATCGAAGCCATCACCAAGGCCGCCAACACCGGGAAGATCGGTGACGGCAAGATCTTTGTCGTAAATCTGGAACAGGCCATTCGTATCCGTACCGGCGAAACCGGCACCGACGCGATCTAAGCCAAGCCCACACCGAACCCCACGCCCCAGGAGAAACAACAATGACTCTGCGCAAATACGCAGGGCTAGGCGCCCTATTGCCCCTCGCAATGCCCGGTCTGGCCTTGGCCGACGAGGCTGCGGCCCCCGTCCTGAACAGCGGTGACACCGCCTGGATGCTGATTTCCAGTGCCCTGGTGCTGCTGATGACCATCCCCGGCCTGGCGCTGTTCTACGGCGGCATGGTGCGTGCCAAGAACGTCCTGTCGATCATGATGCAGTGCTTCGCGATTACCGCACTGATCAGCATCCTCTGGGTCGTCTACGGCTACAGCCTGGCCTTCGATACCGTCGGCATGGAAAAGGGCGTGATCAACTTCGCCTCCTTCGTCGGCGGCCTGGACAAGGCCTTCCTCAGCGGCCTGACCTCCAATGGCCTGACTTCCGCCGCCGCGCTGTTCCCGGAAAGCATCTTCGTGATGTTCCAGATGACCTTCGCGATCATCACCCCGGCCCTGATCGTCGGCGCCTTCGCCGAGCGCATGAAGTTCTCCGCCATGCTGATCTTCACCGCGCTGTGGTTCACCCTGGTCTACGCACCGATCGCCCACATGGTCTGGAGTGGCGACGGCGGCCTGCTGTGGGACTGGGGCGTGCTGGACTTCGCCGGTGGCACCGTGGTGCACATCAACGCCGGTATCGCTGGCCTGGTGGCGTGCATCGTGCTCGGCAAGCGCAAGGGCTATCCGACCGCTGCCATGGCTCCGCACAACCTGGGCTACACCCTGATCGGCGCCGCCCTGCTGTGGGTAGGCTGGTTCGGCTTCAACGCCGGTTCCGCGGCGGCTGCCAACGGCACTGCCGGCATGGCCATGCTGGTTACCCAGATCGCCACCGCCGCCGCTGCCCTGGGCTGGATGTTCGCCGAGTGGATCACCCACGGTAAGCCGAGCGCCCTGGGCATCGCTTCCGGTGTGGTTGCCGGCCTGGTCGCCATCACCCCGGCTGCCGGTACCTGCGGCCCGATGGGTGCCATCGTGATCGGCCTGGCTGCCGGCGTGATCTGCTTCTTCGCCGCCACCAGCCTCAAACGTGCCGTTGGCTACGACGACTCCCTGGACGCCTTCGGCGTGCATGCGGTCGGCGGTATCGTCGGCGCCCTGCTCACTGGCGTGTTCGCAGCACCGGCCCTGGGCGGCTTCGGCACCGTGACCGACATCGGCGCGCAGCTGTTCACCCAGTTCAAGGGCGTGGCCTTCACCATCGTCTACACCGGTATCGTCAGCTTCGTGATCCTCAAGGTCCTGGACCTGGTCATGGGCCTGCGCGTCACCGAGGAAGAGGAAACCGTGGGTCTGGACCTCTCCCTGCACAACGAGCGCGGCTACAACCTGTAAGGGTTCGTGCAAGTTCGACGAAGGGCGCCCTCGGGCGCCCTTTGTTTTTTTTGGCAGCACGCTAGAATGCGCGCGCATCACCGTTAGCGACGGAAGGATTGCCCGCCATGTGGCAGCAGAAGACCATCACCCTGCGCCCTCGCCCGCGAGGTTTCCACCTGGTCACCGACGAGGTCCTGGCCGCGCTGCCGGAACTGTCGGCGTGCCGGATCGGCCTGCTGCACCTGCTGCTGCAGCACACTTCCGCCTCGCTGACGGTCAACGAGAACGCCGACCCGTCGGTGCGCCGCGATTTCGAGCGATTCTTCAATCGCCTGGTGCCTCAGGGGGAGAGCGGCTATGAACATGACTACGAAGGTCCGGATGACCTTCCGGCGCATTTCAAGTCGAGCCTGCTGGGCTGTCAGCTGACGCTGCCGATACAGGAGGGAGGCTTGGCAATGGGCACCTGGCAAGGTATCTATCTGGGCGAGCACCGTGACCACGGCGGCCCGCGCAGAGTCGTGGCGACCTGGCAGGGCGAGCTTGTATGAATTTTTTCCGGCGGCGTTCGTCAAAGCGCGCAGCTGGGCTATAACTAACGTGCTTTGCAGCACCACAGAGGTTGAACGATGAGCGACGAAGAACTGGAACAGGACGAGCTGGACGGCGCTGACGAGGACGATGGCGAGGAACTCGCCGCAGCGGACGACAGCGACGCCGAAGCAGACAGCGGCGATGGGGATGAAGCCCCTTCTCCCAAGAGCGGTGGCAAGAAAGCCAAGGCCGCTGCGGAAGAAGAGGAACTGCCCTCGGTCGAAGCCAAGCAGAAGGATCGTGATGCACTGGCCCGTGCGATGGAGGAGTTCCTCACTCGCGGCGGCAAGGTGCAGGAGATCGAGCCGAACGTCGTGGCCGACCCGCCCAAAAAGCCGGATAGCAAATACGGCAGCCGCCCTATCTGATATCTGACGCGATGTGAAAAGCCCCGCCGTTCCGTGAGGAGCGGCGGGGCTTTTTCATGTCCGATTGTTGCGCGACTTCAACGCTTACCGGCTACAACCTGCAGGAGCGAGCCATGCCCGCGATCACGCGCATGGCGCGTTCCCGCAGTGGCTTGCCGGCCTCAGAGCTTCGCGAGGACGCCCGGCAGCTCGGACAGGTTGTGGATGATTGCGCTCGGCGCTTCCTCGCCATCCCACGGCTTGCGCGCCGGGTTGAACCAGATCGCCTTCATGCCTGCTCGGCGCGCGCCGGCGATGTCATCGCTGGGGTGATCGCCGATGTGCACGGCGTTTTCCGCTGCCACGCCGCCGCGTTTGAGCGCTTCCTGGAAGGGGTGCGGGTCGGGCTTGCCGACGCCCAGCTCTTCCGCGCACAGGGCGAACTGGAAGTAGTCGGCCAGGCCCAGGCGGCGCACGTCGGCGTTACCGTTGGTGAGCACGCCGAGGATGAAGCGGTTGGCCAGTTGCTCGAGGGTCGGGTGTACTTCGGGGAACAACGCCACCTGGTGCCGCGCCTGGAGGAAGGTCTGGAAGCCGGCTTCGGCCAGCTCGCTGGCTTCGGGCTGCGGATAACCGGCGTCGAGCAGGGCGTGGAACAGGATGCGCCGGCGCAGTTCGCTCAGGCGGTGGCGAAGCATCGGGTCCTGCTCCATCAGTCGCGAGCGGATTGCCCAGAGGTGCTCGATGGGCACCGGGCCCAGCTGTACGGCATTTACTGCCAGCCAGTCGCGCAGGGTCGCTTCGGCGCTGTTCATCACCGGGGCGACATCCCACAGCGTGTCATCGAGGTCGAAGGTGACCAGACGGATACTCATTCTTCTGCTCCGGGTTTACGGCGTGCCCGCGGGTGCGCCTGGTCATAGACCGAGGCGAGATGTTGGAAGTCCAGGTGGGTGTAGATCTGCGTGGTGGCGATGTCGGCGTGGCCGAGCAGCTCCTGCACCGCGCGCAGGTCCTGGGACGACTCCAGCATATGGCTGGCGAAGGAATGCCGCAGCATGTGCGGATGCAGGTGCTGGCCCAGTTCGCGCACGCCGGCTTCGCGCACGCGCAGCTGGATGGCTCGGGGGGTCAGGCGCTTGCCGCTGCGGCCGATGAAGACGGCGTTGTCCTGTGGCGAGACCAGCGCACGCAGCGGCAGCCAGGCTTCGATGGCCTGCCGCGCAGCGCGGCCAACCGGCAATTCGCGAACCTTGTTGCCCTTGCCGTGCACGCGTACCAGGCCTTCCTTGAGGTCGAGCCACTCCAGGTCGAGGCCGACCAGTTCGGAGAGGCGCAGGCCCGAGGAATAGAACAGCTCCAGCAACGCCTGGTCGCGGCGGGCGATGAAATCGTCCTCGACACCGCCGTCGAGCAGTTGCGCGGTGCGGTCGGTGTCCAGCGTACGCGGCAGCTTGCGTGCGCCCTTGGGGGCGGACAGGCCGTCGGCGGGGTTGTGCCGGCAGCGGCCTTCGCGGATCAGGTACTGGTACAGGCCGCGGGTAGCCGACAGCAGGCGCGCCAGGCTGCGGCTGGCGAGGCCTTGCTGGTGCAGGCGGGCGACGAACAGGCGCAGGTCGCGTACCTGCAACGCAGGCCATTCGTGGAACGAGGACTTTTCGCAGAGTGCGGCGAGGCGCATCAGGTCGCGGCGGTAGCCGTCGAGGGTATGGACGGACACCTGGCGTTCGCTGCGCAGGTGTTCCATGTAGGCATCCAGATCGGCTTCGAGCGACAAGCGATCAGCTCCCAGCGGTAACGGCCCGGGCTGCCGGAATCAGCGTACCGAGCGCAGGGGGGTGGAGAAGCGCGGCAGGGTCCGTGCGAGGACCTCGGCGACATAGCCCAGGAACAGGGTGCCCAGCGAGCTCTTGTAGTGTTGCGGGTCGGGGCTGCCGATCGCCAGTACGCCGTGCAGGCCCTGGAAGGTCAGCGGCACCACGGCGGCGGAGCCGACCTGCTCGCGTTCGCTTTCGCAGAACAGGAAGGCCAGCTCGTGGGGGCGCAGCACGCCGCAGACGGTCTTGCCGCCCGACAGCAGGCCGCCAATGGCCTGGTGTGCCTCGGCGCTGCTCACCGAGCGGCCCACCGGGAGGTTGTTGTCGCTGAACAGGATCAGGCTGACGTAGGGCACGAGGAATTCGTGGCGCAGGCTGTCTTCGACGGTGCTGACGATTTCCTCGAGGCTGGTGGCGTCGAGCAGGTCGAGCACCAGGCGGCGGGTCTTGTCGAACAGGCGGTCATTGTCGCGGGCCACGTCCATCAGTTGTGACAGCCGATGGCGCATCTCGATGTTGCGCTCGCGCAGCAGGCGCACCTGGCGCTCCACCAGCGACACGGCATCGCCCGGCTGGTGCGGAATGCGCATCTCCGGGATCAGCTCGTCATGGTCGACGAAGAATTCAGGGTGCCGGCGAAGATAGTCGGCGACCTGTTCGGCTTCGAGCGTAACGGTGGGGTCCTGGGGAATATCGGTCATAAGCGTCCCGGTTCAGCGCCTGTCCAATGTCTGCCTGCGTGCTGCTCAAACGGCGTTGGAAACAGGCTCAAAATGCTCATCTACTCTGCGTAAACTGCGCTTTCTCGCCTGTTCCCGCCTTGTTCGAGCTGCGCTCGGCAAGACCTTGAACAGGCGTTATAGACGTACCTGGCCTTCAAACACCCGCACGGCGGGCCCGGTCATCATAACGGGCTGACCCGGTCCTGCCCACTCGATGGACAACCGTCCGCCGGGAAGGTCGATCTGTACCGGCGATTGCAGCCAGCCCTGGCGGATGCCAGCGACCGCGGCGGCGCAGGCGCCGGTGCCGCAGGCCAGCGTCTCGCCGGCGCCGCGTTCCCAGACGCGCAGGCGTGCCTGGTGCGGATTGACGATCTGCAGGAAGCCGATGTTGGCCTTCTGCGGGAAGCTTTCGTGGATTTCGAGTTTAGGCCCCAGGGTACGCACCGGTGCGCTGTCCACGTCATCCACGCGCAGCACGCCGTGTGGGTTGCCCATGGAAATGGCTGCCAGTTCGTACTGCTGGCCATCCACTTCGATCGGGTAGCTCAGCGCTTCGGCGCTGGCCTGGAACGGCACCTGCTCGGGTTGCAGGCGCGGCGGGCCCATGTCCACGGTGACCTGGCCATCGTTGGTGAGGGTCAGTTCGATCATGCCGCCCTTGGTTTCCACGCGGATGGTCTTCTTCGCGGTCAGGCGCTTGTCGACCACGAAGCGGGCGAAGCAGCGCGCGCCATTGCCGCACTGTTCGACCTCGGTGCCGTCGCAGTTGAAGATGCGGTAGCGGAAATCCGCGTCCGGGGTACCTGGTGGCTCGACGATCAGCAACTGATCGAAACCGACCCCGAAATTGCGGTCGCCCCACTGTTTCACATGGCGTGGTTGCACATGAGCGTGCTGGCTGACCAGGTCCAGGACCATGAAGTCATTGCCCAGCCCATGCATCTTGGTAAAGCGCAGAAGCATCGTCGTCTCGGCCTCAGTCCGGCAGCAGGCTTTCGCCGGGGAACAGCTCGTGTCGTGTCTCGCGGCGACGCAACGCCTGCGTGGCTGAGCCATCCACCAGCACCTCAGCGGCGCGGCACCGGGTGTTGTAGTTGGATTTCATGACGAAACCATAGGCGCCGGCCGAGCGGACGGCCAGCAGGTCACCTTCTTCCGGAGCGGGGCTGTGCGGCCGGGCGGAGCAGTCGCCCCTTGCGGAGGCCGGCGTGCCGATGCGTGCGGCGACCGCCGGATACGGCGCGGCCCCCGCGAACAGCTGCCCGTCGCGGACGTTGAAGGCGTCCATGGGAAACGCCCTCAGAGACCGTAGCGGTCCTTGCTGTGTTCGCTCTTGGCCTTCTGGTCGTCGGGCAGGTACAGCGGGCCTTTCTGGCCGCAGCCGGCCAGCGCGGCGGTGAAGACGGCGAGCGCGACGAAGGGAAGCAGCAGTCGCTTCATGGCGGAATCCTTGTAATAAAGCGTCAATTGGTCCGGAGTATACCGACCCCCCGCCGGCTTGCCTATTCAAGCGGACTCCCGCCCGGCGGGCCTTCCGGGTAGGATGCCGGCAAAAAACGGAAAGCCCCATGGACTATCGCGATCCCCTGCCCAGTTCGGTGTCGGTGGCCTACCTGCAGGGCCTCGTGGAGCACCTGCAGCGCCAGGGTGTGGAGCCGGCGCAGTTGCTGGCGACGGTGCACCTGGAACCGTCGATCCTCGCCCAGCGTGACCAGCGCATCGCTGCCAGCGCGTACCTGGAGCTGGTCGGTGCCGGCGTGCGCCTGAGCGGTGACGACAATCTCGGCCTGCACCTGGGCGAGGCGGTGCGCCCCGGCTACTACGGTGTGCTGGGTTACCTGATCATGAGCTGCGCGACCCTCTCCGATGCCCTGCATCGCCAGGCTCGCTATGCGTCGCTGGTGGGGAATCTCGGTCGCGTCGAGCTGGCCGACGAGCCGCCGCGCGCGGGTTGCGAGGCGCTGGTGAAGCACAGCTGGGAGCCGCTGCTGCCGCAACAGCAACGGCAGATGAGCGAGGAGACGCTGGCCGGTTGGGTCAGCTTCGGCCATTGGGTCAGTGGCGTGGACGAGCCGCCGTTCGAAGTGCGCTTCAGCCACAGCGCCCCGGCAGACATCCGCGAGCACGAACGCATCTTCCGCTGCCCGGTGCTGTTCGATCAGTCCGACAACGCCCTGGTCTTCCCCAGGCGTCTGCTGGCGCTGCCGCTCGGCCAGGCCGACGCCCAGGTGCAACGCACCCTGGACGCCTACGCCGAGCGCCTGCTGGTGGAAATCAACAGGGGCGACACCGTGCTCGACCGCGCGCGCCTGGAACTGGCGCGCCAGTTGCCGGAGCAGGGGGCTGACCTGGAGCGCCTGTCGCAGACGCTGGCGCTGAGTCCGCGCACGCTGCAGCGCCGGCTGCGCGACACCGGCCTGTCGTTCAGCCAGTTGGTGGATGAAACCCGCCAGCAGCTGGTGCTGCACTACCTGCGCGACCCGGCGCTGGATACCGCTGACATCGCCTACCTGCTGGGCTTCAGCGAGGCCGGCTCGCTCGCCCGCGCATTCCGTCGCTGGACGGGGCAGAGTCTGGGCGAATACCGGCGTAAACTGGTGCCTTTGACTGATCCCGAGGACGATGCATGAGCACTTTGAGCGAAGCCCGCTTCCATGACCTGGTGGACGCCGTACAGGTAACGGTGGAGGACGCCTTCGACGACAGCGACCTGGACGTGGACCTGGAGAACTCCAGCGGCGTGCTGACCGTGCGCTTCGAGAACGGCACCCAACTGATCCTCAGCCGCCAGCCGGCGCTGCGCCAGCTGTGGGTGGCGGCGCGCTCCGGCGGCTTCCACTTCGACTATGACGAATCCGGCTCGCTGTGGATCTGCGACAGCACCCGTGAACCGCTGGGTGAACTGCTCAACCGCGCCACGCTGGAACAGGCAGGTGAGGATGTCGACTTCCCCGGCATCTGACCCGCCGGCGAGCGTCGCCTCGCCCTGCTGCCGACGCTGCTGCCTGGACGATGCGGACATCTGCGTCGGCTGCGGGCGCACGCTGGACGAGATCCTGGAGTGGAACGAGGCTGACGGCGAGCGGCGCCTGGCGATCCTGGCGGACTGCGAAAAGCGCCGAAACAACCACTGTCCGAAGTGGTGACCGCTCGGTGTTGCTTATTTTCTGTGCTGTGTTAGTGTCCGGGAAAACCCCGCCTTAGGGCGGGGTTTTTCTTTTTTCGGATTTCACTGCGCGTTCGCTTCCCGAACGTCTTTACTGCCAGAACACCCAGGGCCCCGAACGCGCGAGCGTCCGGGGCTCTCCTGTAAGGAGACTGCCAACCATCATGACCACGACACCCATCACCGTTACTCGACTCGACCTGCAACGTCTGGAGCGCATGCTCGACAGCCTGGATGAGTACGGCCCCGCGGCCGAGGCGCTGGAGGCCGAACTGGCCCGCGCCACGGTGGTCGGCCACGACGAGATTCCGCCGGGCGTGGTCACGATGAACTCCACGGTGCGTTGCCGCGAGGAAGGCAGCGGCAAGGAGTACCACCTGACCCTGGCCTACCCGACCGACATGAAGGGTGAGGGCAAGGTCTCGATCCTCGCCCCGGTGGGCACTGCGCTGCTCGGCCTCACCACCGGGCAGACCATCGACTGGCCGGCACCCAGCGGCAAGACGCTGAAGCTGACCCTGCTGGAAGTGGAATACCAGCCGGAAGCGGCCGGCGATTTCGATCGCTGAGTTCCCCGTCGGGAACCTCTCTCCCCGGGTGCCCGGTCGAGCTGCTCAGGCTTCGGCCAGCGCCCGGTTCAGAGCCTGCTCCAGGCTCTGCTTGTAGCGCAGGAAATGCACGGTCTGCAGCTCCCCGCCTTCACGCATGGCCGACAGGTCCAGGTCGGTGATGTAGCAGGGGTAGCGCTCCTGTCCGCGTCGACGGTCGAGGATATGCCGGGCCACGGCCTGGAACAGCTCGCTGCCGAACTCCAGCTCCGAGAACTCGCGGTGGTTGCAGAACAGCGTGGTGCGCGCGCGTTGGCCCTCGCCGGGTTCGACGATGGCCTGCACGTTGTAGAACGGCAGGGCTTCCAGCGGCTGTGGTGCGTTGCGCCGCTCGATGCGTTGTGCGCGCTGGTGGCCGTTGGTCACCACTTCGTAGAAGAGGATGTCCGCCCCGACCGGGCCCTGGACCTCCAGTAGCGAGATCACGGCATTGCGGCGGTACTGCACGGATTGCAGGAAGCGCTGCAGCGGCAGCAGCAGGCCTTCTTCCGTGTCGTACTCCTGGCGGCGGCGCCAGAGGGCGTTGCGCTCGTCGAGGATGGTGATTTCGGCGCTGCCTTCGTCCAGGCGGTAGAACACCTGCACGGTATTGGCGCGGCCCAGCGGCAGGATCAGGGCCAGGTCGTCGCCTTCCAGTGCGTGCCGGTCCAGTTGCAGGAAGCCGCTGTCGTCCTGGGTATCGCCCAGGTGCTCGACCAGCGCCGGCAACCCGTCGATCACCCGATGACTGACGCTGCCGGGCACCAGGTGCAGCAGGTGGAAATGCTGGCGCACCTGCAGCAGGTAGCGCCCGCCCTTGCCGCTGGAGAGTTGCGCGTGGGCATCACGGAACAGATCCTCCACGCGCTGGGCGATGGCCGTGGCGCGGTTGCGGCAGAAACAGCGGACCAGCAGGCGCGGCGGCGGGGCATCGGTGGGCAACGTGTTGAGGAACTCGCGGAGGCAGTCGAGTAGCGCGTGAGGACCGGAGTAGCGGCTGACCAGCAGCTCGTTCCAGCTGTTCAGGGTGATCTGGTCGAGGGTCAGCACCAGGTTGTCGCGCACTCCGGAATAGCCGAGCGAGTCGGTGCGCTCGGTGGTCATGTGCACGTTCATCTGGCTGTGCTGGCGCAGCGGGTCGACGCCGACGTTGACCAGCAGCAATACCTGCGATGGCACCGCGCTGCGCAGCAGGGCGCTTTCCGGCACTTCGTTGAGCGGCAGCGGGACGGCCTGCTGCAGGCAACCCAGCAGGTTCTGCAGTTCGAACTCGGTCAGGTCGCTGCTGCCCGGTTGCAGGGACAGCCGCGTGGTGGCGTCGATCACGCCGTTGCGGTGGCTCCAGGCAAGCAGTTCCATGAGATCGCGGGCGCGGCGCAGCGGGGCGAAGTCGGCCATTTCCTGCAGTGACAGATTGCCGCCGAACAGTGCCCAGTACGGCGGCTTGCCGGCATCACCACCGGGCAACTGGGCAAGGGTGAGGATGTCTTCGGCCATGTCCGGGGCGATGCCCGGGTTGATGAACTCGACCTTGCCGGCCTTGCGCTCGAAGGCGGCGTACAGGCGCCTGCCGAGGATGCCCATGTCCCGCGGGTTGATGCCGCTGGCGGCGTGCTGCAGGCGGGCGAACTGCGAGAGGAAGCGGTAGCTGTGGGTCAGCTCGTTGACCAGCGCGCGGCGCTCCAGGAGTACCTGGCGCACTTTCCACTGACTGCGGCTGTCGAGCTGGGAAAAGGCACGGCTGTCCCATTTCCAGGGCGCGGAGACGCGCTCCATCACCTTGCGTTGCCAGCTCTTGTGGCCCTGGCGCGGCGGGCGGCTGAGCCTCTTGCCAACCTTCAGGTAGAGGCAGCGGCGGATCAGTTCCAGGCGCTCCGTTTCGCCGCGCGCGGTGAGGTATTCCTCCAGGCGGCGATAGAGCATGACGTAGGGGTCCAGCTCCTCGACGTCCAGCTGCCCGGCGTAGATCGCCTGCTTGTAGCGCAGGCTGAGACAGGAGACCTGCGGGTGTTCGCTGGCGTAGACCTCGGTGAGCAGCAGCTTGAGCACCGACTTGTAGGGCGACTCGATGCCCTTGAACAGTTGCCACATGCCGGCGCCGATGAATTCGCCCGGTGGAATGCGCGCCAGGTGGCCGAGGTCAAGGACGTCGTCGGCACGGATGAAACGCTTGCTCAGCAGTGTCTGGCAATACTCGGCGTAGCGGCTTTCTTCGTAGACCGGCACCAGCCACCACAGCGGTGTGCGGCCGCCGAGCCAGATGGCGGTGCGGTAGAACTCGTCCAGCAGCAGGTAATGCTGGCTGGTGCCGCAGTCGTCGGAGGTCAGTCGGGCCTCGCGGGCCCCCTGGGTGTAATGCTGCGGATCGACCAGGAAGCAGTGGACCTCGGCGCCCTGGGTCGCGGCCCATTGCTCCAGCAACTCGCACTTGCGGCGCAGTTCAGCGATCTCGCGTTCATCGAGGTCGGAGGCATGGCAGACCCAGAGGTCCAGGTCGCTCTGCTCGGCCTGGGCGACGGTGCCCAGGCTGCCCATCAGGAACAGTCCGTGGATCGGCAGCGGCGGATTGCCCCGGCGGGTCTTGTAGCTGAAGGAGCGGGTCAGGCGCTGCGCTTCGGCGAGGATCTCGTCGTCCGGGACGAAGTTCGACAGACCGGCGGGCGTGCTGGCCGAGACGTAGCCGGGCAGCAGCGGGTGGTTTACGTCCAGCAGCAACGGCAGGAGCTTCAGCACGAGTTGCTGGCGGGTGGACAGCGCTTCGCTGGCCCGTTGCAGACGCGCGGCATTGACCTTCAGGAAACGTTGACGCAACTGCGTCAGCACCTTTCGGTCGATGCCGTCGTCGATGTCCGGGCGGATCTCGTGGGTGAGCGTCATGGCGTACTGCTGTCTGGCCAGCGGCGCCGCATCAGGGCATGCGGCGCTCGGAAGTGTGCCAGTTTATCGCCCGCTCGCGGGGGAACTTGAGGTCAGCTGCGCAGGATGCCGAGCAGGACCTGGGCGTGCTCGGCGGCGTCGAGGCCCAGGTTGGTGAGATACCCGCCGTCCTGTTTGTCGATCAGGCCCTTGGCATGGAGCCGGCCAGCGGCCGCAACGGCCTCGGCGGAGGCGTCATGGTGGACTTTCAATCCTGCCTGGCTGTTCTCCAGGTCAAAGAGCGCCAGCAGGTCCAGTTCCTCAACCATTTCTTTCGTGAAAGCCATTCGCCTAACTCCCGATGGTCAATGAGGCCTCAGTGTAGTCTCAAGTCCGACTGGTTCGGCAAGCGGTCTTATGCCGCTGTTTCATTTTGCAATGCTGCCGTTACGCCTCGGTGCCGTCGGGCAGGGTCGGTAGCGCGCGCAGGGCCTGTTCGTACCATTCGCCGTTGAACGGGCGGTCCTCGGCCAGCATCGCCTCGATCTCGTGGGCGAGCACCAGGGCCATCAGGTGCAGGGCGTCCTCGCGCTCGTAGCCGACCAGCGTCAGCTTGTTGAACACCGCGCGGGCGGCTGCCGGGCTCTCGCTTTCGATCTGGTTCTCGATGGCCTGGATCAGGGTGTCTTCGGCGAAGGATTCTTCGCCATCGTCTTGTTCGCTCATCTCGGGATTCTCCGCTGGACTTGTGAAGCGCCGGGAAGTTGGCCACCCTGCGGGGCAACTTCAGGTGCGTAAAAGGATTGTCGGGCGACATGATCACCTATTACACCCTCGTCGGCGACCGCCTGGTACGCCACAACGGCAACGAGTGCCACGGCATGCCCAAGGACACGCTGTGGATCGACCTGTTCCAGCCCACGGCGGAAGAAGAGCAGTTGCTCGAGTCGATCATCGAAGTGGATGTGCCGACCCGCGAGGAGATGGCCGAGATCGAGGACTCCTCGCGTTTCTACGAGAGCAAGGGCGCGCTGTACATGACCACCACCGTGGTGGGCGGTATCCGCGAGCACAAGCCGAACGCCTCGGAAGTCACCTGCGTGCTGACCCCGAACTGGCTGGTGACGGTGCGCTACACCGACCTTCTGGCCTTCCGCGCCTTCGAATCGCGCACCCAGCGCGGCGGCTGCGAGGGACGCAGCGACCAGTTGTTCGTGACGTTGATGGACAGCGTCGTGGACCGCATCGCCGACGTGCTGGAAACGGTACAGCAGCAGCTCGACACGCTGTCCAACGGCATCTTCCGGGAAGGCCAGGCCAGCGGCGGCAAGGCCGACCTTCAGGGGATCGTCAAGCAGCTGGGACGGGGCAACTCGCTGCTGTCCAAGCTCAACGAGAGCCTGCTGAGCATCAGCCGGCCACTGGCCTACTTCCGCCAGGGCAGCAACGGCTGGATCAGCGACGACGTGAAGCTGGGCATGAAGTCGGTGGAGCGTGACGTGCGCTCGCTCAGTGAGTATCAGTCGAAGATGGCCGGTGAAATTACCTTCCTGCTCGATGCCACCCTGGGCCTGATCAACATCGAGCAGAACAGCATCATCAAGGTGTTCTCCATCGCCGCCGTGCTGTTCCTGCCGCCGACGCTGGTCGGCACCGTGTACGGCATGAACTTCACCCACATGCCGGAGCTGGCCTGGGCTGAGGGCTACCCCATGGCACTGGTGGCGATGGTGGTCTCGGCGATCATTCCCTACTACTGGTTCAAGTACAAAGGCTGGCTCTAGACGAGGTTGATGCGGGTCAAGAACGGCCTGCGGAGTGGGTAGCACAGTGGAGGGCCGTCCCCACGTCTCACAGGAGGAGACCATGCCGCAGTCCGAAGCCAGCAAACCCGCCAACGCCGCGAAGCCCGAGGAGGCTACCGACGGTGCCGCGCAGATCCGGGAGCAGAGCCAGGGCCCGGTCGCGCTGACCGTCGCCATGGCCCCGCGCGGCAGCAACGAGGATTCCTCCTCGGCCGAATTGCCCGCCAGCTATCCCTACCGCAAGCGCCTGCAGCGCCGCGAGTACGAAAAGGCCAAGGCCGAGCTGCAGATCGAGTTGCTGAAGGTGCAGAACTGGGTGAAGGAGACCGGCCAGCGCATCGTCCTGCTCTTCGAGGGGCGCGACGCCGCGGGCAAGGGTGGCACCATCAAGCGCTTCACCGAGCACCTCAACCCCCGCGGCGCCCGCGTGGTGGCGCTGGAGAAACCCAGCGATGCCGAGCGTGGCCAGTGGTACTTCCAGCGCTACATCCAGCACCTGCCCACGGCGGGCGAGATCGTCTTCTTCGACCGCTCCTGGTACAACCGCGCCGGCGTCGAGCGGGTGATGGGCTTCTGCTCGCCGCGCCAGTACCTGGAGTTCATGCAGCAGACGCCCGAGCTGGAGCGCATGCTGGTACGCAACGGCATCCACCTGTTCAAGTTCTGGTTCTCGGTGAGCCGCGAGGAGCAGCTGCGCCGCTTCGTCTCGCGCCGTGACGACCCGCTCAAGCACTGGAAGCTGTCGCCCATCGACATCCAGTCGCTGGACCGCTGGGACGACTACACCCAGGCCAAGGAGGCGATGTTCTTCCACACCGACACCGCCGATGCGCCCTGGGTGGTGGTCAAGTCCGACGACAAGAAGCGCGCGCGGCTCAATTGCCTGCGGCATTTCCTGCACAGCCTGGATTATCCGGACAAGAACCCGAAGATCGCCCGCGCCCCGGACGCGCTGCTGACGGGGCGCGCCGCGCTGATGGACCGCGACGAGCTGGAGCGCCCGGTACCGGCCGTGGTGTCGGCCCCGCAGCCGGAGGCGGAACCGGTTCCCGCCTGAGGCGTTATTGCTGGCTGAGCAGCATGAGCTGGCCGGAGACGGCGCGGGCGTTGCGCTCGACGATGATCGGCGCCCAGGGCCTGCCCGAGGCGCTGACCAGGGCGTTGCTCTTGCTGTTCATGTCCAGCAGTGCCTTGCTCAGGTACTCCCAGCGGGTGCGCAGCTTCTTGGTCGCGTCGCTGTCGGGCAACTGGCCGATGCGCTGGGACAGCAGTGGCACCAGCACGCTCTCGTCCTGGCCGAGGTATTCCTGCGGCTGCTCACGGGCCAGCTCCAGCCCGCTTATGTAGGCACGGCCCAGGTACTGGGTGGCGAGGTATTCGACGCGCACCGGCAGCTCCCACAAGGGAATCTGGCTGGCGTCGGCGCTGGCCGGAACGAAGCGTTCGACTTGATTGAGCAGGTCGCGCAGGGCGCGGCTCAGGTCCTGGTTGTAGCGCCAGGGCAGGTCTTCTTCCTTGGGGCCGTAGGAAACGCCGTTGCGAATCTGGGTAACGAAGGCCTCATGCGCCTTCTTCAGCGCATCGTCGGCCTTGGCGTAACCCTTGATGGCGTTATCCAGTGTGGCGAGGTCCTTCTCCAGCTGGGCAGCGTGGCTTTCCTGGAAGCCTTCGCCGCGCAGCAGCAACAGGCTGTTGATCGATCGGCAGGTATAGACCTGCAGGGTCTGCAGCTGCAGTTCCTCGCTGGGGAGATTGGCCTGGGCGGCGAGGGCGAAGAGTCCGAAACAGCACAGCATGAACCCACGAACGACATCGAGATTCCGGATCATGGCGGAGGCGTCCTTATTGTTATTGTGAGCCGCGCGAATCGCCGGGTGTGTGTCTTTCTGGCGCCAGAAACGCAGCTATCCCAAGGCTAGCCGCGAACGAGGCCGCTGCAACCGACCGAAAGAGTGATTTGCGCAGGTGATGCCGGGTGCGCGGGGCTGCCTGGTACGGGAGAAGGTGCCGGCGGAAGGTCAGGAGGGGGGAGGACCTGCTCTGGGGAGAGAGCCGGACCTTCCGCCGGGCTTGAGGGGAGCTGGCCGACGTCAGAAGCGCCAGTAAGCTGACAAGGTGGTCTGGTCGAGATCAATGTCGCCGACGTCCAGGTATTCCTGCTCCAGGCGCACGCCCAGGCCACCGATCACGTCCATCTCGCCACCGAATCCGTAGAGCGCGTCCACGTCGTCGGACTTGCCGGCGGTGTCGTCATCGGCGTGCCAGGCGTGTACGCCGGCGATGCCGTACAGGCGAATGCGCTGGCCGATGGGGAAGCCCAGGTGGACGTTGGCCTGCAGGGATTGGCCGTCGAAGTGCTTCTTGCCGTCGCTCATGTCGCCGAAGTCGACCACCGCGCCTTCCAGGGACAGGTAATTGTTCAGGCGGTAGCCGGCGTACAGCTTGTAGCTGTCGTCGTGGTCGTCGAAGGAGCGATCGTCGATCTCGAGGCGGGTGACGCCGCCACCGACATAGAGGCCGCTGTCGTCGGCCATCGCCAGGGCCGGTGCGGTCAGTGCCAGGGCGCAGAGGAGTTTCGAAAGGCGCATAGGATTCCCTTGCGGCTGGCGCGGGGCGCCGGCCGCCTTGCTGTCATGCGGAAGGTTCGGGTGCCGGCGCGGTGCTGGCGGTTCGGGCCAGCGCGGCGGCGGGTTGCATTAGAGCGAGGGGGCGTCGGGGGCGGCCATCGTAGGTTGTCGAGAGTCGCCTGGCTTTTGTTCTAGAGGCTGTCGGCGTCGATCAGGCGTGCGCCGCCTGGCGCAGCCGTTCGCGGTCGAGAATCTCGATACCGCCGTAGCTCAGCCGCACGATGCCCTGCGCTTCCAGTTCCTTGAGGATCTGGTTGGTGGTCTGCCGCGACAGCGAGAGCATCGCTGCCAACTGCTCCTGGGGCAGGTGCAGTTCGCGTTTGGCGGTAGCCGACTCGCCGTAGCCCTCGGCGATCATCAGCAGGCGCCGGGCCAGGCGCGGCGCGGCGGGCAGCAGCGACAGCTCCTCCAGCACGGCGAAGGTGATGCGCAGCTTGTGGCTCATCAGCAGGGCGAAGTCGCGCCAGTATTCCGGGTGCTGCGCCAGCAGCGCCTGCAGCGGGGCCAGGGGCACTTGCAGCAGTACGGTGGCGCCCTCCGCATAGGCGTCGTGGGTGCGCGGCTGGCCGTCGAACAGGCAGATCTCGCCGAACCAGTTGGGCGCCTCCACCAGCGCCAGCAACGCTTCCTTGCCGGTCTCGCCGACCACGCTGACGCGCATCGCGCCTTCCACCACGCAATACAGGCCGCACGGCGCATCGCCCCGGGCGAACAGGCGCTGGCCGGCGGGCAGGCGGCGCACTACGGCGGCGTCGCACAGGGCCTGGCGCAGCCCCTCGGGGAGGGTCTGGAACCAGCGGCCATCGTGCAGGCAGGAGAGATAAGGCTTGGCGTCGGTCATGGGCAATGTCGGCTAGCTGACAGAGTGGCAAGGCGCACATCGCCATCATGCCAGTACCTTGCGGGAGAACAACAATGAAAACTCTGGTCGATCACCTTGCCCAATATGCCGCCTACCACCGTGACCGGCGGAACATCGTCAGCCATTTCATCGGGATTCCGATGATCGTGCTGGCCATCGCCACCCTGCTGTCGCGCCCAGGCGTCGAGCTGGGCGGCCTGCTGGTCTCGCCCGCCACGCTGCTGGCGCTGGCCTCGGTGGTCTTTTACCTGCGCCTGGACCTGCGTTTCGGCCTGCTGATGACGGCGCTGCTGGCGCTGTCGCTGTGGCTGGGTGCCGGCTTTGCCGCCGGCAGCACCGCCTACTGGCTCACCTGGGGCATCGGCCTGTTCGTGGTGGGCTGGATCATCCAGTTCGTCGGCCACTGGTACGAGGGGCGCAAGCCGGCGTTCGTCGATGACCTCACCGGGTTGATCGTCGGCCCGCTGTTCGTCGCCGCCGAAGCGGCCTTCCTGCTGGGCCTGCGCGATGAAGTGCGGCACGCCGTGGAAGAGCGCGCCGGCCCTACCTGCATCCGCGAGAAGAAGGCGACCGCCTGACTCGCTTCACTCCGTACCGCTGAGCTGGCGCAGGATTCGCGCGCTGTCGGGGTCGGCCGGGAAGAAGGTTTCCAGGGCCAGCTCCGACAGCGTCACGTCCACCGGTGTGCCGAATACCGTGATAGTGCCGATCAGGCTGCACACGCCCAGCTCTGTCTGCAGCTGCACCGGGATCAGCACCATGTCGCCGCTGGCCGCTTCGTCACAGGGCGGTGCCGGGTAGGCCGCCACTTCGTCGCGCAACGCCGCCAGTGCAGGGTCGCCGCTGGCTTCGAAGTCGCGCTGCAGGCGCTCCACCACATGCGCCTTCCACGGTCCCAGATTGAGAATGCGTGGCGCCAGTCCCTTGGGGTGCAGGCTCATGCGCAGCACGTTGATCGGCGGCTGCAGCAGCTCGGGGGCGACGCCGATCAGGAAGATGTCCACCGTGCGGTTGGACGCCAGCAGGTTCCAGTGGCGATCCACCACCATGGCCGGATTCGGCTCGTGGGCCTTGAGCAACTGGTCGATGGCCTGCCTGGCTACGGTCAGTGCCGGGTCATCCAGGCCCTTTTCCGAATACACCGGGGCGTAGCCCGCGGCGCTGAGCAGACGGTTGCGCTCGCGCAGGGGGATGTCCAGCTGTTCGGCCAGGTGCAGGAGCATCTCGCGGCTGGGCAGGGCGCGACCGGTTTCGACGAAGCTCAGGTGGCGCGTGGAAATCTCCGCGTCGCAGGCCAGGTCGAGCTGGCTGAGTCGGCGGCGCTGGCGCCATTGGCGGAGCAGGGCGCCGACTGGTTGGGCCGGGTTGTCGTGGGCTGATCTGTTCATGGCTTCGAACGATAGACCTGCCGCCCCGTAACGGCCATTACCTGGCAGGTAATCGACGCACCTACGTCCCGGGCGGATTCTTCAGCCACACGCCGCCAACCGGTGGTGACCGCTGAAGGAGCTTCGCCATGACTCTGCTGCAATCCTCCCCGCTGCTTCGCCTGACCCTGAAAGTCGACGCCATCGCCGGTGGCGCCATGGGCCTGCTGATGGCCCTGGCCGCGCAACCGCTCGGCACCCTGCTGGGGCTGCCATTCGTGCTGCTGCTGGTGGCCGGGATCGTGCTGCTGCCGCTGGCGCTGGTGCTCTACTGGATGAGCAATCAGACGGTGCTATCGCGCAACGGCGTCTGGGCGGTGATCGCCTTGAATGCGCTGTGGGTGGTCGAGAGCGTCGCCCTGCTGGTGACCGGCTATGTGCAGCCGACCGCCCTGGGTTACGCCTTCGTCATCGGCCAGGCGCTGGTGGTCCTGCTGCTGGCCGAACTGGAGTTCTTCGGCCTGCGTCGTTCGGCTGTCCTGGCCCTGTGACTGCACTGCCCTACGGTGCTCTCCAACCGCCTTGCGCCGGGCGTCGCCTTTGATGCCTTGCAGGATGGATGGAGCGCAGCGATACCCATGCGGTTGGTGCACGGAATTGATGGGTATCGCTGCGCTCCACGCCATCCTGCGTGGCCGCTCCTCAGCGGCTCTGCGGGATGCGAACCGCTTTACGCCAGCGCCTCGCGGACGAAGTCGAGGCGATCCTGGCCGAAGAACATCTCGTCGCCGACGAACATCGTCGGTGCGCCGAACATCCCGCGCTTGATCGCTGCCTCGGTGTTGGCCTTCAGCGCGTCCTTCACCTCCTGCTCGGCGGTCAGTGCCAGCAGCGCCTGCGGATCGAACCCCGCCTCGGCCAGCAACGGGCCGAGTACCGCGGGATCGCCGAGGTTCAGCGCGTCCACCCACATGCCCTTGAACACGCAGGCCAGCAGCGCCTCGAAGCGCTCCGGCTGGCGCAGCTGCACACCGGTGGCGGCGCGCATCAGGGTGAGGGTATTGATCGGGAAGTGCGGGTTCATTTTCATCGGCACGCCGTAGCGGCGGGCGAAGCGGGTCATGTCGATCAGGGTGTAGCGACCCTTGGCCGGAATGGCGATGGGCGAGGCATTGCCGGTGGCCTGGAACACACCGCCCAGCAGCACGGGGCGATAGACCAGCGCGGCACCGGCCTCGGCGCAGATCGCCGGCAGCTGGGTGTAGGCGAGGTAGGAAGTCGGGCTGCCGAAATCGAAGTAGAACTCGACGCTCTTGCTCATGAGTGGCTCTCTCTTTTTTGTAGGTTCGCAAGATCGACAGACGACCTTGCGAGCTAGAGCCAGGCTAGGCGGAATCCTGCAGGGGCGCAGAGTTTACGTTTGCAAATGAGCAGACCCTGCTGGACTCCAACGACGCCTGGCCGACGCGCAGCTAATCGTCTTTCGATTTTTTACCAGCGCTCGATCCACGGACGCAGATCCAGCTCGAATGTCCAGGCGTCGCGTGGCTGGGAGTGCAGGTACCAGTAGCTGTCGGCGATGTGCTCGGGGGCGAGGATGCCGTCCTGGTCTTTCAGCGCGTAGCGCTCGGGGAAGGTCTCGCGGATGAATTCGGTGTCGATGGCGCCATCCACCACCACGTGGGCGACGTGCAGGCCCATCGGTCCCAGTTCGCGGGCCATGCTCTGGGCCAGGGCGCGGATGCCGTGCTTGGCCCCGGCGAAGGCGGCGAAGCCCGAGGCGCCGCGCAGGCCGGCGGTGGCGCCGGTGAAGAGGATCGTGCCGCGCTGGCGCTTGACCATGCGCCTGGCTACTTCGCGCCCGGTGAGGAAGCCGGAGAAGCAGGCCATTTCCCAGATCTTGAAGTACTTGCGCGCAGTCTCGTCGAGGATGCTGCAGGGCACGTTGGCGCCGATGTTGAAGACGAAGGCTTCGATGGGGCCGATGTCGCGTTCGATGGTTTCGACCAGCTCGATCACCGCCTCTTCCTTGCGTGCGTCGGAGGCGAAACCGTGGGCCTCTCCGCCGTCGGCACGGATCTGATCCACCAGTGGTTGCAGTTTGTCCGCCGAGCGCCGGGTGACGCAGGCGACGTAGCCTTCGCGGGCGAAGCGGCGGGCGATGGCGCCGCCGGTGGCATCGCCGGCGCCGATGACCAGGACGACTTTCTTGTTCGACATTCTCGTTTCCTCTGCGGTTTGCGCGAAAGTGGGTAAACGGTCGTTAGGTAAACGAACGTTATGTTAATCTGCGAGACATCGTCAACCGCTTCGACGGAGTCGCCCCGATGCGCTACTCAGCCACCCACAAGGAAGAAACCCGCCAGCGCCTGCTCGACAGCAGCGGCGCGCTCGCCAAGCAGGGCGGCTTCGCCACCAGCGGCGTGGACGCGCTGATGAAGGCGGTGGGCTTGTCCGGCGGGGCGTTCTACAACCACTTCGGGTCGAAGGACGAACTGTTCGCCGCCATCGTCGAACGCGAACTGCACCAGAGCGTCGAGCGCCTGGCCGCCAAGGGCAAGGTGCTGGATCGTGCCCGCCTGGAGCGCGGCCTGAAGCGATACCTGAGCGTCAGCCACGTGCAGGACGCCAGCGCCGGCTGCGCGATCCCGGCGCTGGGCGCGGAGATCGCCCGCGCCGACGAGTCCGTGCGGCAGAGTGCCGAGGATGCGCTGGTGGAGTTACAGCAAGCCTGGGCCGAGGCGCTGGGGTCGCAGGAAGATGCCTGGGCGCTGCTGGCACAGTGCGTCGGCGCGCTGGTGGTGGCGCGAATGGTCGCCAGCGAGAAGACCCAGAAGGCGATCATCGAGTCGAGCCGGGACTTCCTGCTGCGCCATCTCGACGAGCAGTAATCTCCCTTGTAGGAGCGGGCCATGCCCGCGATCGCGCGCATGGCGCGCTCCTACAGGTTAAAGACCACGTATCGCCAGGTCTGCACCGAGCAATAGCAGGCCACCGAAGAAGCAGCGGCGGAACGCCAATGGGCTGATCCGCGAGCGCAGCCAGGTGCCCAGGTACATGCCCGCCAGGGCCGGCAACAGCGCGAGCAGGGACAGGCCCAGCACATCCGCCTGCAGCAGCGATCCGTGCTGGCTGAGGGTGATCGCCAGGGCCAGCGTCGAGACGGTGAAGGACAGCCCCAGCGCCTGCACCAGATCGTCCTTCTCCAGGCCCAGCGCCTGCAGGAAAGGCACGGCGGGAATCACGAAGACGCCAGTCACGGCAGTGACGCCGCCGGTGATCGCGCCGATCAGTGGCGACAGCCAGCGCTCGTGCCGTGGCGCCACGCTGAAGCGCTTGTTCGACAGTCCCAGCAGTGCATAGAGGATCAGTGCCACGCCCAGCAGCGGTGTGGCCGCCGGCCAGTTGCGCCCAGCCAGCAGCCAGCCCACCACCAGGGTGCCGACAACGATACCGGCGAGCATGCCCCACAGGCGCTTGAGCAGCCCGAGGAAGCGCGGCCCGGCAGCGAGTTGCCAGATATTGGTCACGGTGGAAGGGACGACGAGGATGGCGGCCGCTTGCATGGGCGGCATCACCAGCCCGAGCAGGCCGACGGCGACCGTGGGCAGGCCGAGCCCCACCACGCCTTTCACCAGGCCGGCAAGGAGGAAGGTGAGGACGATCAGTTCGAGGTGTTGGGGGAGGGCGTCGAACATGGCCGGGCCTTGTTGAAAGCAGGGTCGGCAGGATACGAGGGTTTGGCAGTCAGGGGAAAGCGCAGGCCCTCTCCCTGAAGGGAGAGGGCTAGGGAGAGGGCAAGCCCCCGCGCAGGAACATGGGGCGGAAGGCCGCCTGATCAGATATTCGCCACCGGCTGGTAGGCCTTCGGCTTGAAGTACAGCGTCTCGCCACGGGCAAGGCCGGTCAGGCTGTCGTGGTCTTTCACCACTTCGGCCTCGATCAGCTCCTCCTGGCCGTCGACCTTGAGCGTCACCCGGGTGATCGCACCCAGCGGACGGATGTCGCGAACTTCGGCAGCGCGGTGTTCGGCCACTTCGGAGCGCGACAGCGAGATCTCGTGCGGACGGAACAGCACGTGCTCGTCACCGCCGATGTGCAGGCGGTTGGAGTCGCCGAGGAAGTGGTAGACGAAGTCGCTGGCCGGGTTCTCGTAGACTTCGCCTGGCGAGCCGATCTGCTCGATCACGCCCTTGTTCATCACCACGATGCGGTCGGCGACTTCCATCGCTTCTTCCTGGTCGTGGGTCACGAACACGGAGGTCAGGTTGATCTCCTCGTGCAGGCGTGCGAGCCAGCGGCGCAGCTCTTTACGCACCTTGGCGTCGAGGGCGCCGAAGGGCTCGTCGAGCAGCAGGATCTTCGGCTCCACCGCCAGCGCGCGGGCCAGGGCGATACGCTGGCGCTGGCCGCCGGAGAGCTGCTCCGGGTAGCGGTCGGAGAGCCAGTCCAGCTGCACCATGTTGAGCAGTTCGTGGACCTTCTCGGCGATGCGCGCTTCGCTCGGGCGCTCCTTCTTGGGCTTCATGCGCAGGCCGAAGGCGACGTTGTCGAACACCGTCATGTGGCGGAACAGCGCGTAGTGCTGGAACACGAAGCCGACGTTGCGATCGCGCACGTCGTGCTGCGAAACGTCCTCGCCGTGGAACACGATGTTGCCCACGTCCGGGGTCTCCAGGCCGGCGATGATGCGCAGCAGGGTGGTCTTGCCGCAGCCGGACGGGCCGAGCA
>CBIGPF010000014.1:0-59288 GCA_966191535.1 uncultured Pseudomonas sp. | reverse complement strand
GGGCATTGACGGTAATCAGGGCGACGTCGGGCACCTCGGGCAAGGCATCGATCGTCACCGACCACATCGAGCGCTTCACTGCGACCGGCATCCAGCTGCGCTCGGGCGAGCACCTCGAAGCCGACCTGATCGTCACCGCCACCGGCCTCAACCTGCAGCCGCTGGGCGGCATCCAGCCGAAGATCGACGGCCAGACGGTGCCCCTGTCGGCGTGCGTCACCTACAAGGGCATGCTGCTCAGCGGCATCCCCAACTTTGCCATCGCGATCGGCTACACCTCCTCGTCCTGGACACTGAAGATCGGCCTGCTGTGCGAGCACTTCACGCGGCTGCTCGGCTACATGCAGACGCGCGGCTACGAGGTCTGCACCCCCAGGGCCGACCCGTCGATGAAGACCGAACCACTGCTGAACTTCGGCGCCGGCTACGTCCAGCGCTCCCTCGACAAACTGCCCCGACAGGGCAGCAGGCATCCCTGGTCGATGTCCTGGAACTACGCCGCCGACGTGAAGGTGTTCCGCAAGGGACGCGTCGACGATCCGGCCCTGGAGTTCATCTCCGCCAAGGTGGGAGGCGCACGCGCATGAGCCTGGCCCTGCACGAAGAACGCTTCGCGACACTGCCCAACGGACTGCGCCTCTGCTACTCGGAGCACGGCAGCGAGTCATCGCCTGCCCTGGTCCTGATCGCCGGGCTCGGCTTGCAGATGGTCTACTGGCCCGCCGCGCTGATCGACCGACTGGTCGAGAGCGGCCTGCGGGTCATCTGCTTCGACAACCGCGACGCCGGGCGCTCCGGCCGCAGCTCGACGCCCCATCCGAGCCAGTTCCAGCAGTTGCGTGGCAAGGCCCCGGACGCCTGCTACGGACTGGAGCAGATGGCCGACGATACTGCCCTGTTGCTCGAACACCTGGGCATCGGCGCCGCCCACCTGGTCGGCATGTCCATGGGCGGGATGATTGCCCAGACCCTCGCCTATCGCCACCCGAGCCGGGCGAAGTCACTGGTGTCGATCTTCTCGACCACCGGCAATCGCCGCGTCGGCCAGCCCGCCTACTCGACGCTCTGGCGCCTGTCGCGAGCCAAGGCACCGACGTCGCGGGACGAAGCAATCGCCAGCTACAGCGCCATGATGAGCCATATCGGTGACGCCAACGCACCGGATGCGCAGGCCCAGTGGCAGGACTATTCCGCGCTGGCCTGGGTGCGCAATGGCGAGCGCGCCGACGCCAGGGCGCTGTTCCGGCAGATCGGCGCGATCCTCCGCTCCGGCGACCGCACGGCCCACCTGAAAACCATCAGCGCGCCCAGCCTGGTGCTTCACGGAGACCTCGACCGGATGGTCCACCCCAGCGGCGGCGAAGCCACCGCCCGGGCGATTCCCCGCGCGACTCACCAGGTGATCCGTGGCATGCGCCACCAGATCGACTCGTACCAGGCACATCAGCTCTCCCGCTTGATCGCCGACCACATCCAGCGCACTCAGGACAACACTCATGAAGCTCGATAATCAGGTTGCCGTGCTCACCGGGGCAGCCAGCGGTATCGGCCGCGCCCTCGCCGAGCACCTCGCCGGCAAAGGCTGTCACCTGGCCCTGGTCGACCGCGACGAGGCGGGCCTGCGCGAGACCCTCGCCCGCCTCCCGCGCACAGGCCGCCACGTCAGCCTGCATGTGCTCGACCTGGCGCAACGGGATGCCGTCCGCCAGCTCCCGGAACAGGTACTGCAGGAACACCCGACGGTCCACCTGGTGATCAACAACGCCGGCGTGGCCGTCGGCGGCAGCTTCGACCGGGTGAGCGAGGAAGACTTCGACTGGCTCATGGCGATCAACTTCCAGGCCGTCGTCGACATCACCCGCGGCTTCCTGCCGGTGCTTCAGCGCAACGGCGCTCCCGGCAAGATCGTCAACGTGTCCAGCCTCTATGGCCTGGTCTCCCCGCCCGGCCAGGCCGCGTACAGCGCGAGCAAGTTCGCGGTGCGCGGCTTCAGCAACTCACTGCGCCACGAATTGCGTGGCAGCAACGTGGACATGATGGTCGTCCACCCGGGCGGCATCGCCACCTCCATCGCCACCAACGCCAAGGCGCCGAAGGACATCGACCCGGTCGAAGTCGAACGCCAGCGCAAGGAAATGAACCGCCTGCTGCGCATGCCCCCGTCCAAGGCGGCCGGCATCATCCTGAAAGGTATCGAGAACGACCGGGCGCGCGTCATCGTCGGCATGGACGCGCTGATCCTCTCGATCATCGAGCGCCTGGTGCCCGTGAATTACTGGGGCATCATCGAGCGGCTGATGAACCAGCGCAGCAGAGCCAGGTAAACCTTCCGCAGCACACCCCGAGGCCAGCCTTGCTGGCCTCGCCCTCCGCAACGCAATCGAAGCTCAGCGCACGGTCATCAGAGAGGGGCCGCTCTGGCGCACGCAGGGAACCTGCTGTTTCCTCACCACATCAGTGATGTCGGGAACCGGATCCGACCCGGCACGTCCATCGAGAAGTCACCGAATCAGTGGCGATTTTTGCTGAGACAGGTGATCCCAAGGGATACATCGAATACCCTTGCGCTACGCAATCAACCTAGAAGCTGTGAATTGAACGATGGGTTTTGAACAACTAGCTGTGCTACGTGACCGCCTGCGGGCTGAAAAAGAGCAGGCCAAAGCCGAAAGTGCGAAGCACCAACAGCGCAAGTCCTCGCCTCAGGCAAAGCCTCGTGAGCAGGATCCCGCAGTGGAGGCGATCTGGAGATTGCAGAAGCATTTCCCATTGGCCTTCCCTGTCAATCCGGCCCCCAAGGTTCCGCTCAAGGAAGGCATTCTCAAGGACGCCGAGCAACACCTGCAGCAGCTCGGCATCACCATCGAGCAGCTCAAGCTGGGCATCGCCACCTGGTGCCGAGGCGTTCGATACTGGGCAAGCATGGTGGAAAATGCACCGCGCCTGGACTTGAACGGCCAGCCAGCCGGCATTGTGACCGCCGCCCAGGCGCTGCATGCGAAACAGCAGGCTGCCCGGCAGCGCAGCCAGGACCGCAGAGCCCGTGCGAAGTCCAAGGCGAAGGCGTCGCCTCCCGCCACAGATGCCACAGATGCCACAGATGCCACAGCGGAACAGCCTGCCGACTGAAAGCCATCGCGGTCTGTCCCCTGTCACCCGCGAGACGGAGCACTGGCCGGGACGTGACTGACGGCCAGCCCGCGCGTTCGATGAGCGCGCGGGCTGGCAGACTGGAGGCCCCACTGGCCGCCTATCCCGGACTGCATCACTCGAGCCGCCCGCGAACCACACTGCACGTCAGTGCTAGCCGCGCCGCCGGTACAGGCTGCGCGCCAGCGCGTCCAGGGCGAAGCCCAGCACACCGATCAACAGCACCATGGCCATCAGCTCCGAGTAGGCCAGGCGGTCCCGCGTGTCGAGGATGAAGTAGCCGAGCCCGGCGCTGACGCCGAGCATCTCGCAGGGCACCAGGACAATCCAGAGGATGCCGATGGCCAGCCGCACGCCGGTCAGCACGTGGCCGAGCACACCGGGCAGGATGACCTTGCGCAGCGTCTCGAACGGCGTAGCGCTCAGGCTCTTCGACAACTGCAGCCAGCGCGGGTCGAGCTGGCGCACCCCGGCGGCAGTGTTGAGCAGGATCGGCCAGACCGCGGCGAAGGCCAGCAGGAAGTAGATCGGCGAGTCACCCACCCCCATCAGCATCACCGCAATGGGCATCCACGACAGCGGCGAGATCATCCGCAGGAACTGGAAGGCCGGCGTGGTAGCCGCTTCCAGATGATGCGAGGCCCCCACCAGCAGGCCCAGCGGAACACCCACGGCCAGCGCCAGGAGCAGGCCGAGCAGCACCCGCTTCAGGCTCACCAGTACGTGTTCGTAAAGCTCCGAGCGAGCCAGCAGCTCGCCCAGGCTGGTGAAGGTGGCCCGGGGCGAGAACAGTTGCCCCAGGCCGTCGCCGCCGAACAACCGCACACCCAGCCACCACAGGGCGAGCAGCGCGAGCAACCCGGCCAGGCCCAGCGCCCACTGGCGGCGCGTGGAAAGCACGACGGGTGTCACGTGCTGATCTCCTCACTCCGTTCGAAGCTGTCCGGGAAGCCAAAGGCGCCCAGGCCGCCGACGCTGGCCAGCGCAGTGCGCACGAAGCGGTCGTCGACCAGGTCCTTCGCCACCTGCGCCGGCTCCAGCGCAGCGAGGAAGCCCTTGTCGCCCTGGATCAGCGTGTCCTTCAGGCGGCGCACCAGCTCCTCGGTGTAGCTCGGGAACGGATACGGTTGGAAGTCGATGCGTTCCTCCTGCCAATCGGCATGGCGGATGGCGCCGTCGGCCAGGTATTGCTGGCGTTCGCTGGCCGCCGGGGCCAGCACGCGGCCGAGCACTTCCGGCGCATGGGGCGTATAGCGGTTCTCGCCGTCCTTGGACAGCAGCCGGGCCGCTTCGGCGCGGTTGTCACGGGTCCACAACTGCGCCTTGACGATGGCGTTTACCACCTTCTGCGACCACTCCGGCCGGTTGTTCAGGTCGTGCTCGTGCATGAACACCACGCAACAGGCGTGATTGCGCCAGACATCGCCGGTGAAGCGCTGGATGCGCCCGACCTTGAGGTTCTCCGCCAGGGCGTTGAACGGCTCGGCGACGATGTAGCCGGCGATACGCCTGGACGCCAGAGCCGGCGGCATGTCCGACGGCGGCAGCACGACCAGGTTGACCTCGTTGGCGGCCAGGGCGGCGTTCGCCGGCTTGCTCACCGCCTGCAGGCCGTTGTCGCGCAGCAGCGACTGCAGCACCACGTTGTGGATCGAATACCAGAACGGGATCGCCAGGGTCTTGCCGCCCAGCTGCTTCACGTCGCCGATGTCCGGCGCCACGGTCAGGCCCGAGCCACCGACATGGTTCCAGGCCACCACCTTGGCCGGCACCTTGCTGCCGTAGCGCGCCCAGACCGTCATCGGCGACAGCAGGTGAATGACGTTGACCTGGCCGGAGATGAACGCCTCGATTACCTGCGCCCAGCTGCGCAGCAGCACGGGGCGTTCGGCCTTGATGCCTTCGGCGTCGAACAGGCCGTTGGCGTGGGCCACCAGCAAGGGGGTGGCGTCGGTGATCGGCAGGTAGCCGATACGTACCGGGGCATCCGGCTCACTGGCGGCCCGCGCCTGCAGACTGGTCAGCAGTGGCAGTGCGCCGGCGGCGGAAAGCAGCGCGCCGAGTTTGAGGATGTCACGTCGGGAGTGTGTGGGGTCGTCCAGGCACATGGGCAGGCTCCTGCGCAGAAGGGATATTTGCGTGGGTGCGGCTTGCCCGCCGTAGGGTTATGAGGATCTCGACCCGTCGCGCGCCCAGTTCCTCGACCAGCTCCGCACGGGGTTGCGGCAGGTCGATGCGCCACTCGCCCAACGTCCGCGCCGGGGTGTCGCCCAGTAGCAGGATACGGTCGGAAAGCAGCAGGGCTTCGTCGATGTCGTGGGTGATCAGTACAGCGGCAGTGCGCCGCTGGTGGATCACGCCGAGCAGCAGTTGTTGCATGTCGGCGCGAGTGACTTCGTCCAGCGCGCCAAAGGGTTCGTCGAGCAGCAGCACTTGCGGTTGCCGCGCCAGGCAACGCGCCAGCGCGGTGCGCTGGGCCATGCCGCCGGACAGTTGCGCCGGCATGAAGTCCCGGGCATGGCTCAGGCCGACCGCGGCGATGGCATCCTCCACGCGCTGCTGCAGCGTGGCCTTGTCGATGTTCGGCTGGCGAGCGAAGTCCAGGCCGAAGGCAACGTTCTTCGCCAGGCTCAGCCAGGGCAACAGGCTCGGGTCCTGGAACGCCACGGCGACGCGCGGGTGCGGGCCGTCGATGGGCTGGCCGAGCAACCGCACGGTGCCGGCGGCTGGCTTCTGCAAACCGGCGAGCACGCGCAGCAGACTGGACTTGCCGACGCCGCTGGGGCCAAGGATGGATACCACCTCCCCCGGCGCCAGCTCCAGCGCGAAACCTTCGAGCACGCTGCGCCAGCCGCTGTCGCCGGGATAGCCCAGGGCGACGTCGCTGGCCTGCAGGATCACCTCGGTCATGCGCGCGCCTGCTTCTGCAGTTCAGCACGCAGCTGCACCAGGCTGGGCGTGACGATCGGTACGAAGGCCGACTCGCGCCAGCGACGGGCGAACGCCGCACCGTACTCGCTGAGATAGGCTTTGCCGCCGCTGGCCTGCAACTCCAGTTGCACCGCCGCGGCCGCGCCTTCGGCCAGCCCGATGCGGATACGGAACAGCGCGGCCGGCTCAGTGAGGAAGGTGCCGTCCAGCAGTCCGGCGCGAAGTTGGGCAACACGCTCATCGAGTTCGCCGCTCAGGCGCTGTTCCTCCTCGCGCAGCACCGAGCGGCGGTCGCTCAGATGGCTGCGCACGGCGTCCAGGGCCTTGCGGGTCAGGCCGATGGTCATCGCGCATTGCAGGCCGAGGAAGGCCGGACGCACCGTTGGCAGGTACTGGCGGGCATCGTCGTGCAGCAACCACTCGCGGGGCAGTTCGACGGCGGAGAAATCCAGCGCGGCGGTGTTGCTCGACTGCAGGCCGAGCAGTTGCAGGTCGTCAGAACGGGTCAGGCCAGCGCTATCGGAAGCGATGGCCGCCACCAGCGGCGGCTCGCCTGGCCGCTCGATGGCGGCGGCCACCACGAAGCGGCCCTTGCGCAGGTTGGTCACCCAGTGCAGGCGGCCGTCAAGGGTCCAGGCATCGCCGGCAGGCGTCGCGGCCACCTGCAGGTTCTCGATGCCGGAGAGAAACTTCATGGCGTTGGACAGCCCGGTGGCGCCGGCCAGGCGGCCATCCAGCAATTCGCCGAGCAGGCGATCGCCCAGTTCGCGATTGGGGCTCTGCAGCAGGTATTCGATGAAGGCGCGTTGCCCCCAGAAGACGAAGGCAGCGGTCAGGGAATGCCCGGCGACGTCGGCAATGGCGTCGATCGCATCGAGCACGCTGCCGCCGCTGCCCCCGCGTTCTGCCGGCACGCCAATGGCGAACAGGCCGGCAGCGGCGAGTTGCGGCAGCACGCTCTGCGGATCGGTATGGCCGAGGTCGAGGCCCTCGGCGTGCTCGTCGAGCCAGCGGCTCAGGGTCGGGTCGAGCATGTCGCTCTCCTTGCAGGGGCGGCGCGGGCCGCCCGGTCACACGAAATCAGTCGGCCTTTTCCCAGCGATAGCGGCCGAGCTCCGGGTTCAGCGGCGTCTGCGCCAGCACGTTGGCAAAATTGCAGAGGGTCGCCAGGCTGATGCCCAGCAGCACTTCCAGGGCGTTGCCGTCGCTGAAGCCGGCCGCGCGGAAGGCCGCCAGACTCGCATCGCTGACCGCGCCACGGGTGGCGATGGATTCACGGGTGAAAGCGGCCAGGGCTTCCAGACGGGCATCGGGCAGTTCGCGCTGTTCGCGCAGGGCGGCTATGACGTCCTCAGGCAGCTTGGCCTTGTTGTAGGCCACGGCGGTATGCCCGGCGACGCAGAAATCGCAGCCGTGGGTGGTGGCGGCGATCAACTGGACCACCTCGCGTTCCGGCAGTCCGAGGTCGGACTTGCCGTTGAGGCCGGAAACGGTCACATAGGTTTCCAGGGCGGCCGGCGCGTTGGCCAGAACCCCCAGCAGGTTGGGGATGAAACCGGAGCCCTTGAGTGCATTCTCGAGGAACGGCTTGGCGGCTTCCGGGGCGCTGTCTAGGGTCTGGATGGGCAGGCGGGACATGGTTCGACTCCGTTGAAATGGGGTGTCGAAAAAGTCTGTTGGTAATAAGAAATCCATTCAATATTCTAAAGTCGCTATCACTTGCTCATGAGTCTTTCCATTAGATGATTTCGTCCAGCCCCCTGGTTGATTGGTTATTAGACAGCCTTGAACTGAGCGCGAGCCTGTTCCATGTCGGGCGCTATTGCGGCGGCTGGCACGCCTCTACCCACGGTCTGGCACGGGCGAGCTTCCACCTGGTAGTGCACGGACACTGCTGGTTGCATCTCGATAATGAGCCGCCTTGCCGGCTGGACAGCGGCGACGCGGTGTTCATCCTGCGCGACGTGCCGTACCGGTTGTCCAACGAGGCCAGCGTCGAGGCCGCGGCATGCCAGCCACGCCAGAGCATGACCGCGCTGGAATTGCAGGCCGAGGACGGAGTGGGCCTGGTCTGTGGATTCTTCCACTTCGACTCCGGGCTGTCGGCGCTGATCATCGATGCCCTGCCCGCCTTCCTCGTACTGCGCGCCGAGGAGCCGTCCCAGCGCGCCGCGCGCAGCCTGTTCGAGCTGATCCTGGAGGAGTGCCAGCGGCAGCCCGCACCGTCCCAGCAGATGCTCGAACGCCTGAGTCACCTGCTGTTCCTCTACGTCCTGCGCCAGCAGGTCGTGGCCAACCCATCCCTCGGCGGGCTGGTCGCCCTCGCCCGCCAGCCGCAATTCGCCAGCCTGCTGGAGCAGATGATCCAGCAGCCACAACTGCCCTGGACCCTGGAAGACATGGCGGCGTGCGCCGGGCTGTCGCGTTCGGCCTTCTTCAAGCGTTTCAACGAGACCTGCGGGCAGTCGCCCGGCCAGGTACTGCTGGCCCTGCGCATGGGCCAGGCGTGTCGACTGCTGAGAGCCGACCAGAGCGTGGCGGAAGTCGCCGCGGCGATTGGCTACCAGTCCATCGCCGCCTTCACCCGCGCCTTCCACAAGGCGACCGGGCAACAGCCCGGTGCCTTCCGCCGCGCGGCCCACTGAGGGCACGGCATGGATCGGCTCGCTGATCGCGGCTGGGCAGACGCAGATCAGCCGGCCCCGGGCAGTGGCGGCGAGCGCAGAATCCTCGGTCAGTTGCTCGCCACGTCCGGCTGCCAGACCGGCACCGCGCGCGCGTCCACCGGCTTGGGCAACAGACCCTGGGCGTAGAAGGCATCGGCGATGCGCTGCTGCTCATCAAGGCCATCGGTGCGCACCGGCTGTACGTCGTAGCTGCGGCGGGCATTGGCCTGCTCGACAGTGGCGACGTCGAGGTTGCCCCACAGCGGACCGAGAACCTTCGCGGCGTCGGTCGGGTGTTCCTTCACCCAGCGGCCGGTCTTCTGCAACTCGGCGAAGACCTGCTTGAGCACTTCCGGGTGAGCCTTGGCGTAGGCGGTGGACGCCAGGTAGTAACGCTGGTAGCTGGCCAGGCCCTGGCCGTCGGCGAGTATGCGGGCGTTCTGTTGGCGCTGGGCGCTGGCGACGTACGGGTCCCAGGTCACCCAGGCATCGATCTTGTGGTTCTCGAAGGCGGCGCGGCCGTCGGCAGGGGTCAGGTACGCCGGCTGGATATCGGAGAATTTCAGTCCGGCCTTCTGCAACGCGGCAATCAGCAGGTAATGGCTGCCCGCGGCCTTGGTGACGGCCACGCGCTTGCCCTTGAGGTCGGCCAGCGACTTGAGCGGCGAGTCCTGCGGTACCAGGATCGATTGTGCAGTGGGCGACGGAGTCTCACGGGCGAAGTACGTCAGTTGCGCGCCGGCAGCCTGGGCAAACACCGGGACGGTGTCGGCGACGTCGGCGGACAGGTCGACGTTGCCGACGTTGAGCGACTCGAGCAACGGCAGGCCGCTGGGGAATTCGTGCCAGGTGACCTTGATGCCCTGCTTGGCCAGCTCGCGATCCAGGCTACCCTGCGCCTTGACGATGGTGAGCAGCGTGGAGGACTTCTGGAAGCCGATGCGCAGGGTCTCTTCGGCGTGCGCGCTCAAGGCACCGAACAGGGCGACCGAGGCGCTCAGGCCAACGGCGAAACGGCGCAGAAACAGGTGGCGGAACATGGATACGGCTCCTCGGATTCAGGTTGGCCGCCCGCAATGCGAGGACGGACCACGGGACAGGTCAGAAACGGGTGGATGCGTCCGGTGGTCCGGTAAACATAAGATTACAGGCATAAAAAACATAAAATAAATAATCTTTAGTTCTTAGATAATGCCAGGCGAAGGTACGCCCAATCAGTGATCAACCCGCGGCAGATGGGCACTCACGCCCCCCTGCACGCAGGATGTTCCCTGGTTGTTCCCCTGGTCAGTGGAAGGACCCGGCGAACGAGGTATCGATCACGCTGGAGGTATCGAAAGCCTTGGGCAGCGCACCCGTCTGCAGGAGAAAGTCGGCGGTGCCCTGGTAATCGGCGGCGGCCTGCTTGTCCACCGGACCGACGCTCATCGCTGCCTGGCCGATCCAGTGGCGCGAGACGGACTGATCGAGGTTGGCCTTCTTCGCCCAGATATCGGCGTATTGCTCCTTGTGCGCCTCGACCCAGGTGCGAGCCTTCTGCAGACGCGCGAGGAAGTCGGCGATCTGCGCGCGCTTGGGATCGATGGAGTCGGCATTGGCGGCGATGCTCGACAGCCCCGGCATCAGGTCGCGGGCGGTGAGGATCGGGCGTGCACCGGAGAACACGATCTGCTGCGAGATGTACGGTTCCCACACCGGGAAGGCGTCGATGCTGCCGCGCGGGAGTGCGGCGGCGGCATCGATGGGCATCAGTTTGACGAACTCCACGTAGTCACTGGGCAGGCCGGCCCTTTCCAGCGCACGCAGGGTCAATTGCTGGCTCCAGGCGCCGGGCCAGTAGGCGACTTTCTTGCCCTTGAGATCGGCGATGGTCTTCACCGGCGAATCCTTGGGCACCAGCAGCGCGATGGTGTCGGGGTTCTGCCGCGAGATACCGATCAGCTTCACTGGCGCACCCTTGGCAGCCAGGAAGATGAAGCCCGAGTCACCGAGGAAGCCCAGGTCCAGCGCGCCAGCCTGCAGGCCCTCGGCAACCGGTGCAGCGGACTGGAAGTGCTTCCAGTCCACCGTGTACGGCGCGCCTTCGAGCACTCCGGAGGCTTCCATGGACGCGCGCACATTGTAGTAGTTCTGGTCGCCCACCCGCAGGGTCGGCAGGTCGGCGGCGTGCGCCAGCGGAGCACTCAGCAGCAGCGCGGCCAGGGAGGCGCGCAGACGTTGGGGAAGGGTCATCGAAAAGCTCCTCAGCCGGCGCGCCGCAGTTGCGGCAGGCGGGCGATCTGTTCATGGATGGCGGGAATCAGGCCCTGGCCGTAGCGCACGGCATCGCCGAGCGGGTCGAAGCCACGGATCAGGAAGGTGGAAACGCCGAGGCGGTAGTACTCGCCCAGCGCGGCGGCGACCTGCTCGGGTGTGCCGACCAGCGCGGTGGAGTTCCAGCGCGCGCCGGTCAGTCGGGCGACACCGGTCCACAGGCGGGCGTCGAGGACGTCACCCTGCTGCGCCGCAGCCAGCAGGCGTTGCGATCCGACGTTCTCCGGTTTGTGGTCGTTGAGCGGCAGACCAAACCGTGCGCGGTTTTCGCGTACCTGCTCGAGGATATCGGCGGCGCGCTTCCAGGCAGCCTCTTCGGTGTCTGCGACGATGGGGCGGAAGGACACCGAGAAGCGCGGATCACGCCCTTGCGCCTGGGCGGCGGCCCGCACGCGACGGATGTGTCCGTCAACGGCTGCCAGTGGTTCGCCCCAGAGCATGTAGGTGTCAGCGTGCCGGGCGGCAACCTCGATCGCCGCCTCGGACGAGCCGCTGAAGTAGATGGGGATGTGCGGCGCCTGCCGCGGGCGCACCGCCGGCGAAGCCCCCTGGAAGCGGTAGAACTCGCCGGTGAAATCCACCGGCGCCTCGGCGGTCCAGATCTGCCGCAGGGCCTGCAGGTATTCGTCGGTGCGGGCGTAGCGGCGGTCGTGGTCGAGGTAATCGCCGTCACGCGCCAGGTCTTCATCGTTACCACCACTGACCACATTGAGGGCCAGGCGCCCATCGCTGAACTGGTCCAGGGTGGCAAGCTGACGGGCGGCCAGCGGCGGCGCGATCACGCCCGGCCGGTAGGCCAGCAGGATGCCCAGCCGGCGGGTGGCGGCCGCGACGAACGAGCTGACCACCGCGCCCTCGGCGGCATTGCTGAAGTAGCCGACCAGCACACGGTCGAAGCCGGCGTCCTCATGGGCCTGGGCAAAACGCCGTACGAACCCGGCATCCACCGCATCCCCCAACGGCTGATCCACCTCGGAACTCGGGGTGGCGGTGATCATGCCGAGAATTTCCACGCTCACTGTGTTGCCCTCGCCTGCGCCGCGGCCTGAGGCCGGCGGCTTCCGTTATAAGAAAAACGCCTTGTTTGGCGTCTTTCTTAGAAGCTATAGGCAAGTTGTTCATGATGGAAATTCATTTTTGTCATATCCTAATATGCTAAATACGCATATCCAGAGTTGACCATGTTGCGCAGCGCGCTTTCTCGTCCCCACACGAGAAGTGCCGCGCCAAGACGATGCCCTGCCGGATCAGTCCGCTGAAATGTCCAAGCCCTGGGCCACCGATGCGCCGAACAGCTGTGCCGGCGTCTCCAGATTGCCCAATAGCTGCGGTCGCACCAGCCAGAGCTGGATCAACGGCTGGAAGTCCTCCAGTGCCAGTACCCGCAGTTGCTCGCGGTAGCGGCTGCGGGCGAGCGCGGGCGCCGGCACCAGCCCCAACCCGCGGCCTTGCGCCACCAACCCGAGCTGCAGTTCGCTGCCGAAGGTTTCCAGGTTCAGTTGCAGCCCCAGCCCCTGGTCGGCCAGAGCGCGCTGCAAGCCGGCGCGAAAGCCGCATCCGTCCGGGTTGAGCACCCAGCCGTGCTGGTAGCAATCGAGCAGGCGCCGGGCCTGCACGTCGCAGTCCTTCGCAGCGACCACGCAAAGCTCGACGCGGCCCAACGGCGTCGCACCGAGGTTATCGGGGAATACCTTGCTCGGCGGGAACAACACGACAGCCGCATCCAGCTCGGCATTTTCCAGCCGCGCCAGCAGGTGGCCTCCCCAGCCGCTGCTCACCTGAGCGCGCAGTTCGGGGTACTCGCCCGCCAGGCGTCGCAGGGCCTCGAGCAGGACCACTTCGCCAATGCTCTGCGGCACCCCCAGACGCAGGACGCCACTGGGCGGTGTATCACTGGCCACCAGCTCACGCAGGCCGTCCACCTCGCGCAGCACCCGCAGGCACTGTTCGAATACGCGGCGCCCGGCAGCGGTGGGCTTGAGCGGCTTGGTGTTGCGGTCGAGCAGTTCCACCCCGAGGGACTCCTCCAGGCTCTGCACCCGGCGGGTGATGGCCGACTGAGTCAGACCAAGGCTTTCAGCGGCCTGGCTGAGGGAAGCGTTGCGGATCACCGCGACGAAGGCATCGATGTCGTCGATCTTCATGGGTTTGGCACCAATTGCATTTCTTGCATATTAGCTTAGATTCAAAATGCATTTCAGGAATAAAAGAGCGTTTGCTACCGTAGCGCCAGAACCTTAAGGAGTGAATCCCTCGCATGTCTGCTCCCTTGCGTCTCGATCGCCTGCGCCAGTTCATCGGCGACCTCGCGGCCCTCATCGACACCCATCCCGACGAAGCCACGCTGCTCGCCCAGGCGGCTCCGCTGCTGGCCGAGCTGGTGCGCCACGACGACTGGCTACCCGAGGACTACGCCCGTCCCGATCCACAGCGCTACCAACAGTACCTGCTGCATGCCGACTCGCAGCAACGCTTCTCGGTCGTCAGTTTCGTCTGGGGCCCGGGGCAGCGCACTCCCGTGCACGACCACCGCGTCTGGGGCCTGATCGGCATGTTGCGCGGTGCCGAGTACTCACAGTCCTTCGCCTTCGCCGCCAACGGCAGCCTGCGGGCCAGCGGTGAAGCCCAGCGGCTGGAACCGGGCGAAGTGGAAGCGGTGTCCCCACGCATCGGCGACATCCACCAGGTGAGTAACGCCTTCGCCGACCAGCCCTCCATCAGCATCCACGTCTACGGCGCCAACATCGGCGCCGTTCGGCGTGCCGTATTCAGCGCCGAAGGCGAAGAGAAGCCCTTCATCTCCGGCTATTCCAACAGCCAGTTGCCCAACATCTGGGACCTGTCGAAAGAGAACCCCGCATGAGCCAGATCACCCACCGCTCCTTCCACGACCTTCGCACCGCCCTCCTCGCTCGACAGGAGCTGGCGCTGCTCGACGTGCGCGAGGAAGACCCCTTTGCCCAGGCGCACCCCCTGTTCGCCGCCAACGTGCCGCTCTCCAAGCTTGAGCTGGAGATCCATGCCCGCGTACCGCGGCGCGATACACCGGTCACCGTCTACGACGACGGCGAAGGCCTGGCCGAAGTGGCCGCGCAACGCCTGCTTGGTCTCGGCTACAGCGACGTCGCGCTGCTCGAGGGCGGCCTGGCCGGCTGGCGCAGTGCCGGTGGCGAGTTGTTCAAGGACGTCAACGTACCGAGCAAATCCTTCGGCGAACTGGTGGAAGCCGAGCGCCACACGCCGTCCCTGGCCGCCGAGGAAGTGCAGGCCCTGCTGGATGCCGAGGCCGACGTCGTGGTGCTGGACGCCCGCCGCTTCGACGAATACCAGACCATGAGCATTCCCAGCGGCATCAGCGTCCCCGGCGCCGAGCTGGTGCTGCGCGTCGCCGAACTGGCGCCGGACCCGGCTACCCGCGTCATCGTCAACTGCGCCGGGCGCACCCGCAGCATCATCGGTACCCAGTCGCTGGTGAACGCCGGCATCCCCAACCCGGTCTCGGCGCTGCGCAACGGCACCATCGGCTGGACGCTGGCCGGGCAACAACTGGAGCACGGCCAGGCGCGACGTTTCACCGAAGTTTCCGCCGGCACCCGCCAGTCCGCCGCCCAGCGCGCTCGCGCCGTGGCCGATCGCGCGGAGGTCGCACGCATCGACCTCGACGGCCTGCGCCAGTGGCAAGCCGAAGGTGCACGCACCACGTACCTGTTCGACGTGCGCACGCCGGAGGAATACGAAGCCGGTCACCTGCCGGGGTCGCGCTCCACGCCCGGCGGCCAGCTGGTGCAGGAAACCGACCACGTCGCCAGTGTGCGCGGCGCACGCCTGGTGCTGGTGGACGACGACGGTGTGCGCGCCAACATGAGCGCCTCCTGGCTGGCGCAGATGGGCTGGCAGGTCGCCGTGCTGGACGGCCTGGTCGCAGCCGATTTCAGTGAAAAAGGCGCCTGGACTGCCCCGCTGCCGCCGACGCCGCAGGCCGAGACCATCACCCCGCAGACCCTGGCCGACTGGCTGCGTGCCCCGGGTACCGCCGTGCTCGACTTCACCGCCAGCGCCAACTACGTGAAGCGCCACATCCCCGGCGCCGCCTGGGCGCTGCGCAGCCAGCTGCGGCAGGCGCTGGCCGCGCTCGGTGACGCCGATCGCTACGTACTCACCTGCGGCACCAGCCTGCTGGCACGCTTCGCCGTGGCGGACGTGGCGGCGCTGACCGACAAGCCGGTCTTCCTACTCGATGGCGGCACCAGTGCCTGGGTCGCCGCCGGACAGCCGACCGAAGACGGCGAAAGCCGGCTGGCCGCCCCGCGCATCGATCGCTACCGCCGCCCCTACGAGGGCACCGACAATCCGCGCGAAGCCATGCAGGGCTACCTGGACTGGGAATTCGGGCTGGTGGAACAACTGGGCCGCGACGGTACCCACGGCTTCTTCGTGATCTGATCCAAGCACGCTCGGCTGCCTTTTCTCGGACAGCCGAGCACTACCTCAGGACATGCCGGCGCCCAGGCGCTGGCAGCAACATCGACAGGGAAATCACATGTTCGAAGGCAAGACCCTGGTGATCATCGGCGGTACCTCTGGCATCGGCCTGCGCGCCGCACGGCTGGCAGTGAAACGGGGCGCGCACGTCATTCTTGGCGGACGCGACAAGGCACGCTTGGCCAGCGTGGTGGAAAGCCTTGGCGACAGCGCCGAAGGCTATACGGTGGACAACACCGACCGCACCTCGCTGCGTGATTTCTTCGCTCGTCTCGATCGCATCGATGGCCTGTTCACGCCGGCGGCCAGCTACCAGGTCGCTGGCTTCACCGAGCAGGACGAAGAGAAAGTGCGCAGCGCCTTCGAGCGCAAGTTCTGGCCGCAGTACTGGACAGTGCAGGCCGCCCTTCCCGTTCTCGCGCCCGAGGCCGGCATCGTGCTGGTCGGCGGCGCCGCCGGGGCACGCCCTGTACCGGGAGCAGCGTCCTATGCAGCCTGCAACAGCGCCATCGAAGGCCTTGCACGGGCGCTGGCGGTGGACCTCGCCCCGCGCCGGGTGAACGTCATCGCTCCCGGAACGCTGGACGGTGAACTGTGGCAGAGCCGCGACCCGCAACTGCGCGACAACGCCTTCTCCCACTATGCCCAGTCCACCCTGCTCAAGCGCGTGGGCACAGTCGAAGATGCTGCTGATGCTGCGCTGTTCCTGCTGAACAACCCCTACATGACCGGCGCCACGCTCTCGCCCGATGGCGGCTATACGTTGCGCTGACTGGCCAATAGCGCGTGAGTCGTGGCTCCTCGTCGAGTGTCTGCGCTCAAGACCAGGGGTGTAACTTCCGTCGACCACATGTCCGCTTTGGGTCGGTAGCTGCTGAAAGCAAGCGCCGACCTGAGGTCGGCGCGGTGGTACGGAGAGTCAGATGTCTTGCAGGTTACTGGCGAGTTCTCCAGTCAGTGGTCTGCTCGAACGCATGGGCCGCACGGTAGATGTCCGCCTCCGCAAAATGCCGACCGACCAACTGCAGGCCTATCGGAAGTCCGTCATGAGTGGCGCAGGGAATCGACATGGCAGGATGGCCTGTCGCGTCGAAGCCACAGGTGTTTCCCAGCATCTCGAACGCGCGCGCCAGGACTTCGGCCAGCGGTGCGTTCGGGGCAGGCAACGGCGTGGCGCGAACCGGCAGGGTCGGCATCAGCAGCAGGTCGTAGTTGCTCAGCAGGCCGTCATAGTCAGCGCGCAAGCGACGAGCGAGATTCTGCGCCTTCCCGTAGAAGGAGCCTCGGTAGATTCGATTGACGTACTCCCCCAGGATAAAGGTCGTCTTCACGGTGTCCGGAAGGTCGTCGGCACGCTCACGCCAGCGAGCGTGGTGCTCCATCATTCCGGTCAGGTAAAGGCCGCGCCAATTGAATCCGTGGCTATTGCCTTTCATCATCTGTTCGGAGGCTCCTTCGGCTGCGATCGCCAACCAGATCGCCGGCCCTTGGCTGTGCTCAGGCAATGACACTTCCTCGACCGTGGCCCCCAGCGCATGGAACACGTCCGCCGCCTTGCGTACAGCCTCATCCACGACAGGCTCGGAGTTGGCGTGGGCAAACCCTTCGCGCAGGACGCCGATGCGCATGCCGACCACACCGCGACCCAGTGCCTCCAGATAGCCGCCAGCCGGTGCCAGTGCGTTTTGCCTGGGGTCCAGCCCATCCGGGCCAGCCAGCACTTCCAGCATGAGGGCGTTGTCGCGCACGCTGGCCGTAATCGGCCCCAGGTGGTCCAGCGTCGATTCGATCGGCATCGCGCCGGTATAAGGCACCAGCCCATGCGTGGGCTTCATGCCGTACACGCCGCAATAGGCCGCCGGGATGCGCACTGACCCACCCTGGTCGCTACCGATGGCCATGTCGACCTCGCCCGCGGCGACCAGCGCGGCGGAGCCCGAGGACGAGCCCCCCGCCGAGTAGCCATGACGCCGTGGGTTATGTACCGGGCCGCTGGCCGCCGTGTGCGACCCGCCGGAGAAGCACAGCGCCTCACAGACGGCCTTGCCGGTGATGGTTGCTCCGGCATCCAGGAGCCGGCTGACCACCGTGGCATCCATCTCCGGGACGTAGCCATCGAGCGTGAAGGTACCGTTGAGCATGGGCAGGCCGGCAACAGCAACGTTGTCCTTGATCACTACCCGCTTGCCTACAAGAGCCCCTTCCGCGCTCCCCAGAATGAGCGCCTTGCATTGCCAGGCGCCCAGTCGGTTTTCCTCCGGCGCAGGTACGCGCAGGTCCTTGCGTGGATAGCGCACGTCCGGCAGGTAGTCAGGGAGACTATCGAGCAGGTCATACGCATCGAAGTTTGCCTGGAGCAGATCGTGATAATCGTTGAGTTGCGATGGGCTGAAGGTCATGCCGAGGCTCTTGGCGATCTCACCAAGCTCAGCGGAGTCTGGTCTGCGTATGGCCATGCTGATGTCTCACTCTGCAGATAAGAAAACGGAGGTGACGAGGGGCTGATCGTCCGGGAAGACCTCGCCACCCCCAAAAGCTGTTCGTCAGGCCAGGAGCAGGTAGCCGCCGAACAGGTCGACCACCACCGTGCCTGCGTCCGCCGCATTGCCCCACAGTTCCTGGGTGGTGAATTGGACGTGGTAGGTCGGCTCCAGGGGGCTATCCCGCCCGTGGCCGACTGCGTCAGGGAAAGGCCATGAATGGCGAGTGCGATGCAGCACTACGCCACGCTTGCCGCGAACATAACCGGGCATGCGGATGTGTCCCGAGACGCACTCATCGCGGACCAGGACCTGGTCGCCCACCTGGAAGGGCCTGCGCGGCGGATTTGCCTCGCGCCCGGGGCCTATCGGCAAGGCCAGCGGATAGCTCCCGCCGGTCAGCTGCGCCAGGCGCTCCTGGCTCAGCAGGCCCTTCTCGACGAACAACGATGCGACACCGATGACAATGCGATCGTAGTAGCTGGATGCGAGGTACTGCCTGGGCTCCATCCGTTCGATGGCGTGCCGGAGCTCATCGACATTGAACAGACCGAGCTCACCCGCGCCCAGGAACAGCAGGCTGTAGCCCAGGTGTTCCCAGTCCTCGTGGAAGACAGGCTTGTAGCTCAGCGAGTTGGCCACGTGGGCGACCGGCCCGAAACCTTGCAGGCCGCCCAGATCATGAATGCCGTCCATGCTCAGCTCACCTCCCTTGTCGATTCGTTTGCTGCGGGCACTTCCGGGCGAGCAATGCCAATCAGCACATCCTTGGTCACCAGGGCGGCGAGTTCTTCCTCGCTCCAGCCTTCGGTCCCTTCAGGTCGCACTGGCAGCACCATGTAGCGGGTCTCCGCGGTGGTGTCCCAGACGCGGATGGCGACTGCTTCGGGCAGATCCAGCCCCATCTCGCGCAGTACGCTGCGGGATTCCCGCACGACCCGGGCGCGGTATTCGAAGCTCTTGTACCAATCCGGCGGCAACCCCAGGACGGGCCATGCGGTACAGGAACAAAGCGTGCAGACAATGACGTTCTGCAGTGTCGGCGTGTTCTCCAGGGCAACGATGTATTCGCCTTGCACCCCGGTGTAGCCGAATTGGTCGCAGGCCGCGGTGCCGTCGCGCAGCAACAGTTCTCGATATGTCGGGTCAACCCAGGCACGGGCTACCACGCGTGCGCCGTTGGCGGGGTCGAAATCGTTCTCCATGACCTGCGTGAAGGTTTCGACGTAGCCTTCAGGCACCACGCCCTTTTCTTCCAGGGCGTGCTTGAGGGCGAACGCGCGGTCGGCAGCGGTGGCTGCAGAGATGCTTGCTTTGTGGTTCATGACTATCTCCTCCTGACTGGCCGCTCAGATGCCACGCATCAGCCCGGTTCCGGGGTGGCAGTTGAGGTATTCATAGCGCTGGTCTTCCGCCCGCAGCACGCTGACTTCGTGGTAGCCCTTCCACTTGAGTTCGCCCTGCAGCGACTGAACCATCCGCAGGAAGGTGCCGAAGATCTCGATGTGCGTGGGATGGGACTCGGACCACCGCTCCAGATGGGACATCGAGCGCCAGTGGCTGACGGAGAAGCTCTTTTCCTGGGGCTGCCCGTTGGCGTCGATGTGTCGCAGGTAGCGGTTGCTGTAGCAGCCCACCGGCCGCCCCTGGTCGCGCAGGAAGTCCATGCCGGCACGCAGGACCGGTTCCATCTCACCCAGATAGAGCTCGCGTTCACGACCGTCGGTCTCACTCCAGTCCTGGCCGGAGCGGATCACCACCAGGTTTTCGTGGCCGCTGACACTGACCATTTCCGATGCGTGACTGAAGGAGAGTTCACCCGACGGCGTCATGGCGTCTGTTTGCGAAATCGGGATGCGGTCGCGCATCGATCCCCAGTAGCCGTGCTCCTGAATCTCGTTGCTGCGGGCGCCCATCGCCAGCCCCACGCCTTCCATGCCCTCCGGCATGGCATACAAGGTCTCGAAGCGCTCGACACCAGGCGTGATGACTTCGCGGAAGAAACCCAGACCGCTGCTTGCATTGAGGTGCGAAGGCCACGCCGCGCCGTTGCGCTCGTCCGCTTTCCAGCGTTCGAAAGCGGCGGGGTCATCCCAGTAGGCGATGGCGATCATGTTGTCGTAGCCGTCGGTATCCCGGTAATGGGCGAGGTCGTGATGGCGCGGGCCGTCAGCGTGCTTCAGGTTTTCCACGATCACGCGCAGCGCGGAGCAGGCGGCACCGAGCTGACTTTCACCTTTGCTCTGCACGCCGATGTACGCCATGACGTAGCGGGTGATCGCGGCGTCCGCGCGGCCGACCCAGGCCGGGAACGGAGGGCTGTAGTCGTCATCGACGCGGCGCGCGCGCGAACGGGGGCAAAGCAGATGCTTATCGATTGCTGATTCCATGGAAGCCTCACAGTTTTTGTTGTAGTTCGCCGGCAAGCCGGCCTTGGTGCGAGTCGGGCGCTGCTGTGTCAGTAGGTGCGGCGTCAGAAGATGTGCGCGTAGCGCAGGTTCAGGCGGAAGTCTTCGCGCGGTCCGTTCTCCACCGCGAGGTCGCGACCCAGTTGCAGCTGCAGCTGGTCCTTGGGGGTGACGAAACGGCTGGCGGTCACGCGGAAGTTGGTCGTGCGCTGGCGGTCATCCCGATCAACACCGTCCACACGGGTCTCGCCGCCCCATAGCTGGCCGATCCCCAGACTGAGATCGGTGGCCCGGTCCGGCATGTACCGCCCCATGAGCTGGGCGCTGTAGGAGGTCTTCTGCTCGAGCTTGAGCGCGGCGGGGCCGTAGTCGTCGTTGTCGGCGTACCAGATGACATCGCCGATCAGGTCGACGGCCCACTTGTCACTGAAGTGCTTGATGTAGGCACTCTGGAAATCGACCTTCCAGCGGTTTTCCCCCAGGTTCAGCGCATCGTTCTTGTCATAGTTGCCGGTGGGCGCGAACAGATAGGCGTTGACGCTGAAGACATCACGGGCATCGTTGAGCAGCACCTTGATCGGTGCGGTCAGGATGAGATCACCCGTGCCGCTGGTATCCCCCAGCGGCGATGCATCGCCGTTGCCTGACAGATGACCAAAGGGCAACAGCACCTGCGGATCGATGGTGACCGTATCGCTGAGCTGGTAGACGTGCAGCAGACGCAGTATCCCGACGTCGGAGGTGATGTTGAAATCCGAGCTGGCGGAATGGCCGTTGCTGCGCAGCGCATTCGTCGTCGCGTGCTGGTAATAGACCAGGCCGATGGTTGCACCCGCCGGGTACTGTTCGTAGTCGCCCGGCGCCACCTCCACCGCCAGGGTGGAGAACGACACGCCGATCAGGATCAGCCCCGCGAGGGCGGAGCGCTTGAGTTCGCAAAGCAGGGATCTTGTTGTTTTCATGGTTTTGCCTTGAGCCGGAGCCCCGAAGGGCATTGAGGTCCGTGACCGTCCTGGTTACCCGCCCCAGTTCGAGGACGGCGGTCCGACGCTCTGGCCTGTCTGCCAGGTCTTCCTTGTCACGGCTCAAGCATGAAACTCAAAGCGACGCCATTCTTGGCTGAAGCGGAACAACAACTTGGTTCGAACGGCCCTTGCGTCCGGTTTGCTGGCGAGCACCCGATTGCTGCTGTATGAAAGGGATATGGGCGTGACAACCCCGCAGACGAAACCTTCGAGTCTGCCTTGGCGAGCGAAGGCAACGACGGATTCATCCTGAAAAGCAATGAACAACAGGGGTGTATCGACGATGGACAACCAACCAGGGGCGGAGCCGGCGTCATCGCCGGAGCTCTGGTCCAGTGACCGTATCGAGCTGGCAACGCTCAGCAACTCGTTCCAGGATCGGGTCGACTACTGGAGGGAGATGATCCTGCGGCTGTTCGCCGATGTCGAAATCGGCGCCCTGCCCAATCCGGCGTTCTTCGGCCGCGTGCGCTCACAGAAGTGCGAGCTGCTCCGCGTCAGTGACGTCGGCGCTTCAGCGCAGGCCGTCAACCGCCGCCATCTTCACCCCCGCTGTCGCGAAGAGGACAAGTACTTCGCCGTGTTGATGCTGGAGGGCAGCGAGTGCCTTGAGCAAGGCGACAGCCGGGCAAGGATCGGCCCTGGCGAGCTCTCGATCTACGACGCCACCCGCCCCCACCACCTCAGCTTCGACAGTGACTGGCGGCAGATCATCGTCAGCGTCCCGCGGGCCAGCCTGAATCAGTTGGTAGTGGACATGGAGAGCCGGACGGCTACACGCATTTCCCTCGACAATCCGACGGGACGGGTACTTCGCTCCTTCCTGGAAACGCTGAGCACGCAGATTGGAGAATTCACGCCGCAGGAGATGGCCAGGCTGTCGGAGTCGGCCACCCACCTCATTGCGCTAACGCTGGGCAACCTGCAGAACCTCGCCCCCGATCACTCTCGCTCGCAGATGCTGACGCTCACGCGGGTGAAAATCTTCATCAACGACAACCTCCGCGATCCTGCACTGAGCGCGCAGCAGATCGCCTGTGCAACCGGCCTGTCCGCTCGCTATATCGGCAAGCTGTTCGAGCGCGAGGGAAGTTCCCTGATGCGATACGTCCTGCGTCGTCGCCTGGAGCGCTGCGGGGCCGAGTTGCAGAGCCCGCTCTGCTCAACACTGCGCATCTCTGAAGTCGCCTTTCGATGGGGCTTCAACGACATGTCGCATTTCAGTCGGGTTTTCCGCGACTTCTATGGTTGTAGCCCCAAGGAGTGGCGCATCGCGCAACAGCCGTCGCCCTCCGGGGAAGGCAGCTCCTGCTAGGCCCCAAGCGGCCAAAGAGGCGCCGAGCGATGCCCCCAGACTTTCCATCAGGCGGCAGGTTCCGGCCAGCAACGGTCACCCAGCAAACGTCCTTTCCATCGCGCTCCGGTCTCTCGAGATCAGTCAGTTGTCGTAACATCGAGACGTCGACAGAACGGAGGTTGATATGACGAATGGTCAGGGCAAACGAGTCGTAGTCATTGGCGCGGGCATCGTGGGCGCATCACTGGCCTATCACCTGGTTCGTAAAGGCGCAGACGTCACGGTGGTCGAGGCTGGAGGCATAGCCTCGGGAGTGACCGGCAGTTCTTTCGCATGGATCAATACCTCTGCCCCCGAACCGGATCCCATTGCAGAACTGCGCGGAGCTGCGATTGCGGCGTACCGTCAGCTCGAAACGCAGTTACCCGGCTTGAAAGTGAGATGGACAGGCGCCCTGTCCTACAGCGGGATATCGAGTGGAACGCTGCCGGCTTCGGGTAACCCGTCTTCAGCGCACAGGCTGTCTCGGTCGCAGATTCGAGACCTCGAACCCAATCTGAGGAATCCCCCTGAATCTGCTCTCTATGCAGCAGAAGAAGGGGCACTGGACGCAGTAGCAGCTACACACGCGTTAATCGCAGGGGCCGAGGCCCATGGAGCGAAAATCCGCACTCACACGCCCGTGCTCGGCTTCGTCATCCAGCGAGGAAAAATGGCTGGCGTCGAAACCACAACGGGCGTCATCGACGCAGAAATTGTCGTAGTGGCAGCCGGGACAGGCATCACGAAGCTGACAGGAATGCTTGAAACGCCCCTTCCCATAGAGGCTTCACCTGCCATCTTCATCCGTTACAAGGCACCGTCCGGACTCGTGCGCACCATCATCTCCAACCCTGAAATGGAAGTGAGGCAATCCACGGAGGGTACGTTGGTGGCGGCAGAGGATTACCTGGACGACGCGGAGGAGAATCAGCCGGGTGCGATAGCGCGTCGAACTGCCCAGGCGATCCAAAACGAACTCCATGGAGCTGTCGAAGCAGAACTGGCGTGTGTCGGACTCAGGCCAATGCCTGCCGATGGCATCCCCATCATCGGTTATCTACCAAAGGTTGACGGTGTCTATGTTTGCGCGATGCATCCTGGCATTACCTTGGCAGCGATAGTGGGACGTCTTGCCAGCGAGGAAATCATCGACGCCAAGGTGTCCAGTGCTCTCTACCCTTGCCGGCCAGGTCGACTCTTCCGCGTATAGTGGCGCTTGCCGCAAGGCACTATTCGGCCACAAACGGGCGATCGGTCAATGCCAGCCCTGGATCCACGCCCGTTGAAGCTCGGGGCTTCTTGCCCTCCGCACAGTTCCGAGCTGGCCCGCAGCCAGGCACGAAGAGGCTCACGCCAGCGAGATACCCATCCGCTGCTGTACGGGCTCCACAGGCCAGATACCCCAGCAGCCAACTGGACGTCATCATCGGCGCCAACGCCACGGGCACGCCGCCACTCGGTTCATGCGATACCGATAAAGTCCGGGCCAGCATCGCCCCTCGCCACCCTGCAGTTTTCAAGCATTCGCACATCCCGTATATTTGATAACGATTGTCGTTTGCAAATTGTTCTTAGGGGATTGCAATGCAGGGAGATTCGTCGCTGCAGGCGGTAGGGATGCTTTACCGCGACCATCACGGCTGGCTGCGCGGCTGGCTGCGCAAACGCCTCAACGACTCCGCCGATGCGGCCGACCTGGCGCAGGACACCTTCGTGCGCGTGCTGATGGCGAAGAGCGCCGGGGTGATTCGCGAACCCAGGCACTACCTGCAGACCATCGCCCGCGGACTGGTGATCGACCTGTACCGGCGGCGCTCGCTGGAGCGCGCCTATCTGGACGCGCTCGCCCTGCTTCCCGAGGCAGTCCAGCCGTCCCTTGAAGAGCAGGCCCTGCTCCTCGAAGCGCTGACGGAGATCGACCGGATGCTGGAGGGGCTGGGGCAGAAGACCAGGCAGGCCTTCATCCTGTCCCAGCTCGAAGGACTGACCTACAGCCAGATTGCCGAGCGGCTGGGCATCTCGATCCGCACCGTTAACAAATACATGGCCAAAGCCATGGAACACTGCTGCCTGGCCATGGCGGGCATCTCGTGAGCGACGCCCTCAAGCCGAATGAACGCGAGGCCATCAGCGAAGCGGCGCGATGGTATGCGCGACTCGCCAGTGAATCCCCCACAGCCGGCGACCAGCAGGCCTGGCAGCGCTGGCTGGCAGCCGACCCGATCCATCAGCAAGCCTGGCAGCGCATCGAATCGGTGAACCTGCAGATGTCCCGGGTACCGGGGCGCCTGGCTGCAGCAACCCTGGCCTCGGCCGGACAATCGCGACGCCAGGTACTGCGCAGCGTCGTGGTGCTCGCCTCGCTGGGCGGACTGGCGACCCTGGGCTGGCGCAGCGATGCACGCCAACGCTTCACCGCCGGCTACAAGACCGCCGTGGGCGAGCGTCGCCGCTTCACCCTGGCGGACGGCAGCCAGATGCTGCTCAACACCGACAGCGCGGTGGATGTGCGCTTCGACGCGAACCAGCGCCTGATCATCCTGCGCGCCGGCGAGGTGCTGGTGAGCACCGCCAGCGATGCGCTCGACCGGCCATTCCGCGTGCAGAGCCCCGATGCCAGCGTGCGCGCGCTGGGGACTCGCTTCACCGTGCGCCGCTGGAACGGCGGCACCGAGGTGGCGGTACTGGAGAAAGCCGTCGAAGTCAGCGTACCGGGCCAACGCACGGCCCTGCGCCTGGAGGCGGGCCAGCACGCCCGGATCACCTCCGGCGTCATCGGTGCCGCGCAGGCCAACAATGCCTCGGTGGGCGCCTGGGAACAGGGCAGCCTGATCGCGATCGACCGCCCGCTCGGTGAGTTGCTGGAAGAGCTCGGGCGTTACCGCCACGGCTGGCTGAGGTGCGACCCACGCATCAGCGGCCTGCGCATTTCCGGCGCCTTCCCGCTGGATGACACGAACCTCGCGCTGCGAGCCCTGGAACGCAGCTTCCCGGTCACGGCGGTGTATCGAACGGGGTATTGGGTGACCGTGATTCCGCGCAGCTGACGCCCCGCGGATGCCGCCGAAAAAAATTTCTGACCACCGTGCACTTTCTTCGTCCCTGGTTCGGCTTTCCCGGCATCAGTGACCCACTTGGTCACCATTACCGGGGAGAGACCATGCTGTATCCGTTCGTTCGCCATCGGCTCGCCATCCATGTGCAGGCCGCCCTCTTCAGCATCGCCGTCGTGGGCGTCCCTGCCGTTCAGGCCGCAGAGCCGGCGCCGTCCGGTGCGGTGCAAAGCATCCGGCAGTACGACATCGCCGCCGGCTCGCTGACCGAAGTGCTCAGCCGCTTCGCCAGCGAGGCCGGGGTCGCGCTCTCGTTCGATGCCAGCAAGACCGCCAACCGGCAATCGAACGGCCTGCACGGCAGCTACTCGCGGGACGCCGGGTTCGCCGCCCTCCTCTCCGGCACCGGCCTGCGTGCAATCGATCAGGGTGGCAGCTACGTGCTGGAGGAAATCCCGGCAGCCCTGGAAATGAGCGACACCGTCGTGACCGGCCAGGGCCTGGGGCCAACGACGGAGGGCTCCGGCGCTTACACCGCCAACGAAGCCACCATCGGCAAGTCGACCCAGCGCCTGAAGGACATCCCGCAGTCCGTTACCGTCATCACGCGCAAGGCGATGGACGACCAGCGCCTCGACACCCTGGACCAGGTACTGGAGAAAACCACCGGCATCACCACCTACCAGAGCCCGTCCGGCGGCAAGTACATCTACTCGCGCGGCTTCGAGGTGGAAACCATCCAGTACGACGGCGTCCCGCTCGACCGCCGCTACTACGCCATCGGCAGCAGCTTCACCTCCGACACGCTTCTGTACGACCGCGTAGAAGTGCTGCGTGGCGCCAACGGCCTGCTGCAGGGCAGCGGCAACCCCGGCGCGGCCATCAACCTCGTGCGCAAGCGCCCGAAGGCCGAGCCCTCGCTCTCGCTGACCGCCAGCGCGGGTTCCTGGGACACCTACCGGCAGACCCTCGATGGCAGCGCTCCGCTCACCGCCGACGGCAGGCTGCGTGGTCGCGTGGTCGCCGCCCACGAGGATCGGGATTACTTCTACGACACGGCGGAAAGCCGCAAGAACGTGCTCTACGGGATTCTCGAGTACGACCTCACCGATGACACCCGGGTGGCCGCGGGCGCCAGCGTGGAAGACCTTCACTCGACGCCGTCCTTCGGCGGCCTGCCACGCAACAAGGATGGCAGCGCGGTGCATGCCGGCCGCTCCACCTTCACTGGCGCGGACTGGAACAAGTGGAACAACAAGCAGACCACGTACTTCGCCGACGTCACCCATGACTTCAACGCTGACTGGCGCCTGAACGCCTCGGGCAGCTACATCCGCGAGACCAACGACATCCTCTACAGCTTCGGCCGCGGAGCGGTTGACCCGGCGACCGGCGATGGTATGCAGTCGCGCGCCTACCTCTACGACTTCGAGAACGTCAACAAGGGCGCCGACATCAACCTCGCCGGCAAGTGGCGCGCCTTCGACCTGGAGCACCAGGTGGTGGTCGGCGCCAACGCCAGCGACCTGAAGACCGACGATGTGCAGGGAGGTCTGCTCAACCTCGGGCCGATCAACCTCTACGACCCGGTATCCCCGCGCAAACCGACCGACGAAGAGATGCTGAGCACCACCTATGCCGGCGCCTCCGAAGGCAGGATCCGCCAGAACGGACTGTACGGCGTGGTGCGCTACAAGCTGGCGGAGCCGCTGACCCTGGTCCTCGGTGGACGAACCAGCAATTACCAGTACGACTATGAGTTGAGCCGCTTCACCACCTCGTCGCCCGCCCCCGCCCACTCGAAGGAGACCGGCGAGTTCACCCCCTACGGCGGCCTCATCTACGAGCTGAACAACCAGTGGTCGGTCTATGCCAGCTACACCGACATCTTCAAGCCACAGACCGAACTGACCCAGGACAGCGCCCCGCTCAAGCCCATCGAAGGCTCGAACTACGAGATCGGCCTGAAGGGCGAGCTGATGGATGGCCGGGTGAACACCAGCTTCGCGATCTTCCGCGTGGACCAGGAGAACCGGGCACAGTACGACTATGCCTCGGAGTGCGGGCAGAACGGCGAAGACAACTGCTACGTAGACGGCGGCAAGGTTCGCGCCGAAGGCTTCGATGCGGAGATCAGCGGCGAAGTGCTCAGGGGCCTGCAACTGTTCGCCGGCTACACCTACACCTCGACCAAGTTCCTCAACGATCCGGGCGACGGCACCTCATCATCGGGCTCCACCTTCAACAGCTACACGCCGCGCCACCTGCTGCGATTCTGGGGTGACTACAACCTGCCCGGCGAGCTGAGCCAGTGGAGCGCCGGCGCGGGCGCCAGCATCCAGAGCGAGAACTACAACACCAACTTCGGGGGCACCGGCGGCGTCGGCGATATCAAGCAGTCCGGCTACGCCATCTGGAACGCCCGCCTGGGGTACCAGATCAACAAGAACTTCAGCGTCGCACTGAACGGCAACAACCTGTTCGACAAGAAGTACTACTCCTCCATCGGCTGGCTGAACGCGAGCAACCAGTATGGTGACCCACGCAACTACACCGTCACCCTGAAGGCCGACTTCTGAAGTGATATCGACGCGGCAATCCCCCCTGACAGCGCGCGCGAGGGGGGATTGCCCACGCCCTTCAGGCCTGGCCAGGCTCGATCACGGTACGCCGGGGCCTGTCGCGCAGCGCCATCCACGCCAGGCCGGCGATCCAGATGACGGAGACGGCGTAGTTGAGCCGCTGGTACAGCCCGAAGCCGTGCCCATCGGCGAAGGCCTTGCCCATCATGCCGACCGTCACGACGGCCAGGATCACGCAGAGCCCCGAGAACCTGCCGAACCCCGGCGACGACAGCAGTCGCCCGCCCAGGAAAGCCCACAGTGCGCTGGCCAGCGTCAGTGAAAGGAACATCGTCAGCCCCGCCAGGTTATGCACCTGCTGCGAGACCGACGGTTGCGCCGGTGCGCATCCCTGGTCGCAGGAGAACAGCCCGGTCGCGAAGCTCGCCAGACCGTGGAGCAGGATCAGGGCAGCACTGCACAGGGCCAGGCGCGATCCCGCGAATCGCCGCGCCACGCCCACGGCGAAGAGCACGAACAGCACACCCAGCGGAACGTTGTTCACCCACGCGGAGTAGCCACGCGTGGGGGCACCGACCGCCCCCAGCTGGCTCATCGCCTGGTCCAGATGGCTGTAGCCCGGATAGCCCAGCGCAGTCAGCGCGACACCGGCAAACAGCCAGAGCGGAATCAACAGCCCCAGGCCCAGAAAAGTCCGGTCAACGGTTCTCACGGTACGGCACTCCCTTGTCATGGCGATGGTCAACGTCATCTCTCGCGACGTGGCCCCATGCTAGGGAGCGCGCCTGCCGGTGCGTTACCGATTTTTTTGCAAGGCAGCTTGCGCATGCGTCATCCTGTCGCCCCCTCGAACCCTAGATGGTCCCGATGAGCAGACGCCTGCCCAGCACCTCCGCACTGCTCGCGCTGGAAGCCGCCGCACGCCACCAGAGCTTCGCCAGGGCGGCACAGGAACTGTCGCTCAGCGAAGGCGCCATCAGCCGGCAGATCGCCAAGCTCGAAGCCTTTCTCGGCATACGGCTGTTCAACCGCGTCGGCAATCGCGTGGAACTCTCGGGCCCGGGCGCGCGCTACGCAGCGCAGATTCGCACGTCCCTGGCCGATATCGAACGGCACACCCGCCAGGTCATTGCCGACGCGCGCGGCACCACCTCGCTGGAAATCGCCGTCATACCCACCCTGGCCAGTCGCTGGCTGATCCCCCGGCTCACACGCTTCCAGGCGCGCCACCCCGATATCGAGATCAACCTCCGCGAACGGACGCAGCCCTTCCCACTGGAGGAAAGCGGCCTGCACGCGGCGATCAACTACGACCATCCCGTCTGGCAGACGATGAACGTGCAACCGCTGTTCGAGGAGCCGATGGTCGCGGTGTGTCATCCCCGCCTGGCCGGTCATCCGCCCGAGACCATGCCGCTGCTGCACAAGCTTGCCAGCCCCTACAGCTGGGCGCGCTACGCGCATCTTGCGGGACTGTCGCTGAGCGCCGAAGCGAGCGGCCCCACCTACGACCGTTACGCCCTGCTCATCGAGGCGGCGAAGGCCGGCATCGGCATGGCACTGGTGCCCGGCCGCTACGTCGAGGAAGAGCTGCTCGGCGGCCGGCTCGTCGCGCCCTGGCCCGCCATCGAAGAGCTGTGCGAGCGCTATGTGCTGGTGACCCGACCTGGCGCTGAGATCGCGCCGGCACTGACGCAGTTCCAGCACTGGCTGATGGAAGAAGCGCACGCCGGCTGAACCAGCGGCACCGTTCAGCTGGCCAGCAACGAAGGCCTGTTCAGGTCGTCGGGCATGGCAAAGGTAGTCTCCACGTAACGGCGCGCATGGATGGCCGGCGCCGGGATCACGGGCAGGTCGAGGGTTTCCCCCGCGAAGCAGCGCAGGTGGTTGGCCACCATGTCGTAACCGGAAAGGCGGCTGAACCCGACCCCGCCGGAAAAGCGCGGGTTGATGTCCATCACCAGCGGCCAGTCACCACCGACCAGGAACTCGATATTGATGCAGCCGTCGAGATCCAGCGCGGCGGCGATCTGATTCGCCGCCTCGATCAGCACCGGCTCGTCCAGCATCCTGACCGTCACGCCCGCCCCGTTGGAGGTACGCACCAGTTCCTGTCGCGCCATCGCCGCCGACTGCCCGGTGGCACGCCGCCGGACGATGTCCACGACGCACACCTCGCCGTCCAGCAGCGGCTGCACGACGTAGGGGCGCGCCCTCAACTTCTTTCTCAGGTAGGCCAGGTCGTCGCTATCGAGGATCCGCGCCAGCCCCTCGCTGCTTCGGCCATCACGCGGCTTGGCATGCAGCGGGAACGGCAGGCTGTCCACCGCGGGGTCTTCCATTCGCCAGGTCGGGATCGGGTGCACGACGGGATGATCGCGGAACCGCTCGTAGACCAGCCATTTGTCGCGGGCGATGCGAACGGTTTCGGCAGGCGCCATGCACAGGCTGATGCCGCGCTCGGAGAACGCCTGCCGATGTGGCGAGAAGGCATCGACTTCAAGGTCGATGAGCGGAATCACATGGGTCACCTGCTCCACCTGGCAGATGTCCAGTACACGGGCAATGCAGGCGGCAACTTCACGGGCGGGCGGAACACGGTGGAACGCGTCCAGCATGACCGACGTGGCGCTCCACTCCCGTGGCAGGGTACTGACCCCCACCACCCGTGACGGAGTCACACGGCGAAGGGAACGGATGACCGCCTCGGCACAGAACGATCCAATGGCGGTCACGAGGTAGGTCGGCGAGCGACCGGTGCGCGAATGTATGTCCAATCGAATTCTCTGCCAGCAGTACGCCAATAAACAGGGCAGAACAACGGCATCCCTCTTTTCACACCCTCACCTGGCTCCGCTTGCCCCATCCCTGATGGAACAGGCGGAACCCGAGTTCTCCAGCCTGGCACTCCTGCCGTCCAAGATTGCGCTGTAGGGTGGAGACTGCGCGCGGGTTGCTTAAGAAAACGTGAAGAACTGGTTGGGATATTGCAGTGGCGTGACGGGGCAACAGCCGTGCGCCGGAACCCGAGCGGCCAGGGTTCCGGCAGCCGGCGGGCCTCAGACAAATCCCGCCAGCCCCATGACGACGGCGGGCAGCGCGACGCCGGCGAGCAGCGTCTGCCCGGCGATTATTCCCGCCATCAGCGGCGCATCTCCGCCCAACTGGCGAGCCATGATGTAGGACGACGACGCCGTCGGCAGTGCCTGGAAAAGGATTGCCGCGATCGCCGCCTCTCCGCGCAGGTTGAGGACGTGGCAGGTCAGCACCGTCACCGCAGGCATCAGGAGAAACTTCGCCACCGAGGACACGCCGATGGGCCGCAGCCAGCTGCCGGCGGAAGACAGGTTCAGCGCCGCGCCCACGCACAACAGACCGAGCGGCAGCGAAGCCTGGCCCAGCGCCTTGAACAGCGGTTCCAGCCCCGGCGGCAGGCCCAGGCCACTGCCCTGCAGCAGGATGCCGACGAAACAGGCGACCACCAGCGGGTTCAGCGCGAGCTGCTTCAGGATGCCCTTGAGCGACGGCCGGCCGGCATTGCCGTAGCGGGCGAAGACCAGCACGCAGAGGATGTTCACCGTCGGCACGATCGCCGCATTGGCCACCGCCGCCAGGGCGATGCCGTGGGCACCGAACAGCCCGGCCGCCGCGGAGACGCCGACATAGTTGTTGAAGCGCACACCGCCCTGGAACAGTGACGTGAAGGCCGCGTCATCCAACGGAAACAGCCGTCGCGCCAGCACCAGGGCCAGCGACACCGCAACGGTGGAGAGCACCAGCGCCAGGACCATCTCGCGCACCGGCACCTCGCCCAGCTGCGCGGTGGCCAGCCCGTGCAGGAACAGCGCGGGCAGCAGGACGTAGTAGCCGAGCCGCTCGGCTTGCGGCCAGAACGTTTCGGCCATAAAGCCCGCCTGGCGCAACCAGGCCCCCAGGGCGATCAGCAGTGCAATCGGCACCAGGGCCAGCAGCAAGGTCGCGGTCATGACCCGCTGCCCGCCGACTGCGCCAGTGCGACCGCGAGGAAGGATCGCGGAGCCGGGGCAGGCTCCGCCGGTAGGGAAACGTCGCTGAGCATGGCGCCCTCTTCTCACGGAATGATGGGGCCACGTTATCGGCGGTCAGGCTTGAGAAAAAACGATTTTAAATCGTCAATGACTCAATTAATTCTCATGAATGGCCGCCTTCCCCGCCTTCTTCCTCACCGCCTGGGCGAGTGCGCCGACCAGCCGCCCTGCGGGTCGGTCGGTGCGCTCCAGCAACACGACACGGCGCTTGCACTGGGGCTCGGCGAACGGAATGCACTGCATGCTCTTGAGGTTGCGCAGGTTGTGCCTGGACAGCGGCACGACCGCCACACCCAGGCCGCTGGCGACCATCTGGAGGATCGCCTCCTGGCTATCCAGTTCCATGCTGGTCTGCACGCGCAGGCGCAGGCGCCGCAGCTCGCGCTCGATCGTGCGGCCAGCCCAGGCGCGCCGGTCGAAGCGGATGAACGGCTGGTGCTGCAGCATATGGCGCGGATCGCTGGCGTCGACGCCGGCCGGGGCAATGATCCAGAAACCTTCTTCGTAGAGCGGCGTACTGACCAACCCGTGGGGGAAGGGTTTGACCGGTTCGGTGGTGATCGCGGCGTCCAGTTCCCCTGCCTCGATGCGAATGGCCAACTCCGCCGACATGCCGGATGCGACGTTCACCCGCAGGTTCGGATGCTGCTGGCTCAGGGCGGCCAGCGCCGCCGGCAGCAAGCCGGCCAGGGCTGTCTGGATCGCTCCCAGGCGCAGGCGGCCACGCAGTTCGCTTCCGTCTCCCAGCTCGGCTGCGATGCTCTCGTACAACGCCAGGATCTCACGCGCGCGTTCAACCGCGAGATGCCCCGCCTCGGTCAGCACCGGCAGTCGTCGGGTGCGGTCGAACAACTGGGCGTTGAACTCCTCTTCCAGGCTGCGCACATGGAGGCTGACCGCCGACTGCGTGAGGTGCACCGCCTCGGCCGCGCGCGCGAATGAACCATGCTGCGCGATGGCGACCAGGGTGCGAAGGGCTCGTAGCGACATGGGATTTCCAAGCAGGAGGGACGCCCCAGCATACCTGCCCGGACGCACGGATACAGGGTGACCGGCGTTGGGACACAGCGGGGATTGGCGGCTGGCCAGCTCGCCCCGGCGGGCGCGAGGGCATTGCAGGGCGCGCGAGAGCGCCGGCTGCCGTCAGCCGCCTAGCGCGATGATCGCGAACAGCAGCGCAGTTCCCACCACGGCCAGCGCAAGGCCGCCCGCCCAGGGCGAGCCACCGGAGTAGCGGGCGAGCATCCAGCCGGAGATGAACAGCATGGCCAGCGCCACCGCATTCGACGCACGGATGGCCGGGCCGGTCTGGCCGATCAGGAGGAAGGGGATGACCAGCGGGAAGGTCGCCAGCACCACCAAGAGGAAGGTGGCGAGCGCGCCCTTCACGTCTTCCCAGCCGATCCGCGCCTTGACCGGGGCGGACGCGTCCAGCAGGCGAAGGCGCAGCATCTCCAGGCCCTCCGCACCCGCCGCCATGGCGATGCGCGGCGGCAGTTCGGCAGCGATGAGACGCTGCCCACTCGGCGAATCGGTGCCACCCTGCAGGCGCTCCATCAGGGTGCGGCTGCGGGTGCGCTCGGTCCAGGTGCGCATCAGGAAGATCACCGCGTCCGCCAGCCCCCAGGCAAGGTTGCAGCCCAGGGCGGCGATCAGCATGGTGCGCGCCTCCTCCCGACCCGAGGTCGCCACACTCAGCGAGCCGATGAAGGTCATGGCCATCAGCAGGCCGAAAATCACTTCGGTAATACGATCCACCGGTTCCAGCACCCGCTGCCAGGTGCCTTTCTCCGCTGTGTCCATCGCTTGCCTCCTGATGGCCGGCGAAGCTCGTCGGTCGTCGTTTGTGCCATTGAGCGCGCTGGTGGGCGGTAATGCGAGCAATGCGCCCGGCCGGGCCTAGCCCTGCCGGACGATATCGACCGAGATTTCCACGGCGCTCACCCTGCCGCGGTTCTCCAGCCAGTGCACGGTGTTGTGATCCTCCGGCCAGCCGACGCCCGGCCCGTAGTCCGTGGCGATACCGTTGCGGTGATCGGTGATGACGCCCTGCAGGATGAACACCGTGCCGGGCCGGTCCACGTGGTCATGCACCGGCCCGAAGACGCCGCCGGGTTCGATGGTCACCCGGCGCATCCGCAGTTGGCGGCCCGTCATGCCATCGATCTCCGGCCCCAGGTCGACCGAGGACAGCAGCTCCACCGTCACGCCCCGGGTCTCGGGTGCCACCTCTTCGCTGTTCATCACGCTGGCCTCGCTGTGCGACAGGTTCTCTGTGCCAGTAAAGACGCTGCGTGGCGCCGCCCGAAGCGAGGCGACAAAGGGTCGTTCAGCCCACGATCGGCAGGCGTTCCAGGTCGCAGAGCGCGGTGGCGTCCAGCAGGCTTTTCTCGAAATCCTCGAGGCCGTTGTAATGGCTTTGCAGTGCCTCGATGCGCCGACTCAGCTCCTGCTTCTTCGCCGCAATCGCTTCGCGCACGAGGTCCCAGCGCGCCAGCTCGTCGCCGCGCTCGAAGATGTCCTGCATCTCCTTGAGGCGGAAGCCCAGTTGCTGGGCGCACTTGATGAACACCAGCAGCTCGACTGTCTCCTGCGTGTAGACGCGGTACTTGCCCTCCCGGCGCGGCGTGGGCAGCAGGCCGATGGCTTCGTAGTGACGAATGCACTTGACCGTGGTGCCGGACAGCTCGGCTACCTTTCCGATGTACATCTGATCCACTCCCGGTGCAGACGGCGGCAAGGATGCGGCAGCCGGGGAGAAAAGCCCAGAGCGCGATTCATTCGCCGGCGAGCAGCTGCACCTGCCGCAGCCAGCCCTCGCGTCGCTGCGGCCGAGAATGGATGACTGGCCCGAGCATCAGTGTGCGGGTCGGCCGGATACCACAGAATTCCAGGGTGGTCCGGCGCATCTGCTGCAGCGCCGGCATGCGCTGGACCCAGCGGAAGTACCAGGGTGGCGTGTCCATGGTCGCCAGCAGATGAGCGGTGCGGCCCTTGAGCAGCTTTTCCGGAAAAGGCGAACCCTTTCGGTAACGGAAGGCGAAACCGGGCAGCAACACCCGGTCGAGAAAACCCTTGAGCAGCGCGGGCACCCCGCCCCACCAGACCGGGAACACCAGCGCAAGGTGATCGGCCCAGGCAATCGCCTGCTGCGCCTGGAGCAGATCCGACTCCAGCGGCTGCTCGCCGTCGTAACCGCTGCGCAACAGCGGGTCGAAGGCCAGCTCGCTCAGGCGCAACAGCCTGACGTTATGCCCGGCGCTACTGGCTGCTTCCCGGTAGCGCTCGGCGATGGCGCCACAGAAGCTGTCGTCGTCGGGATGCCCGAGGATCAGGAGAATCCGTTTCTGTTGCATGCTGCTCGACTCCTTGTGAAAGCGAGTCGAGCCTAAAGCCTCCCCCTGAGGGGAGAGTCAACGCCGCAATCACTCGAGGATCGCCACGGCGCGCACGAAACCGGCAGAGGCGTGGCGGATCTTGTAGGGGAAGCAGCTGACCAGGAAACCGTGGTCAGGCAGTTGCTCGAGGTTGGCGAGCTTCTCCATCTGCCCATAGCCGATGTCGCGCCCGGCCTTGTGGCCTTCCCAGATGATTGACGCATCGCCGCTGGCAGCGAAGCGCTCACGGGTGTACTTGAAGGGCGCATCCCAGCTCCAGGCGTCGGTGCCCACCACCCGCACACCGCGCTCCAGCAGATAGAGCGTCGCCTCGCGGCCCATGCCGACACCGGCGTCGAGATAGCCGGGCTGGCCGAACAGGCTGCCGGCGCGGGTATTCACCAGCACGATGTCCAGCGGCCGCAGCGCATGGCCGATGCGCGCCAGTTCCGCCTCGACCTCGGCCGCGGTCACCACGTGGCCGTCCGGGAGGTGGCGGAAGTCCAGCTTCACGCCCGGCTGCAGGCACCACTCCAGCGGCAGTTCGTCGATGCCGAAGGCCGGCTTGCCGCCGTCGGTGGTGGACGCGTAGTGCCACGGCGCGTCCATGTGGGTGCCGCTGTGGGTGGTTACCTGCAGGCGCTCCGCTGCCCAGGACTCGTCGCCGGGCAGGTCCTCCTTGCGCAGGCCGGGGAACATCGCGGCCATCTCCGGCCAGCCCTGCTGGTGGTCCATGTAGTCGATCTTCGGCAGCAAGGGCGGCGGGTCGGTGTAGGGGTTGTTGTCCAGGGTGACGGACAGGTCCAGCAGGCGGCGTTGGTTCAGGCTCATGCGGAAATTCCTTTGCGGGCGGCCGCGCGGCTGCGGCGCGGCGGAAGGTCGAGGGCGTTGCGCAGCAGGCCGGCCACCGAACCGTCGTGGCAGAAGCCCAGTTCGCGGGCGTGTGGGGTGCGCAGCGGCGGGTAAGCGCCGAACAGCGCCTCCAACTGCGGATCGGGAGCGAAGGTGATGTGCGCGCAATTGGCGTCGCCGAAACAGGCGGCAAGCCCGGCGAGCACCTGGGCGATGGTCAGTTGCAGCACCGGCAGCTGCCACACCCGCTGACTGCCAGGGTCCCGGAGCTCGGCGGCGTGCAGCAGGTTGTCCACGCAGCAGCGGGCCGACATCCACCAGGCGCTGGCGTCCGGCGACACCGGGCAGGTGTAGCTGTCCCCTGCCGCGCAGGCGTGCAGCAGGTCACTCATGAAGGCCGAGCGCAGCCCGTTGGGCTCGCGCGGCCGGGCGACGATGCCGGGCAGGCGCAGCGCGCGCCCGTCGACTTCACCACGGCGGGACAGGTCCTGCAGGGCAATCTCCACCATGCGCTTGTGCGCCGCGTAGGACAGTTGCGGTGACGCCGGCTGCTCCTCGTCCATCCGCGCCGGCAACTCGCCGCCGTAGACCGCCACGCTGCTGGCGTACACCAGTACCGGCGGCCGTGCGGCATCGCGCAACTGATGCAGCAGTTCCAGGCTGGCCTGCAGGTTGACCTGGTAACCCAGCTCGTACTGCGCCTCGGCGGCCCCGCCGGGCACGCTCACCAGGTGGAACACCACGTCGACGCCATCGGCCAGCACGCGGCGCAACAGGGCCGGATCGGTGACGCTGCCGTAGTGCCGACGCAGGCGCGAATCGTCCGGCAGGCCTTCGAGCTTCTGGTCCAGCAACAGCAAGGCTTCGATCCGTTTCCCGCGCAGCCCCCCCGCCTCCAGCAGGCGACGCACCAGCAGGCGGCCGACGAAGCCATTGGCCCCGCTGACCATCACGCGCATGGCCAGCCCCCTTGCACCACGCGCTGGTCGATGGCGCCGAACAGCACTTCGCCTTCGCTGCCACTCGCTTCCATGCGTACGCGGTCGCCGAACTGCATGAAGGCCGTGCGCGGCGAGCCATGGGCGATGGTCTCGATGGCGCGGCGTTCGGCGATGCAGGCCGAGCCCACGGAGCGGTCGGCGTTGGACACGGTGCCCGAACCGATCAGCGTGCCGGCGCTCAGGCGCCGGGTCAGGGCGGCATGGGCGATCAGCTCATGGAAGCCGAAGTGCATGGCACCGCCGTGCGGATGGCCGAACCATTCGCCGTTCCACTCCACGCTCAGCGGCAGGTGCACGCGGCCGTCGCGCCAGGCGCTGCCCAGCTCGTCCGGGGTCACCGCCACCGGGGCGAAGCTGGACGCCGGCTTGGCCTGGAGGAAGCCGAAACCGGTCTTCAGTTCCCGTGGCGCCAGGGCGCGCAGGCTGACGTCGTTGAGCTGCAGCACCAGGCGCACGTGCTTCAGCGCCCGGTCCGCCGGGCAGCCCATGGGCACGGCGTCGAGCAGTACGGCGAACTCGCCCTCGAAGTCGATGCCGTGGGCCTCGCTGGGCAGCGGGATGTCGGCGCGCGGGCCGAGGAAGTCGTCGCCGGCGCCCTGGTAGATCAGCGGGATGCGCTCGACGCCGTCGATGGGTTCCAGGTTGAAGGCCTTCTGCATCAGCTCGCCGTGGCTGAGGAAACAGGAGCCGTCCAGCCATTGCCAGGCGCGCGGCAACGGCGCCGCGAGTTGCGCCGGGTCGAGGTCGAAGGCGCCGGCGACCGTATTGGCGTTGAGGCGCTGGTACAGGCGCTGCAGGTCGGATTCCAGCAGCGACCAGTTGTCCAGCGCGGCCTGCAGGGTGGCGGCGATACCGCTGGCATCCACCGCCCGCGTCAGGTCGCGGGAGACCACCAGCAGGCGGCCATCGCGGCTGCCGTCGTCAAGGGTAGCGAGCTTCATGGCAGCAGCTCCTGCAGGTCGGCGGCGTAACGACCGTCGAGGAGGATGAAGACCATCCGCGCCATCGCTTCGGTGCGGTTGCTCCAGGCGTGGTTGGTGCCGCGCTGCACCACGATGTCGCCGCGCTTGAGGTGCACTTCGCCGTCGTCCAGCACCAGCCAGACCTCGCCCTCGGTGACGATGCCGTAGTCCAGGGTCTGGGTGCGGTGCATCAGCTTGTGCTTCGAGTCGGCCTTGCCGGTGCCGGCATGGGATTCACCGATTTCGGCGAAGACCGCCGCGGCGTCTGCCGCGCTGACCTGGTTCTGCACGCTGTCCGGCGGAATGTCGACTACGCGGATGACGCTGCCCAGCGGGCCGGGGCTGAGCTGCAGCGGCTGGGCGGTGGGGTCGTCGCCATTGTCCAGCGGGGCGGGGCTGCCGAGGCTGTTCCACACCTCGTAGAACAAGGTGCCCGGCACGGCCTTGAGCGGGAAGTTGTTCGGCGTCGGGCCGCAGCTGGCGACCACCGCCTGGCCCTGGGCGTCGTGGCCGGTGACCACACGTTTGAAGGTGGGAAGCGGGTGCATGGTGTCTCCTTTCAATTGCCGTCGCCGATGGTCGTGCCACCGTCGACGATGAGGTTCTGTCCACTGATGAAGGCGCCACCGGGAGCGGCCAGCAGCAATGCCAGGGCCGCCACTTCCTCGGGTCGTCCGACCCGGCGCAGCGGCGTGAGCGCCAGGCGGCGCTGCATGACGTCCGGGTGATCAGTGAGCGGGCGGGCGAATTCGGTGAGGATCACGCCGGGGCTGATGGCGTTGACACGGATGTTCGCCGGCCCCCACTCCACCGCCAGGTTGCGCGCCAGCTGCGCCAGGCCCGCCTTGGACAATCCGTACAGGCCCAGGCCCTTGTTGCCGCGCACGCTGGCGATACTCGCCATCAGCACCACGCTGCCGCCGCCGTTCTCGGCCATGGCCGGCAGCAGCGCCGACGTCAGCCACAGCGCGCTGCGCAGGTTGACGGTGAAGGTCAGCTCCCAGTCGGCGTCGCTGACCGTGCCGAGCGGCCCCATGTGCGGTGCGACACCGGCATTGCAAACCAGTGCGTCGAGACGCCCCAGGTGCGCCAGGGCTTGCTGTGCCAGGGCGTGCACGGCGTGCGCGTCACGCAGGTCGGCGGGCACGGCGATGACATCGATGCCCTCCTCCGCCAGCGTCTCGACCGCTCGCGCGCAGTCCTCGGCATTCTCGCTGCTGATCACCAGGCGCGCGCCGGCGCGGCCGTACTCGCGGGCGATGGCCAGGCCGATGCCGCGGGTGGCGCCGGTGATCAGCGCGGCCTTGCCGGCCAGGGAAAACAGCGCGTTCATGCCTGGCCCGCCAGCAGGCCGGCGATGATTCGCCGGGCGCGGTTGGCGCCTGCATCGACATGGATGTCGACCATCGGCCGTTCGCCGAAGCGCAGCAGGTTGGCGTACTGCGCCTCGATCACCTGCTTGTCCTCGTCGAAGGTCAGGCGGGTCTGCTCGAGCACCCGGTGCAGGTTCTCCTCCGGGTCGGCCTGGGGATTTGTCGCCTGGGTCCAGAAATAGTGGCAAGTCTCTTTCGTCTCCGGAGTCACGCCATGGAAGCCGCGCAGGTGGAAGCCACCGCGCTCGGCCCTGTCGATGGGCTCGCTGCCGGCATCCACCGCGCCGGTCCAGATGCACAGGTGCGACGGCTGGAATTCGATCTCCTGCCAGCGGTCGATGCGACCCTTGAACGGGTAGGCGTCGCGGTAGGTGGGCGGCGGCTCGGAGTCGAGCATGTGGCGTACCACCCGCACCGACTGCTCATCGCCGCTGACCTGCATCTGCGCGTTCATGTGGATGTGCGCATTGCCACCGATGGTGCGCAGGTGCACGTAGCCCAGGTGACTGAGGTCGAGCAGGTTGTCGTGGATGAGCTGCCAAGGTGCCGCGTAGTGGTAGACATCGCCGCCGAAGCGGTACTGGCCGCTGTCGTGGTGCGGGTAGGCCGGCGGTTCCCGATCAGGGGTGGTGCTGCCGTGCCAGAGCCAGAGGATCTGGTCACGCTCGCGCAGGACGAAGGCCTTCACCAGCGCCTTGCCGGGTACCTTGGCCTGGCCGGGGATTTCCAGGCAGCGCCCGTCGGCGCCGAACAGCAGCCCGTGGTAGCCGCAGCGCAGGCCACCGCTTTCCAGGGTGCCGAGCGACAGCGGCAAGGCGCGGTGGCAGCAACGGTCCTCCAGCGCGGCGACGCTGCCATCAGCGGTGCGGAAGAGCACCAGCGGCTGCCCGAGCAGCGTGCGTGCCAGTGGCTGGTCGCCGAGCTCCCAGGCGAAACCGGCGACGTACCAGCGGTCCTGCGGGAAATCGAAATCGGGCCGACCGGTGGGTGCAGCGGGATCAAAGGTGGCAATGGGGCTGGGAATCATCGATGGCTCCTCAAAGATCGAGTACCAGGCGCGGGCTCTTCGAGCGCGAGCAGCAAGGCGTGAACTGGTCGTTGCGGGCGTGCTCGGCATCGGTCATGAACAGGTCGCGGTGCTCCGGCTCACCGGCCAGCACGCGGGTCACGCAGGTTCCGCAGATGCCCTGCTCGCAGGACAGCGGAATGTCCACGCCGGCCTCCAGCAGCACGTCGGCGACAGTGCGCTGCGGCGGAATCAGGAAGCACTGCCCACTGCTCGCCAGCTGCACCTCGAAGCTTCCGCTGGCGGCCTCGGGCCCAGGCGCCGCCGCGAAGTACTCCCGGTGCAGGCGCGACTCGTCCCAGCCGGCCTGGCGCGCACTGTCCAGCACATGGGCCATGAAGCCGCCGGGACCGCAGACGTAGAGGTGCGCGTCGTCCGCCGGCGCTGCCAGCAGGCGCGCGGCATCCAGCCGCTGCTCAACGGGACCGTCATCGAAATGCAGTTGCACCTGGTCGGCAAAGCTCGACCGGTTCAGGCGCTCGAGGAAGGCCGCGCGGTCGGCCGAGCGACAGCAGTAGTGCAGCTCGAACGTCGCACCGCTCTGCGCGAGCCGTTCGGCCATGCAGAGGATCGGGGTGATGCCGATGCCACCGGCGAACAGCAGGCTGCGGCCGGCTTCATGGGCCAGCGGGAAGAGGTTGCGCGGTTCGCTGATGCGCAGCCGCATGCCCTCCTCCACCGCCTCGTGCAGGCAACGCGAACCACCGCGCGAGGCCGGGTCGAGGAGCACGCCGATCTGGTAGCGGTCGTGTTCGCGCGGGTCGTTGCACAGCGAGTACTGGCGCACCAGACCGTTGGGCAGGTGCACGTCGATATGCGAACCGGCGCTGAACGGTGGCAGGCTGGCGCCATCCAGCGAGCGCAGTTCGAAGCCGAGGATGTCCTGTGCCTCCTGCTCGCGGCGGCTGACACGAACCTCAAGCATGGCCGGTCTCCTTCGCCAGTTCGCCTGCCGTGCGCTCTTCGGCGATCAGCCGGTCGAGCACGCGACGGGCACGGATCGCTCCGGCATCGCCGACCAGCAGCACCGGCTTGAGCGACCAGAACTCGGCGTCGCCCATCATCGCCTGCTGCGCCTCGAGCATCGGCAGGTCCTCGGCGGCGAACGGCCGGCGGATGGCCTCGACCTGCTCACGGGCCAGTTGCTCGCCCATCGGGCCCATGGCGTTCGGGAAGCACATGGCGAACCAGTAGTGGGTGGTCTTGCCGGTCTCGGGGGTGAACAGGTGCGGGATCGGGTTGTTCACCCCTTCGCTGCGCGGCCGCCCGGTGGGCACCGCGCCGGCGTACAGCAGCATGTTGGCGGGGGCGTCCCAGCGCACGTCGATCCAGCGGTCCACCGGGGTGCCGTGGGGGATGTTCATCGCCTGGTAGAGGAAGTCCGGCATGATCTCGGCGACGGTCTGGCGGTTCGACCAGACGCTGTCGCCCTCCTGCTCGACGCTGGTGATCGCGCTCTTCACGCCCTCGCCGCCAAGCGTCGAGGGATGCAGGAACTCGACGTGGCTCAGGTCCATGATGTTGTCGGTTTCCAGCACGTAATTGGCCTTGGCGTGCAGGTAGCCCTTGCCGACGTACCAGTGCTCGGCATCCATGCAGCTGAAGTCGGGAATGCGCTGCGGATCGGCCAGCGCCGGATCGCCCATCCAGATCCACAGCAGGCTGTGGCGCTCCACCAGGGGATAGGCCTTGACCTTCGCCGCCCGGGGGACGACACCATCGCCGTGGGGGTTGTGGGTGCAGGCGCCGCTGCTGTCGAAACGCAGGCCGTGGTAGGCGCACTGCACCTCGTCACCCTTCAGGCAGCCCATGTGCAGCGGTGCGAAACGATGCGGGCAGCGGTTGCCGATGGCCCGGGCGATGCCTTGGCTGTCGCGGTAGAGCAGCACGGGCTCGTCCAGCAGGGTGCGCGGGAACAGTTGCCCCGCTTCGACTTCGGTGTCCCAGGCGGCGGCGTACCAGGTATTGCGCAAGTAGCTCACGGTCATGTCCTCGTTCTTGTTGTCGGGATCAGGCCAGTGCCTGAGCCTTGATCTGCCGCCCCAGCAACACCGGGCACAGCGGGGCCAGTGCGAGCTGGGCCAGCGCCACCAGCAGCAGCGCATGCGGCAGCTGGGTGGCGATGCCGCCGGTGAGCGCCAGCACCAGCAACGGGCTGACGAACTCGCCGGCGAAGATCGACGCGGTGAAGCCACCGGTGGCGCGGCCGCGCTGGTCGAAGCCGACCTGCTGCATCACCTGGGTGATCAGCGTCGGCAGCAGCAGGCCCACGCCCAGTCCGTTGAGCAGCACGGCGAGAACCACGAGTGCATGGCTGGACGACAGCGCCATCAGCCCGCCCCCCAGGCCCGCCGTGGCGAAGCCCAGCGCCAGCAGTCGGCGTGCCGGCAGCTCCGCCAGCAGGCGGAAGGTCAGTGCGCCGGCCAGCACGCCGAGCTGGTTGGCGCCCATGGTCAGGCCGATCTGCTGCGGGCCGTCGACGTGCAGCAGTTGCAGCAGGTAGCCCGCCTGCACCGGCACGATGAACAGGCTGACGCCGGCCAGCCCGGTGAGCAGGTACAGCGGCGCCAGCGTCCCCCAGGGGAAGCGCGAGGTACTCGACGGCTCCTGCTCGGCACGGCGCGCCTGCGGTTCCCTGAGCAGCAGCGCCATCAGCGGCAGGCACAGCACGCCCACGGCGTAGAGCACGAACGGCGTACGCCAGCCGCTCTCCCCCAGCGCACCGCCCAGGCCCATGAACAGCGCAGCGGACAGCGAGGTGGCAACCATCTGCAGGGCGAACAGCCGCTCGCGGCGCTGGCCGTCGAAGTAGTCGCCCATCAGCGTGGTGCAGCAGGTCATGATTCCCGCTTCGGCCAGGCCGATACCGGCACGGCTGGCGACGATCAGGCCGAGCGAATCCAGCCACAGCGGCAGCACCCCGCAGAGGCTGTAGAGCAGCATGCTGGCGAGCAGCAGCGGTCGCCGTCCCACACGGTCGGCCAGTACACCGGCCAATGGCGCCAGGAAGGCGATCACCAGTGCCGGCAGGGTCAGCGCTACCGGCACCAGCACGGCGGCACCGGGGGTCTCGGCGAAGTGCGTCTGCATGCGTGGCAGCACCGGCGCAATGAGCACCGCACCGAGCACCGGCAGGCAGCTGCCGAACAGCAGCAACAGGGCTTGCGCGCCGCCGGCGCGGCGTTCAGCGCTCATGGCGGGCCTCCACCAGCAGGCAGTGGGTGGCGCCGTACTGGATCAGGCCGGCGCGCAATTCGCGCCACAGGGTCTTCAGGCAGGGCATGGGCTCGTCCTCTTGTTGTCGTTGTGTGGACTCAGCGCGCCTGGCCGCAAGCCAGGGGCGCGGCGGCGTGCTGCTGGCAGCAGTCGCGGTCGTGGTGGACTTCCTGCAGGTGGTGCGCTGCCACGGTCGGTTGCACCTCTTCGCGGACCTGGCGCTGCGGCAGGAGGAAATACGCCAGCGCCGGCAGCAGGATCAGCGCGCCGACCATGTTCCAGACGAACATAAAGGCCAGCAGCACGCCCATGTCGGCCTGGAACTTGATGGGCGAGAAGATCCAGGTGCCCACGCCGATGGCCAGGGTCACGCCGGTGAGCATCACCACCTTGCCGGTGAACAGCAGCGCGCGGTAATACGCCTCGGACAGGCTGGCGCCCTGGCGCAGCTGCGCCAGCACGATGCTCATGACGTAGAGCGCGTAGTCCACGCCGATGCCGACGCCCAGGGCGATCACCGGCAGGGTCGCGACCTTCACGCCGATGCCCAGCGCCACCATCAGGGCCTCGCAGAGGATCGAGGTGAGCACCAGCGGCAGCACCGCGCAGAGCACCGCGCGCCAGGAACGGAAGGTCACCAGGCAGAGCAGGATCACCGCGCCGTAGACCCACCAGAGCATGTCGCGGTTGGCCTGTTTCACCACCTGGTTGGTGGCCGCCTCGATGCCGGCGCTGCCGGCCGCGAGGAGGAACTTCGCCTGCTCGCTGTCGTTGTCGTGGGCGAAGGCCTGCACGCTGTCGACCACCCGCGCCAGGGTGTCGGCCTTGTGGTCGGTGAGGTAGGCGTAGAGCGTCAGCAGGCTGCAGTCGTCGTTGTACAGGCCGCGCGGGGCGTTGGCGGTGACCATGTTCAGGGTCGCCTGGTTGTTCACCAGCTCGTACCACTTCGGGCTGCCTTCGGAGAGGCCGACCAGCACCCGGCGATTGAGCAGCGCCAGCGAGTTGGTCGAGTCCACGCCCGGCAGGCCGCGCAGCTGCCAGTCCAGGTCATCCACGCGCTTGAGGGTGTCGTAGGCGGAGCATGCTCCGGCCGGGGTCTGCACCATCACCGCGAAGACGTCGCTGCTAGCGCCGTAGTGCCGGGTGACGAAGGCGTTGTCGCGGTTGTAGCGCGAGTCCGGGCGCAGCTCGGGAGCGCCGGCGTCGAGGTCGCCGACCTTCAGGTGCAGGCTCACGGCATAGCCACCGGCGGCCATCAGCGCGGCCACGGCGATGCACGCGGCGGCCCAGCGGCGACGGGTGAACAGGTCGAGGAAGCGCCACATGGCGTGCTTGTCCGCCCCGCTCGCCTCGGCCTCTTCGGCGCGCAGGCTGCGGCGCGCCGCGCGCGCACTGACACCGACATAAGACAGCAGTACCGGCAGCAGGATCAGGTTGGTGAAGATCAGCACTGCCACGCCGAGGCTGGCGATCACCGCCAGGTCCTGGATCACCTGGATACGGATGATCATCAGCACGGCGAACCCCACAGCGTCGCACAACAGCGCGGTGAGCCCGGCGAGGAACAGCCGGCGGAAAGTGAAGCGCGCCGCCACCAGGCGATGCATGCCGCGGCCGATGTCCTGCATGATGCCGTTCATCTTCTGCGCGCCGTGGCTCATGCCGATGGCGAACACCAGGAACGGTACCAGCACCGAGTATGGGTCCAGCTCGTAGCCCAGCAGCGGCAGCAGGCCGAGCTGCCAGACCACCGCCACCAGCGAGCAGATCACCACCAGCGCGGTGCTGCGCACGCAGCGGGTGTACCAGTAGAGCACCGCGGCGGTGATGGCGATGGCCGCGGCGAAGAACAGCAGGATCTGCTTCAGCCCGTCGATCAGGTCGCCCACCACCTTGGCGAAGCCGGTGATGTGGATGTCCACGCCCTGTCCCTGGAAGCGCGCGCGCAGGCTTTCCAGTTCATGAGCGAAGGCCGTGTAGTCCAGCGCATGGCCGTCCGGCGTCTTCTCCAGCAGCGGCACGTAGACGATGCTCGAGCGCTGGTCGAAGGCCACCAGCTGGCCGATCTCGTTGGAGCGCTCGACGTTGCGCTTGAGCTCTTCGAGTTTCGCGACGCCGCCATCGTAGCCGTCGGGGATCACCGGGCCGCCTTCCAGGCCGTCCTCGGTCACGCCGGTCCAGCGGGTCGAGGGCGTCCACAGCGACTTCATCGCCGCGCGGTCGACGCCGGGCAGCAGGTAAACCGCATCGTTGAGCTGCTGCAGGCTGTGCAGGTAGTCCTTGTCGTAAATGCTGCCGCGCGGATTGGCCACGGCGATGCGCACGGCGTTGCCCAGCCCGGCCAGCTCCTGGCGATGCTCCAGGTAGTTGTGAATGAACGGGTGCTCGCGCGGGATCATCTTTTCGAAGCTGGCGTTGAGCGTCAGGCGGGTGGCCTGCCAGCCCAGCAGCAGGGTCGCCGCCAGGCACAGCAGAAGGACCAGGGCGCGATGGTTGAACAGCGCACGTTCCAGCAGCGAGCCGGAAGCACTGTCGAAGTCGTCGAGGCGGCCGCTGGACGGCGCAGGGGAGTTCGTGGCGTGCATGGCTCAGTCCGCGCGAAGGGGTTGGGAAGAAGGCGCCAGGCGGCGCACACCGGCCATGCCGACAGCCACGATGGCGCCGTCGGCGGCGGTGATGGCGGCCGTCAGCGGCAGGCCGTCGGACACCGGCACGGGCTGCGCGACGAAATGCTCCAGGCCGCTGCGCAGCAGCATCCCGGCCTGGTTGGCGAGCAGCAGTTGCCCGCCCGCCACGCGGATGCCGTTGAGCGATGCGGGAATCGGATTGGCCAGCGGCTGGAAGCTCTCACCGGCATCGTCGGAGGCGAACAGGGTGCCGCGCAGGCCACCCACCAGCAGGCGTCCACCGGGCAGCACGGCGGCGGCGAAGTAGCTGCCGTCGTACGGGCTCTGCAGGGCGTCGAAGTGGGCGCCGTCATCGCGTGAACGCAGCAGCAGGCCCTGTTCGCCGGCGACGTACAGGTCACTGCCGGCGCGGGCCAGGGCGTACAGGTGAAGACCACGCAGGTTCGGCAGCCGGCCCATCTCGGACTGCCAGCTGCGACCACCGTCGGCAGTGCTCAGCGCCAGGCCGTAAGCGCCGACCACCAGGCCGTGATGGGCATCGGCGAAGCTCAGCGCCAGCAGCGGTTTGTCGGCGCCGTCGGCTACCAGCCGTTGCGCAGCGGCGACGCGCGCAGCGTCACCGGAAGCCTCGGCGCCCTGCAGCTCCAGGGCAGCACCACGCTTGCCGTCGAGCTGCAGGGTCCAGTGCTCGCCGCCATCCTCGCTGTGCAGCACCACGCCGGCGTGGCCAATGGCCCAGCCAGTCTGCGCATCGATGAACTGCACGGCAGTCAGGCCAACGCTCACCGGCACCGCCGTGGCCTGGCGCCAGGTCGTGCCGTTGTCGTCGGAGAGCAGCACTACACCGCGTTCCCCCACGGCCACCAGGCGCGCGCCGGCGCGGGCCACATCCTGCAACACCGCGCGCAGGGCCTGCGGGCCATGCACCGCGGGCTGCGCCAGGACATCCACGCTGCCACCGGCAAACGCTGCAGGCACAACGCAACAGGCTGCCAGCAGCCAGGCGGAGAAACTCTTCTTCATCGCACGCAACCTTTATTTTTTTCTTGTAATCGGTACAGCCGGGATCGCTACGAGCCCCCTGCAGGAGCGGGCCATGCTCGCGAATCGCGGGCATGGCCCGCTCCTACAGGGTTCCCGGAGCTGGGCGAAGCCCGAGACGTCGGGCCTGCCCGCGGACGATCAGCGCACGCCCTCACCCGCCATGGCGTCGGCGGTGAATACCGAGTCCTTGTAGGGCGGCACGATGCGGTACTGCTCGTTCTTGCCAGCGAACAGGTCACCGGCGAACCAGGCCCCGGAGAGCAAGTCGTAGAAGCCGTTGGTGAGGGTCACCACGCCGGGCAGGTCGGGCATCACCACCGGCGAGGTCCAGACCACCTTGGCCAGCTGGTTGCGGGCGTCGTAGCGCTCGCCGAGAATGGCGGCCCAGGTGTCTTCGTCGAGGTAGTAGGTGCTTTTCGGCATCACGTGGCGCTGGCCGTCCTTCAGGGTCGCTTCCACCACCCACACGCGGTGCAGCTCCCAGCGGATGGCGTCGGACTTCAGGTGGTGTGCATCGAGCATCGACTCGGCGCTGGCGGCGGTGAAGACCTTGTTGGCGTTGTAGGGGATGTACATCTCCTTCTTGCCCACCAGCTTCCAGTCGAAGCGATCGACCCGGCCGTTGAACACGTAAAGCTCGTCGAAACTCATGACCCCGGCGGTGGCCGGTGTCGGGGTGTCGCAACAGGCGTTGGGCAACCGGCGCACGCGTCGCTGGCCGGGCAGGTAGGTCCACACGGCAGCCTTGTCGGCGTTGAGGTTCTCCAGGCCGGTGATGGCCTCGCCGGCACGCAGCGGCGGGCCATCGTTGATCATGCGGATGGACCAGAACACACCCTTCTCGCCGCTGCCACCGGGCAGGTACCAGGGCATCTGGAAATCACCGCGCGAGTCGTTGGTCAGCACGTGCTTGCCGTCGGCGGTGGTCAGGTACTGGTTGAAGTTCGAGTGCCAGGAAGCCCCGCGCCAGCGCAGCAGGTGGTTCCAGATCGCCTCCACGCCGTTGCCCGGAATCGGGAACGGAATGCCACCGGCAGCGCCTTCGGGCATCGGCCCGGCGGGGCCCTCCACCAGCTTGCCGCTGGTGGCGTTGGCGAAGGTGGCGTCGTACACCGACTGCGGCGCGGCCGCGCTGCGGTGAGTCGGATAGACCTCCAGGCGGTAGCTGTCCGGGTACTTTTTCAGCATCGCCTGGATGCCGGGGGTCAGCTTGTCGGCGTACTGCGCCATGTTCTGCGCGGTGATGGTCAGCAGCGCTTTCTCGCTGGCGAAGGGATCGCCGCGCTTGCCGCCGTCCTTGTAGGCCGGGTCGACCTGGGTGTAGCCGCCGGTCCAGGCCGGGATACTGCCGTCGGCATTGCCGGCGCGCTCGCCGCCCAGCGGGGTCAGTGAAGTTTTCAGCGTGCCCGCCTCTTCGGCGGACACAGCGCCGAAGGCGCCATGGGCAAACAGCAGGGAGGCACTCAAAGCGGTGAGCAGGGAAACAACTTTCTTGTTGTGTTTCATCGGGCAGTCCTCGGTCAGAAGGTGCGGCTGACGGTGAAGGCGATGAAGTCGCGGTCTTTCAGCGACTGTTCGAAGGTGTAGTGGTTGTCGGCGTCGAGGAAGGTGTTCTCCGGGCCGTAGTAGTGCGTGTAGGTCAGGCCCAGGCTCCAGGTGTTGAGGTAGTTGCCCTTCAGGCCGATGTTCAGGTCGCCGCCGTGGTCGGTACCGAAGCCGGTGCCCAGCGCCTCGGAGGCGCCGTTGGTGTAGCTCGCGCCGATGGGCACCGAGAGGTCCAGGCCGGGGTAGATCTGCCGGTACATCGGTTCGAACACCAGGCGCAGGCTGGTGGCGTCGCGGTCAGCGTTGGGATCGACCGCATCGGCGTTCTGGCTCACGCTCATCACCCGGTTCCAGGCGATCTCGCCGAGGAAGCTGGACTCGGCGGCGAGGAAGCTCGGCTCCAGGCTCGCCAGCCACGAGAAGTTGGCGTGCAGCGTGCGGCCGGTGGCGTAGACCGGGTCATCGTCGTTGTTGATCGCCTCCCCCGGCGCCAGCGCGTGCTGGCTGGTGGACGCCAGCGGCTGGTTCCAGCGGGTGGACAGCTCGCCCGCCAGGTTGAAGTTGCCCAGGGTGGTGGAGAAGCTCGCCCCCAGCGCCTCGATACCTTCGGGGTAGACCCAGTAGAACTCGCCGGCCTTGCCGGTCACCGGGTTGAGGTTGGCGAAATCGGGGCGCACGTTGAGCTGCGGGTTCTTGTCGTGGAAGCGGATGGCGTAGACGCCCCAGTCCACCGTCTCGGTGCGCCAGCGCAACTGCAGGCCCCCCTGCCCCGAATCCTTGGCCTCCTTGTCGTTGCCGCGGTAGAAGGCCAGCGGCTGGCCGCCGGGCATCACCGGGGAGCCGATGAACATGCGCTCGCCGCCGTCGCCGAAGAAGTCGTCGCTGGAGAAGTAGCTGCCGGCGGCGGGCAGGCGGTTGGCCTCCCACTCGAACTGGTAGTAGGCGCCCAGGGAGACGTCCGGGGTCAGCTGCAGTTGGCCGGAGACCTGCTGCACCGGGCGGATCAGTTCCTTGAACTGGGTGTTGGGCACCGACAGGCCCTTGACCACGTCGATCGGTGCCATGCCGCCGGCGATGCCGTTCATGCCGTAGAACAGGCTCTCGCCCCACTGCATGGCGTAGCGACCCAGGCGACCGGAAACCGGCATCTCGCCAATCTCGGTCTTGCCGAAGACAAAGGCATCCAGCAGTTCGCCCTTGCGCCCGTGCAGGGTGCGGGTGTCGTCGGTGAACTCGTCGTAGTCCACCGAGTAGCTGTTGGCGCGGCTGGGATCGTTGTTGTCGGTGCCGCGGTTGTAGACGTCGTCATACCAGGCCGCGCCGCTGACCCGGGCGCCAACGTTGCCGTAGGTGATGTCCAGCTCGGAGAGCAGGTCCAGGCGGTTGGAGATCAGGCCCTTGTCGAAGTTGCGGTCACCGTCGTCGAGGTTCAGCGCGGTCTGGCCTTCGGTGAGCTTGCTGCTCGGGTCCTGGGTGCGCCAGGCGGCGCTGTACTTCAGCGTATTGTCCCAGCGCGCCCGAAGGTCGGGGTTGCCGGTGTCGAATTCGAAGGCCTGGGCGTGGCTGGCAGCCAGCGCGAGGATAGCCAGGGTAATGGGTTTGAGCGGCGGCAGTGGCCGCGCGGTTGCACGCGTGCGAGTCAACATCGGGGTTTCCTCTTTCTTGTTCTTGTGCGTCGGTGTTGGCGGTTGTGGGTGACCTGGGTCACGGCGCGCCATCAAGGCAGGACGCGCCGGGCGCGATCGATCAGATGGGGCGCGCGGTGACCTCCAGCATCTGCTTGACCAGGCCGATACGGTCGAAGGACGGGTCGCGCTGGATTTCCTTTTCGCCGGCCAGCAGGGACATCTCGCTGATGAACTTGCAGCGTTCGAAGCGGCGGCCCATGAAGCGCTGCAGCTGGTCCTCCAGCTCGCCGCCGGCGGTGAGCTCCTCGGCCAGCACCACGGCATCCTCGATGGCCATGCCGGCGCCCTGCCCCAGGTGCGGCGTGGTCGCGTGGGCGGCGTCGCCGATCAGCAGCACGCGGCCGCGGTACCAGAGCTCGTCGACGAACACGGCTTCGAGCGGCTTGTAGACGACCTCGGCACTGTCACCGATCTGCTCGCGCAGCTCGCCGATCAGCCCGCCGAAGCCGGCCAGGCGCTGGCGCAGGCCGTCGGCCAGGCCGGCCGGGTCCATCCAGGGATTGCCCGGCTCATGGGACGTGGTGAAGAGGTACATCAGGTCGTCGGCCAGCGGCACCAGCCCGGCGTTGCCCGACGGCCCCTGGTAGTTGGCCAGGTGATCGATGCCGGCCGTGCGCGGGAAGTTGTGGCGCCACACCGACTGGCCGGTGAAGCACGGCTGGTAGCGGTCGCCGAAGAGCAGGCCACGCACCTTGGAGAACAGGCCGTCGGCGCCCACCACCAGCGCGTAGCGCCCCTGGCTGCCGTCGCTGAACAGCACGTCGACACCGCCGGCATCCTGCTCGAGGCTCTCCACCGAGGTGCCCAGGCGTACCTGGGTGCCCAGTTCGATGGCGGTCTCGCTCAGCACCTTGTGCAGCGCGCGACGGGAAATACCGACGTTGGCCGGGTACTGCGGGCCGGCCAGGCGCTGGCCGGGAATGCGCGCCAGCTGCTGCCCGCCGGTGGTGTAGATGGCCACGTCCTCGAATGCGTAGGCCGCGTCCAGGTAGGCGTCGAGCAGGCCAAGGCGATGCATCTCGCGCACCACGTTGCTCTGCTGGATGATGCCGACGCCGTAGACCGTCCACTCGGTCTTCAGCTCGACCAGGTCGACCGCGACTCCCTTGCGGCGCAGGGCGATGGCGGCGCACAGCCCGCCAATCCCGCCGCCCACGATCAGCACGTTGCTCACAGTATTCATGGCATCTCTCACGTCTTGTTCTTGTTGTCCGCCACGTTCTGCGCGGCGGCCGTTCTGCGTGCCCGGGGCACAGCTTCCCGGCGTGGCCGGGCTTTGACTAATCGAGTCCTCGGATGCGACCTATCGCGTGGCGCGATACCTCAGGCCTCCAGTTGCGCCAGCGGCAATAGCAGCCAGCCGTCCGCTTCGCGGTGGTGCAGCGCCGGCAGCACCTCCCCGCGACAGGGACCGTGCACGCAGGTGCCGTCCTCCGGGCGGAAACGCGCGCCGTGGGCGTAGCAGATGACCCACTGGCCATCGGCGCTGAGGAAGCGGTCCTTGCGATACTCCAGCGGCACCGACAGGTGCGGGCAGAGGTTGCGGTACACGCGCACCCGCCCCCGGTGACGCAGGGCGAACAGGCTGTCCGCTCCGCGGCCCTGCGGGTCGAAGCCGCGCGACTGCCCTTCGTCCAGCTCGTCGAGCCGGCACAGCGCCACGCAATCCACGGCTCAGCCCTGCTTGGGCGGCGGACCGCTAGGCGCCCATTTCTCCCGCGAGGTGAAGAGGAACAGCTGCGAGTTGTCCGCCGACATCGGCGCCTGGCGCGCGGCCCAGGCATCGTCGTGCTTGTCCATGTCGGCGTCGTACTCGATGTGGCAGCCCAGCGGGCTGTTGAAGTACCAGAACCAGTTGGAGCCCAGCAGATGGCGGCCGGGCCCCCAGAAGCTGGTCCAGCCCTTCTGCTGGAAGCGCGTACCGGCCAGTAGCACTTCGGTGCCGCTGCCCATGTGGAAGGTGAAGTGCTCGCAGCCCTGCATGTGCGGCGGGGTCTGGATCATGAACAGGCAGTGGTGGTCGTCCATCCCGGCGGTGCGCATGAAGGGTCCGACGCCGACGAAGCTGTCGGTGGTGACGAAGCCCAGGCGGTCGCGATAGAACGCCTCGCCCTTGGCCGCGTCGGGCACGAAGTAGACGACGTGGGACAGGGTGCGTGGCTGTGCCGGCATGTCCGGGGTGATGCCCAGCTGGTTGAGCGGGCGCTGCGGCGCGCTGCCGGGGGCGTTGGTCAGGTCGGCCGGTGCCTCGAAGGCGCGGCGCCAGGAAACCTGGAAGGCGATGGCGAAGCCCAGGTCGTCGACGCTGTGCAGCGCGCCGTTCTCGTCGCGGCGCACCTCGCGGTCGCGTCCCAGTTCGTCGGCGATGGCGTCCAGGTCCGCGGTCGAGGCCACGCCGTAGAGGGTTTCGCGCAGCGACGGGGTTGGTCCGAGCGCCGGCGGCAGGCTCGGATCATCGCCACGGCGGATGATGATCGCAGTGCCGTCCAGCGCCTCGAATCGGCCACCGTCAGCATCCAGTTGGGCGGCCGTGAGGCCGTAATCACGCAGGCAATCGGCACAGGCCTGGATATCGTCGACGCCGAATACCAGCGCGTCGAGTCCAAGAATGTTCATGGCTACCACTCCATTGAAATTATGTTCGGCGCCGGGCAGCGGGTCGCCGGTGGTGGGTCGCCGCGGCTCGTCGGCCGCTCGACTGGAGCGCAGGGTGATGGCTCGCCCGGCGGGCTGACCAATCGCGTGTAGGGATGCGAGGCATCGGCAATCGCGATACCTGCGTGGCGGCCCATGTCGTGGGGCGTTAGCCGCACCTGGGAGGCAGCGTGCTATTGACGTATCGGGAATGCGGCGGGAAGGTATCGCGAAAATAACTACAAGAACCGTGAGCCATCGCCATGCGTTTTCACCACCTGGACTTGAACCTGCTGGTGGCGCTGGATGTGCTGCTCGAAGAGCAGAACATCACCCGTGCCGCCGAACGCCTGCACATGACCCAATCGGCCACCAGCGGCGTACTGGGGCGCCTGCGCACCTTCTTCGAGGACGAACTGCTGGTGCAGGTCGGGCGCAAGATGCAGCCCACGCCCTATGCCCTGGAGCTCGCCGGACCGGTGCGCGAAGTGCTGCTGACGATCCGCTCCTCGATCACCTCCAAGCCGGTGTTCGACCCCGCCAGCAGCAAGCGCCACTTCCGCCTGGTGACGTCGGACTACCTGATCAGCGTGCTGTTCGCCCAGGTCATCCAGAAGATCCACCAGCAGGCGCCGCACATCACCTTCGAGATGCTCAGCCCCGGCGACAACACCGCCGAGATGCTGATGCGCGGCGAGCTCGACCTGATGATCGCGCCCGAGCGCTACATCATCGACGGCCACCCGGCGCAGTTGCTGTTCGAGGAAGATCACGTCTGCGTGGTCTGGCGCGACAACGCCGAGGTCGGCGACGCGCTGACCCTGGAGCAGTACATGCAGATGGGCCACATCTCGGTCGGCTTCGGGCGCAACCGGCACCTGAGCATCGAGGACTGGTTCATGAGCCAGTACGGCTTCAACCGCCGTCTGGAAGTGATCACCAACGACTTCAATACCCTGCCGCAACTGCTGGTGGGTACCCAGCGCGTGGCGACCATGCACCGCCGCCTGGCCGAGCTGTACGCGCACTACCTGCCGCTGCGCATCCTGCCTCCGCCGGTGAAGATCCCGGTGATGCGCGAGTTCATGCTCTGGCACCGCAGCATGGAGGGAGACCCCATGCACCGCTGGTTGCGCGAGCGGATCCGCGACTTCATCCAGAGCGTCGACCAGCAACCGGACGCCCTGCGCGCCACCGGCTGACCCATCCCGCCGCCTGCCCGGCTTCCATCGCCCCGGCTGCCGCAACGGCGCCGGGGCATCGCGTTTCACGATACCTCGCATCCCCACTCGCGATTGGCCCCGCCCCTTCCCGCCTGCGTACCTTGCCGTCGAACCGCGCCCTGCGTGCCTGCCGCTGTTTCCGGGCGCCGGACTCAACGACCGCAGAAGGACAAGAAGAATGTTCCGTTACTTCCCCACCAATTACGTCTGGAATCTCTCGGTGGACCTGGCCATCGAGATGGGCGCCCGCCTGGGCGAGATCGAGGAGATGTGCGCTCCGCTGCAGGAGGCCGCCAAGCAGCCCGACGCCGCCGGCACCCGGGCCTTCCGCGAAACCTGGTCGACAATGGCCGACAAGCTCTGCGCCCTGGCCGAGGAAGATGAAGCCGCCGGCCGACGCCTCTCCGCCGGCGAGAAGTACAACCGGGCCGCCACCTACTACCTCACCTGCGAACGCCTGCAGGCCCACGGTGCGCCGGGCCGCGAGGCGCTGTACCAGCGTTTCCTGGAAACCTTCGCCCGCGGTATCGACCTGTCGAAGGAAAACTGCGAGCGCGTGGAGATTCCCTATGAAGGCAAGCACCTCTCCGGCCTGCTGGTCCGCGCCGACGGTGTGGATGGCCCCGCGCCGCTGCTGGTGCAGGTCAACGGCCTGGATTCGACCAAGGAAATGAAGTACCGCGTCGGCCTGCCGGCCTGGCTGGCCAGGCGTGGCGTGTCCTCGCTGATCATCGACCAGCCCGGCACCGGCGAGGCGCTGCGCCTGCACGGCCTGACCGCACGCTACGACAGCGAACACTGGGCCAGCCGCGTGGTGGACTGGCTGGAAACCCACCCGGAAGTCGATCCCAGGCGCATCGGCCTGGAGGGCGTCTCCCTGGGCGGTTACTACTGCCCGCGGGCGGTGGCCTTCGAGCCACGCTTCGCCTGCGGCGTGGTCTGGGGCGCCAACCACGACTGGCGCGACGTGCAGAAGCGCCGCCTGGAAAAGGAAGGCAACTTCCCGGTGCCGCACTACTGGGCGCACGTGCAATGGGTCTGGGGCGCGAAGGACATGGACGAGTTCATGGCGATCGCCGAGAACGTGCACCTGGATGGCGTGCTGGACCGCATCCGCGTGCCCTTCCTGGTCACCCACGGCGAGAAGGATTCGCAGATTCCGCTCAAGTGGGCGCACCGCACCTACGAGCAACTGGTGAACAGTCCCCGGCGCGAGCTGAAGATCTTCACCGAGCGCGAAGGTGGCGTGCAGCATTCGAGCTTCGACAACAGCATCAACGCCGGCCACTACATCGCCGACTGGATCGCCGAAACCCTCGGCGGCCACACCGCCTGACCTCCCTTGCGCCGGTCGTCCGGCGCTGCTCCTGCGGGGTGGCGGCCCCGCCCTCCACGGCGCCCCTCGGCGCCGTTTTTCCTGATGCACAGTCCCCCCTGCAGGAGCGCCCCATGGGCGCGATCGCGGGCATGGCCCGCTCCTGCGGTTGTCGCCGAAGCTGCCCTGTAGGAGCTGGCCATGCCTGCGACGATCCTGGCACCGAACCAGCGCGGACGCAGTCCGCCTTCGCCCCACGCCACCCAGGCCATAGGCGTAGGAGCGGACTCCATCCGCGATTGCTGACCGGCAGCAGCGGCCCAAGTAAAGCATTCGAGCGCTTCCGGGCGCGGACCCTGTCCGCGGATCGCGGGCATGGCCCGCTCCTACAGGGAATGCCGGGTCAGGCTGGCGTGCGTGTACCGTGGAACGACGCGATGCGCCAGCCTCTCTCGCCCTTCACCCAGAGCTGCGAGGCGAAGCCCTCGGCGCGCACCGGCTCGCCGCCGCCACGTTTCTGCAGCAGGTTGCACTGCGGGCCACTCATCAGCGCCAGGCCATCGCCGAACAGACGGACCGCCAGCTCGCCGCGCTCCACCGCCAGGTAGCGCACGGCGTGGCGGGCATAGTCCAGGTACTGCGTCTTGTCCTGTACCAGCCCGGTGGTATGCACATACAGCAGCTCATCGGCGAACAGTTCGTCCAGCCGCGCGTGGTCTTCCTCGACCAGGGCGCGCTGGCGTTCGGCTTCCAGATTCAACAACAGATCACGAATAGCCTTCATGGGAGTTTCCCTTGGTGGTTGATGGGCGGGCGCATCCTCGCCTTCGCCACGGCCGCAGGAAAAATCGCCGATCGCCATGCCAGGCATCGCCACTCCCGATACCCGGCCGGCGAGGCCTCTCCGTCCTCTGCATCCCTTGCACCACGTGGCCTGCGCCAGGTATCGACGGCGTCGATGGGCGCCCATCGACAGCATCTGATAGTGCCAGCCACCACGCCCGCCCTAGCCTGCCGGCAAACAACACGACGAGGAGAGTCCGTCCATGGGCGCCCTGCACCTGCACTGCTCCACCCTGTTCGATGGCACCGGCCTGGAGGCCCGCCAACAGCAGACGCTGATCATCGAGAACAGCGTGATCCGCCACGTCGGCCCCACCGCCGAAGCGCCGCGGCCGGCAGCGGGTGATCGCGAAGTCCGCGGCGATTTCGTCATGCCCGGCCTGGTGGACGTGCACACCCACCTGGCCTTCGGCAATGCCCAGAGCGAGGAAGACATCGATATCTGGACCAGCGACGAATTCCGCGCCCTGCGGGGCCTGTTCTTCGCCCAGCACGTGCTCGCCGCAGGCGTCACCTCCATGGTCTGCCCCGGCGACAGCGGCCAGCTCAGCATCGCCGTGCGCAACACGGTCAACGCCGGGCTCTTCGAAGGCCCGCGCATAGCCGCCAGCAGCCGCGTGATCACCAACCGGCAGAGCCTCAACGACTGGTTCCCCAGCCGCGTCGGTGCCCCGGAGTACTTCACTGCTGCACTGGTCACCAGCCGTACCGAGGCCATCGCGGAAATCCGCAAGCAGGCCAAGGATGGCGTCGACCTGATCAAGATCGCCATGGACGGCACGCACCGTCGCCCCAATGGCGAGATCATCGCCGCCTTCACCGCCGACGAAACCCGCGAGATGGTCGAGGAAGCCCATCGCCTCGGTTGCCGCGTCGCCACCCACGCCTACGGTCGAGAAGCGGTGATGTATGCGGCGAAGGCCGGGGTCGACCTGGTCTTCCACGCCTTCTACATGGACGACGCCTGCATCGAGGCGCTGCTCGACGCCGGCAGCGTGCTCGCCCCGACCATGACCTTCCCGCAGAACACCGTGGACTTCTGTCAGCCCCACGACCCGGCTATCGCCACCGGCTACGCCGGCTATTGCGCACGGACGCTGGAACTGGGCACCCCGGTGCTCAAGCGCGCCAAGGCCGCCGGCATTCCCTTCGCCTGTGGCAGCGACAGCGGGTTCGCCGTGACGCCCTATGGCGAATGGCACGCCCGCGAACTGGAGCTGCTGGTGCGCCGGCTGGACTTCACGCCCGCCGAAGCGCTCTATGCCGCCACCCATGTCGGCTCGCGCCTGATGCCTCGCGGCGAAACCCTGGGCACCCTGGAACCGGGCAAGCAGGCCGACCTGCTGATCCTCGACGGCTCGCCGCTGGAAGACATCCGCATCCTTCAGGACCGCAACCGCCTGCAGGCCGTGTACAAGGCCGGCGAGCCGGTACGCCTGCAACGCACCGCCTACAACCCCAAGCAGGTGTCGGACTTCAACTCGCTGAAATGGACCGATCTCTATACCCGCGACCGAGTCGCCCAGTTGGGCAAATGGAGCCAGTGAACATGACTACCCTCGACGTCGAACTGGCCGCGCGCCTGGCCGCTACCACCCTGCGACACGCCCGCGCCGAGGGCGTGCGACCGCTGGCGGCCGCCGTGCTGGATGCCGCCGGACATCCGCTGGCGGTACTGCGCGATGAGCAGGCCAGCTTCCTCCGCCCGCAGATCGCTACCGGCAAGGCACGCGGTTGCCTGGGCATGGGCTTCGGCGGCCGCGAACTGGCGCGCCGCGCCCAGGCCATGCCGGCATTCTTCGATGCGATCAACAGCCTCACCGGCGGCGAAGTGATCCCGGTGGCCGGCGGCATACTCCTGCGCGATGGTGAAGGCCGACTGCTGGGCGCCATCGGCGTCAGCGGCGATACCTCGGACAACGATGAGCGCTGCGCCCTGCTGGCCATCGCCGAACTCGGCCTGTACGGCGAGACGGGCGAGACTCAATCCTGATCGAGTAGCGCGGCCCGATCGAGGACAGCGGCC